>JAHIUE010000055.1 GCA_018817205.1 Patescibacteria group bacterium | reverse complement strand
TATTTTTATAAATAAATTTTCGCCAAAATTACTATTTGTTAAGGAAAATGTTTTTTTTGCGTCCGGTCGGTTGAATGGTCGTCAACAATGATAATTTCGTAGGCGATTTTTTTTGGTTTCAAAGCCCTATCAATGCGTTCAATAAGGAGCTGGACATTGCCTTTTTCGTTCCATGTAGGTATTACGATTGATATTTTATTCATATTCATTTTTGTTTTTCCCTAATAAAAAATCCAGCCATGGCAGGATAATTTCTTTAACCTCCCGTTTGCGGCTGGGCAGTTATAAAGATGCAGGGAATGTTACCTGCTCTTTTCCCGGACTTGTTGTTCTTTTATGAACGCATCCAAATCCTTTTCCTCAACTCTGTAATTTCTCCCAAATTTGCTTGCCTTAAGTCTACCTTTCCTAATGTACCCATAAACAGTAAGTATATTGAGCTTCAAAAGGTTAGCGACATCTTTTGCTGTTAAAAACAATCTATTCATATTAACAATCACTATATACCATATTTTTCTTAGTTTATCTATAACTATCTATGTCTGTCATAGATTTATTTAGCTGCAAAAGCGAGGATGCAACCTTTTAAAAAAGGTTCGAAGAAAAACTAAGGCAGGGTGGAAAAAAGGACTATCTGGATGAGTAAGGATTTAACAGATTACTTAAACTGGCCGGGACTTACCCATGTATTTAAGGTTCAAAGTAACAGGTCAGATAAAAGTGGAAGAAGCACAGAGATAGTTTATGGCATAGCTTCCCTGCCTGAAGAATACTCATCAGCTGAAAAGTTAAGTAAATATTTAAGGGGGCACTGGTCAATTGAGAATAATCTGCACAGAGTATCAGGATGTATCATTCAGGGAGGATAAATCAACCATCAGGAAAGGGCATGCACCGGAGGTTATGGCAGGTTTTAGAAATCTGGTTATCAGTATATTCCAAAGAGGTAATGTTAAATCCTACCCCCAAGCTTTCAGAAGGTTTTCTGCCCATCCTGAAGAATTGTTTACCTTTCTGGGATTAAATCAAGTGCAGCAGAAAGTGATTTATGCTTAAAAGTGATATTTCATGACTTTCCTGTATGAGAAACAGTGAGAAGAAGTTAAATTAACAAAAACTTACCAAAACTACTTCCTCTTAAAAGAGGTTGCTTCCCCCTGCTTTCTGATTTTGGAGAATGCAATGACCCTGAGCTTTTCTCTATCAAAAATACCCCATCTTGCAAAGATGTGGTATAATATAGCAGTAAAATAACATTCTATAGGCTAACCTATGAATATAAAATCAGGTTTGGAACTCGAGTTGCCAGACCAACAAAAAGAAAAACAGCACTCCTTCCAAGAGATACCGTTATTAATTAACGGTACATTATCTATTCTTTCAAGTCAAGGGGGTAAATTATGCTAAGACCTGAACTGCGTCATGGCCAACCCCTATCTTTTGCACAATCATTAAACCAGGGTTCCGAAACACGAGCGCTCACTATTAAAGCTGCTCGTGCTCGCAGGGACCTTTTTCCAGACAACACTTACCGGAGAGAATCTTTGCTAAAAAGGGCTATGGAAGGTCCTTATGCGAGAACTTTATCTTTATTAATTATGGGTGGAGCTGCTGCATCTCTTTCGGCCGCCTGTTCTCAAACGCCTCCGGCAGAGATCCAGGAATCCCCCACCCCTACACCTACTCCTTATAGGATTTACCTTCCTTTTATGGGAAACGAACCTGAATCTACTCCCACTCTAACTTCTATTCCTACCGCAACAGCAACAAAAGAATCTACTCCCACTCTAACTTCTATTCCTACCGCAACAGCAACAAAAGAATCTACTCCCACTTCCATCCCGCCTACCAGAACTCCTGAACCAACAGCTGCTTCTACGCCTGAAAAAAAACTTTATCCAGATTATGGCGTATCCAGCGGAATTGCAACAACAGCGGACGGAAAAAATAAAAGAGGAATGGTGATGGTTTCGTATCTTCCGTCACCGGTAGGAAAATGGTGTGTTTATTACTTTTTACAAGGAAACTCAAGAAGAGGAGAAGTAGCGTACTTGTTTACCTTGAATAAAACAGGGATTAATTCATTTCAGAGTGCCGAAAAAAGATATGACAAGATTCAGGTTTCTTTCGGGGAAAATGGTAGTTTATCAGGAACTATAGACTGGGGAGGAGGAGAAGAAAGATTTGCTTTTCAACTATCCTTTCAAGGACAAGGCAGGAGGATACTTTTAGACGGATATAAAGGGATAAAAATTTCAGAGCAAGCACTAACTGGTGGGATAATACCAGATCAACAGGCAATTGACTACCTGGCAAGATCAGGTATCACACTCCCATAGAACTTCTCTTCCATTACATTCCGCGCCCTTGACTTAAAACCATACTTAAGCCATGATAGAATTATGGATGGCCAAATTCCTCAACCAGAGAATCAAGTTACTATTGTAAAATCCTCAAGCAGTATTTTCAAAAGGGCTGTTGTTGTTCCTGTAATAACCTTATTGCTGGGTTTTGGTCTTGGGTTTCTTGCCAAATCCATTCTGCCATTAAACAAACCGCCTACTCCTACCCAAACCCCAAAACCATCTGATGAATCTAAGCTTCCCATTAGTTTATCTCTTTTAACTAACTCCATTGTGTATGAGTGGAGAGGTAGTGTTAATGGCAAATTAACTGCCAAAGACGAGCATTCATTTACGCTGGAGGATGATAAAGGCAATAAAATTACCATAACCGATATAATGCCTGACGGCAACACATTCAAAACTAGATTTTTAGAGCAGGGCAAATCAGATGTTAAGGAAACATCACTAACTATTATTCCTATCGGTAGCACACTCAGGGGAGATTTTTTTATTTTTAAAAATGGCTCCAACCTTCCGGTGGGAAGTCAATTTACTTATCAAGCAATAAAATGATTTACAAAACGATTAGTCTGCTGTTTGTTGCTTGTTTCCTTTTTTTTGGTTTTTTAGTTTTCCAAAACCGGCTTGTACCGATCGCCATGGCAACGTATTGCGATACCAGAGCAGATTGCCCCTATGACGATCCTGGAGCTAATACTTGCTGCAGCGGCACTTACATATGCAATCTGCTGACAACATATAGTTGTACGAATCATTACTGCGAAGTGGGATACGTTCCGGCGACTTGGCATGCTAACTGTGCAAGTGGTTGTTGTTGGAGTAATGCGTGTCAAACCTGTGTTTGTACACCCGGCAGCTATGACAGACAGTGTACCGGAAACTGCGGTGGCTGTGCTAGTGATGCCGGTGAACAGAGATACAGACAATGTAATTCGGATGGAAGCGGCTGGGGATCCTGGAGCACCGAGTGTTCCACCGATTGCTCCGGCCCTTGCTCGACTTCAGGATCATGCGACAGTAGTTGTGGAACATGCGGTTATAAATTAACTAACGGCAATTGTTCCACAAATAACAGTTGTTGCCATCGCATATGCAGTGGCAGCAGTTGTATTACTATCAATGGATCAGGTTCAAATAATTGTAATAATAATGGTGACTGTGGCGGGAGTGGAACAAGTTGCTCTACTACTGCTTTAACAATTACTCCTAACCCTGCCAATGTGGGCCAGACAATGTATTTTAAATATAATCCCGGCCAGGATACATATCTTGGTGGTGATACCTGGAATCCCTCAGGCAGTGTCAGCAGTTGTAATATTGGTAGTCCTCTTTCGAGCCGCCAGTATATTTGTACTGCTGATTCCGCCACTACAAGCGGTACTTGGACCCATTATTGGAAAATTGGCGCTACTGGCGCTACCTCCTGTTCCAAAACAGCCACCTATACCATCAACAATCCCCGACCTCCCACTCCCACGATTACCACTCCTTCCTGTATTTTCAGTGGATATAACGAATCAGGGGTGACTATTTCCTGGACAACAACTACTCCTGCTGTCACCTACGTTGATATAAGTACAGCCAGTAGCTTCAGTCCGTATTACAATAAAGCAGTCAGCAACACCTCTACCACAGCCCCGGACGGTTTCTCTTCTGGTGCAAATAGTTTAACCTTAAACACGGACACTACCTACTACGTCAGGACATGGAATGGGTCTTTACATAGCAATACTGCTACCTTTTCCATTCCGCTTTGTGTGCTTGCCTGTCCGGACGGACTGGAAGCATGCGGTGACTCTGTCCCCTCAGCTTCAAGCATAGGAACATGCAATGGAACCTGGCAGGCTAATCCGGGAGTCTCGTCTACATATAACATCTGGTGTGCCGCAAATGCCGGTCCCGCCAGGGGCTACTGCTACCGGTGCAATGCCACACCATGGATACAGGCTAGCGGAGATGTGCATTCAAATGAAAGAATAAATGCGCAGGGCGGGCCTGAGGATACCATCACCGGTATTGTCTGTC
>JAHIUE010000054.1 GCA_018817205.1 Patescibacteria group bacterium | reverse complement strand
GTTCCTCCAAAATGCAGTTTAATATCAATAGGTGCATCAAAAATCCTTTTATAACCCAGGTAATTCGCAACTGCCAGCATTTCTACATCAAAAGCAAACCGTTTCACCAAAAGTCTGGGGAGTACTTTTTCTAATATCCTCCTTCTAAAAAATTTCATACCCACCTGCGTATCTCTAATTTTCAGTCCAAAGAGTAGCCAAACTAAAAATTGGTAACCCATCGAGAGAATTCTTCTCTGCCAAGGATAATCCACTTTAGATACAGGATGTCTTTTAGACCCTACTATGATATCTGCATCATACCATTCAAAATGCTCTAAAAGCATTGATAACCCATTAGGATTTAAATCCATACCTGCATCAATAAAACCTATAATATCACCACTGCTTTCAGCCATTCCAAAACGGACCGCATAACCTTTACCTCGATTCGTTTCATATCCGATCACTTTAACATTTTCATATTTCTTGGCAAATTTTGAAGCTCTCTCAAATGTTTTATCAATCTTCCCATCTACAACACAAATTAACTCTGCAGGATAACGGAGTTTATCCAACACTTTCTTTATTCGGAGTAAATCCTTAACAATTGTCTGTTCTTGCTTGTAACATGGAACAATTATCGTAATAAGTTTTATTCCGTCAGGAACAAATTTGTTTATTTCATACGAGGATTCGTTTTCCATATGTAGAGTATATAAGTAAGGCTGTAAGTAGTAAAGCGGTTATAATAATTGAAATCAATATAACTGTAAATAAACTTTGATGGAAAAAAGTAATTGCAATAATTTGAATTATAGCTGCAACAAGAGGTAACAATGCAACTTTAGTTCTTCCCAGAGATAAACAGTAATTAATTAATAACGAAGAAAGAGTAAACAAACTAATAAAAATCGCAAACCAGAGCAATAAATTTTTTGCTTCAAGATATGCACTGCCATACAGCAAATTTATTGCAAAAGAAGGAAACAACCAGTATAATCCCGAGATGAAAATTGCCCCCAACGAGGTTATGAGGAAACTGTATTTAAAAATCTTTTTATAATCCTGTCCTTTAGCTTCTCTTTGAGAAACCAAAGGAAACATTACCGCATTTATCGGACCGGTTCCAAAAAATATAATCTTCCCTAATGTAGATAGTGCTGCGTAAATACCCGCCTCGTGCGCAGAGAAGAAATGTTTTACCAAAATAACATCCGAGGAATAAAGAGAAGTTACAGCGATGGACTGGATAACGAAAGGTATTAGAAAAACACCCATTGGCTTAATATGCGGTGAAGATTTAGTATTTTTTACCGACCCATACCTTAAGTAACGATTAGTAATATACAATCCTAAAACTGCGGATATAGCTAAAGAAAACATTACCCCACCAACTTGAAATCCAAGATATACCAGAAAGACACTTAGAATAAATTTTGCACTGCTTTCAATTAAAATACTAAACACCATCTCTTTAAATTTCAGAAGACCCTGTAATATTGATCTATATAGCCCTGACTGAAGAGAAAACAGAAAAGATATTGCAATTAATATTAAATATGAAATTTTATGAATATTTAGAAAGGACGCAATAAAAGGAGAGGCAAGAAAAACAGATATTGAAAAAATTACAGACGCTAAAAATATTTTTGCTTTAAGCCATCCCACCAAATTATCTATCTCCAGCTTGTTTTTAATAGAGGACACTTGTTTAATAATCACAAGACTCACCGATCCCGGAATTATTCCCACAAGACCGATTAACGCAATAAGCGATGCCAATTCCCCGTATCCGACAGGTCCAAGCATTCTTCCCATAACAAAGTGGTATAAATAATTGATAAAGCTGACGCTATTTGAACCAATGATCATAATGGCACTTCCCGAAAACAATGGATGTGTGATTATTTCTTTGATGTATTTTTTCATGCTACCCAATATCCTCGTAAGTATAGCGCTGTTTCTATAATCAGAACGAAAAAAGATAGAAGCAGAAAAACTACCTTAATTAATTTTGGCAGTTTAGTGACAAATATTGCTGCAGCCAAAAATGAAGGGAATAAAATAAGCACATAGCGAGGGGTTGATGAAAAACTCCCTTGAATGGTTGGAGCTACAAATCCTATCATCGCATAAATCAAATACGAAAATCTAATTTTTTTGAAGTACCCGTATATAGGTAACAAAAAAAATGCCAGACCGACCAAAAACTCTAACACAACTGTCTGAAAAATTGGATTTTGTATGCTGGTTGTTGCCATCATTTTTATATATCTAAAGTAAACTTGGGGCAATGTAGTTATACCTGGTTGGTGCTGTTCGCCTATCAATCTCTGTAAATTATAAAAAGCAATCGGGTCACCTATTGTTAGATATAAATACCACATGTAAGCTCCT
Source organism: Patescibacteria group bacterium (assembly GCA_018817205.1). GTDB lineage: Bacteria > Patescibacteriota > Microgenomatia > Daviesbacterales > UBA10151 > UBA10151. The sequence continues at coordinate 3,139 of JAHIUE010000054.1, read as the reverse complement.
AGTCCAAAGGGTACTAGTAAAACCCAAAATGCTTTTGAAAAATCCGCCTTTTGCTGCCAAATTTCGATTAATAGCGCGGGTAAAAGTAAAATACCGAAAACTCTTGTTGCAGATGCTATTAAACCTAATACCCCGGCTACAAACCATTTACCTTTTCGGGCACTATAAAAGACTAAAACGGATAGAAGCAAAAATAGTGATTCATTGTAAACTGCGCCGAAGTAAAAAGAGGTGGGGAAAATCAAAAGTAGGATTATTGTAAGATAAGCAATTTTTTTGGAAAAATCAATTCTGATGAGTTCCCATAAGAATATTAAAGCCAGGACAAAAGAAACATTGGAAATAATCAGTCCAGCAAGAGTAGAGTTGACCAATGAGGTAAATAAATCATAAGGATCGGGCTTGGAAAAAAAAGACATTAATATTGGATAGACCGGGAAAAAAGCCTGCTCCAGATGTTTATACCCAAATATGGCAATAGACAAATAATGTTCGCCGTCGAAATTAGCCCAAGCGAAAAATCCAGGTGCCAAGGAATAATTAGTTAGCCCCCCTCCCAGAAAACGGTCTTTGTATCCTAGTGGAATAAAATGAATTGCCAAAAAAGAAATAACTACTAATGCAAACCGCCAGGTTAAAAAAATCAACAGAATTTTGAAAACCGGAGAATGTAAATTAATACGGGTTTTCATTTTTGTAAAGCTTTAAGATAAATTGATATTGTTTCATCTGCGACTTTTTTCCAGGAAAATTTAGCAGCTTGCGAGAGTCCTAATTTTGATAATTTATTTCGAAGCGAAACATTTTCCAGCACATCTTTGAGTATAGAAACAAACTGTTTAAGGTTAGTCGGGTCAAAATAGACAGCAGAGTTACCTCCAATTTCCGGCAAACTCCCACAATTGGATGAAACAACCGGAGTCCCACAGGTAAAAGCCTGCAAGACCGGTAACCCGAATCCTTCGTAAATAGAAGGTTGGACATATATTGTTGCCAAATTATAAAAGACAGCTAGCTCGTCAGTCTCAATTTGCCCGGGCCTGATTATATATTCATCAAGCCCATATTGCTTAATAAGTCTATTCATGCGTTTCAGACTGTCCAGTTCAGGATGATCAATACTCTCTACATCTTTTAAGAATACGCCACCTATCAAAACAAGCCTAACATTTTCCAAATCAGAAGATTTAACCAACTGTAGAAAACCTTCTATCAGGAAAGGTAAATTTTTAACCCAGTTGGCATCTCCAACATAAAGTAGAAATTTATCCGGCAGATGGTATTTCCTCTTAATGCGGAGCAGCTCCGTATCATTGTTTAAGACTCGAAATTCCGGATCTGCTGCCAAAGGAATCACTGCTACCTTTTCATCATCAACTTTTAAATACTTAACAATATCTTTTTTGGAAATATTAGAATCCGTGATAACCTTTTTACAACTCCCCAATGCTATTTTCTGCAGTATAAAATTAATTTTACCCTTCAAGCCTACCGGGTAATCTTTGGAGAAGATAAGCGGCATTACGTCATGGATGGTAACAACTGTAGGAAATTTTCTTCTTGCAGGCAGGGTATGAAAATATAAATCAAACCAAGGATAGTGAACTACATCAACCTTTTTAATTTCCGGTAGGTTAGTAAATTCTTGTAAGTTTATTGAAGAATCCTTCCTCAAAAATTCGATCAAGTGACTGGTATAGTAGCCTATACCTCGAAGCTTATGATCACTCTTTAACGGTAAATTATTAATCGCGATTTTCATATCTGATAATCAGTTTGATATAAGCCACAGAGAATCTTAATGATGAAAATAATGCGAAAACGAAACCTGGAAAACCATCAACATAGCCCTTATGTCGAAGATAAGCTTTAGCAAACCAGAATAAAGGTTTTATTAAAAAAAAATCTATGAAAGAAAAAATACCGTTTCTTACGCCGGCTTCTTTCAGTTGAGATGCTAATAAATCCGTATATCTGTTAAAACGATCCAGATATATTGAAAAATTCTTATCTCTAAAATGCAAAAGATCATTTTCTAGATAGCCAACCTTACCTTCAACCTCTGCCTGTTCATGAACATCTTTCATGGGAAGTCTACCTTTTCCTCGTCTATAAAGACGAAGAGTATAATCGGGGTATTGTCCCCCTTTTGTTAAAAATCTTCCTAAGAAAAAGTTCTTACGGGGAATCCAGTATCCATTGTTACCTGATTGAGAGTTGATTACCCTTCTAATTTCCTGAGAAAGTTTCGAGGTTACTTGTTCGTCTGCATCAAGTTGCAAAACCCAGTCACCGCGGCTTTCATCTATTGCAATATTTTTGTTAATATGAAAATTAGGAGGATTATTTGTTTGAATAATTCTTGCACTAAACTCTTTAGCAATATCCGCAGTTTTGTCAGTAGATCCTCCATCCACAATTACAATTTCCCACGCAAGGTCTTTAACTGACCCAAGACAGTTTTTTAAATTCTCTTCCTCGTTAAAAACTGCTAACACTACTGATATCTTTTGCATTATTTTGCACTAACTAGATAAAAAGCGTCTCCCTGATCCGGATAATGAATCACACTTTTTACACTAAAATCAGATTTTCTTCTCAAGCCATCATACTGGCTGGGACTAAGAACATATAATACCCCTTCGGAAGGTATGCTTTCAATCGGATCCCATCCGCCAAAAAAATATTTATCAAAGTATGCTACGGTACTATAACTCTTATTCTCGCCTCTATTATAAACTACCGTATTCAGATAATCAGGTAAGGGTGTCTGCAAATAAAATAAGAAGAATATATACGGCTGGGAGCGGATATCGGTCATATAGACCTGAGTATATTCGGGATGAGTTCTAACAAACTCTACTATCTGTTTCATTCCGTATTGCCAATCGATGGCATCTTTTTTTGGATAACCTTCAAAGTAATATCGAAGATAAGGATAGACTTGTATGCTGAGCAGAACTAAGATGATTACTATAATAAAAACTCTAATCTTTCCTCCAAACCAATTAATTATTTTGCCTGCTCCTAGTGCTGCAAGAAGATTTATACTTCCCATCATAAAGACTGCCCTGGTAGCATTAGGAGCATGACTGACTAAACTGGATGGAATTGGAGATAACAATAACCAGGTAAAAAT
>JAHIUE010000053.1 GCA_018817205.1 Patescibacteria group bacterium | reverse complement strand
CTTGTCATAATAATGGGTAACTTTACCGATTGTCTTATCCAATGTCATCACCCCCAATCAAAAGGTATTATACCCCAAATTTTGCCCACCAGCTATATTGACTTAAAGTGAAATTTATGCCAACAATAGAAGCAGAGTGTTTTTAGGAAGGGGGTGATCAACATATGTCCACAAAACAAATCGTAGGTTGGGTTTTGGCAATCGGCGCCCTTAACTGGGGACTTGTTGGATTATTAAATATGAATCTTGTTGAGGTTCTCCTTGGGGCAGGATCATTCCTGACAAAGATTGTTTACATAGTGGTAGGTTTGGCGGGAGTATACAAGGCTTACATGATGGTAACCGGAGGGAAGAAATAACAGGAGACAGCTATTATTCTGAAAATCCGGCTCATTTCGGGCCGGATTTTTTGTGGAGCGGGGGACGGGATTCGCACCCGCGACCTGTCGCCGCGGCGACCATTCTACTTGGAGCGGCGGACCGGATTTGAACCGGCGACCTTCTCGTTGGCAACGAGACATTCTACCACTGAACTACCGCCGCACTCATAAAATACGTCCTAAATATTCTCTTCCTTTTCCTGTTTTTAAAAACATTTCTCTTCTATAAGCTTCACTTTTAGTTGCATATTTTTCTTTATATATCAGTTTAAACGGAGCAGTATACCCGGTATATTTTGACTGTCCATTATTATGTTCAGATAACCTCCTTTCAAGGTTATTTGTCGAACCAGTATACAGTCTTCCGTTCTTTAGACTTCGTAGCACATAGACATAAAACATATAACCCGCAACCTGTCGCCGCGGCGACCATTCTACCACTGAACTACCGCCGCAAAAATAGGTGCCGAAGCGGTGAATCGAACACCGATAATCCGCTCTTCAGGCGGACGCCTTGACCACATTGGCAACTTCGGCATTAAAGAGTATTTTACTTAACTGTTACGCTTTTGGCAATGTTGCGGGGTTTATCAACATTATTTCCAAGTTCTACCGCCATATAATAGGCAAGGAGCTGTAAGGGTATTATATTCATAATTGCAGAAGTCTCATCGGTATCAGGAACAGGCAGGTAGTAATCAAAACCGGCATGCGGCTTAGGAGAGATGCCGATCACTGTAGCCCCTCTGGCTTTCACCTGACTCGCCGCGTTTATCACATCATCTTCGGCTACATCTTCAGATAAAACCACTACTACCGGTACGTCTTTTTCCATTAAAGTAATAGCATAATGCTTTAAGTCTCCTGCAGGTATAGCATGGGCATGGATATATGAACCCTCAATAATCTTAACCATACCCTCTGCCACAATATTAAAATTCTGGTATTTACCGAGCAAAAAAACATCTTTGGATTTAGTAAGCATTTTGGCCAATTTCCGGATAGTCTGGTGGTTTGCATCTGTTTGTAAGTATTTATCCATCTCTCCGGATAAAATTTTCAGATTTTCTTTTCCCTCTTCAACCTTCCCGCTTACCGCTTTTGCCAGCAAATACCCCCAGGCAATTTGCGAGGTAAAAACTTTGGTAGACATAACGCAAATCTCCGGCCCGGCATGGGTTTCAAACTGAAAATCTGAAATTCTGTTCATGGTTGAACCCGGCATATTTACATATGAGGCAATTTTTAAACCCTTGCTTTTAGCTATTTCCAAAACCTCCAAAACATCGGCAGTTTCACCTGATTGCGATGGGGCAATAATCAAATCATCCGGTGTAAGTAGTTCATAATATTCATAAATGTCAGCCCCGATCACACTTTCCGCCCTCACTTTGCCAAATACTCTAAGATAAAAGGCGATTTGAGAGGCGGCAAGTCCTGCCGTGCCAGAACCGATTGTATAAATATCGTCTGCCTTTTTTATGGCTTTAATAAAATCCTCACAAAGATCCTGATTTAAAACCTGATTTATCACATAAGGGCTCTCGTGGATTTCCTTGAGCATAAAATGGTCATAGCCTTCTTTATCTACTTTGCTGGTTTTAAAATTGATTTCTTCAACTTTGTAATGCAACCTTTTGCCTGATTTTACATCCGCAAGATCAAGTCTGTTGTCCCAGGATACCATTTGTCCGTTTTCCACAACAACAAACCTGTCAACATGCGGGGCAAAAGAAAGAGTGTCCGATGAGAAAAACACTTCCTTGCCATTTAAACCCACAACCAAGGGAGAACCGTTTCTTGCGGCAATAATCTTTCCTTGCTTTGCTAAAACAATAATAGTATTTCTTCCCTCAAGCTCCAAAAAGGCTTTTCTTACGGCTTCCTTCAAGTCTTTTGCTCCTTTTAATTTTTCTTCAATCAATTTAACTATAACTTCCGTATCTGTTTCTGACTCAAATTTATAGCCTTTTCTAACAAGGTCTTTTTTAAGTTTCTGATAATTTTCCACAATGCCGTTTTGGGCCAAACAGAAACTCTTGTCTGAGGAAAAATGGGGATGCGCGTTAAGTTCGGAAATTCCTCCGTGGGTTGCCCAGCGGGTGTGACCAATACCGATATTAGAATTTAGAGTTAAGAGTTCAGAATTAAGAGTTTTTATATCTCCTATAGCACCTGTGTGTTTTTCGCAAACTAAATTCTGCATTCTGAATTCTGCATTCTGAATTCCCAATGCAATACCCCAAGAATCATAACCCCTATATTCCAACCTTTTTAAACCCCCTAAGATTACTTCTGAAGCGTTTTTCGACCCAATATATCCAAATATCCCGCACATATTGTGAAATTATAACATTAAATTCTTTTCAAGATTAACTCTGCTAAACTTTTTCTGTGTTTTTCTCTGGGCTCTTCATTGGAAAACCCCACCGGAATCATGGCCACCGGGATTAAATTTTCCGGCAGGTTGCAAATTTCAGAAACCCTTCTTTCCTTAAACGAACCTACCCAGCAACTGGCAAGGTCCAAAGACACGGCAGCCAGCTGCAAATAGGAAGCAAAAATGGTGGCATCTTGAAGAGCATAAAGATTCCTGCCTCGCTCCTCATATCTGACTGCCGACACTTCCGGCACCGCGCAAACCACAAAAATCAAGGGAATATTATCTGAAAATCTGCCAAGACCGCTGGTGACTTCCTTGATTTTTTTTATCACCTCTTCATCCCTAACTATCACCACTTTTCTGGCCTGCAAATTTCCCGCCGAGGGGGCAAGATTGGCCATTTCCAGCATCTTTGCAATTAAACCTACAGGCACTTTTTTAGGCAGGTAACTTCTTGTTGACTGTCTCTTTTTAACTACTTCCTCAAAAATCATAGTGGGCACTGAGGGATTTGAACCCCCGACATGTCGCATGTAAAGCGACCGCTCTACCACTGAGCTAAGTGCCCTCCTAAAGTGCCCATGGTGCCGGGAAGAGGAGTTGAACCTCCACGCCCTTGCGGGCACTACCACCTCAAGGTAGCGTGTATACCATTTCACCATCCCGGCATGTCTGCCAATTATACGACAAAATCAAAAAAGAATTAAATCTTCAGTATTTTAACCTACGGGTTTAAGAGATGATGGAGGGACACCGTGTTTCTTCAAAAAACCTGTCATTGTTGGGGGGAGAAACTCACCCCTTGCCAGCATCATCCTGACAGTAGCCTGAACCGAAGGTAGTATATTATTTCCATGATCATTTACTAGTTTATGCATTTCTTCCGGTCTTGCTGATACCCCCAAATTTACTAATCGCTTATCAGGATCACCTATTGTTTTATCTAAAAATCTTTGCCCGTGTACAGACGTTTTAACATTTTTTTGATTTGACGAATGTTTTGCTAAGGGTGTGCCCCTTACCGCCTCAGCTGTCTCTTTAACCCTAGTCATAATAAAAAGTATAAAGAATTTTAGTATTTTAGTCAAATTATGGGTCTAAAGAAATGTGCCGAAGAGAGGAGTTGAACCTCCACGAGATTGCTCTCACAACGTTCTGAACGTTGCGTGTCTACCGTTCCACCACTTCGGCAAGCTCAGTGCCATGGCACTTCGGCTTGCAAGCCATATTTTAACATAGTGTATAATAACTTCTTAAATGGGAAAGTATCAGTACCAGCAAAATATAGTCACCTTTGGCGGAGGCACCGGCCATTTTTCCCTTCTTCGCGGCCTTGTTGAGTTAAACCAGCCCCAATTAATTACCGCGGTGGTAGGCACTTGGGATTCCGGCGGATCATCAGGGAGACTCCGCACGGAAGTTGGTATTTTACCTCCGGGAGACATCCGCCAATGCCTCTTGGCTTTGATGGAAGATTCCAAACAACGACAGGTTGCCCAAAAGCTGTTTGATGACCGTTTGACAGATATTGCCGGGCCATTAAAGGGACATAGCCTGGGGAATTTAATTGCCGCGAGACTTGAGCATATTTATAAGGGCGCCGACAGAGGAGTGGAAGCGGAAAGATTACTTTTTAGGATAAGAGCCAGAGTCTTACCTGTCAGCATATCGGAACTGAATCTAATGGCCAGACTGGAAGGCGGCGAAGAACTGGAAGGTGAAACAAATATAGATTTAAGAGGCAGAAGAGATGATTACGATGCAAAAAAGAAAATCACCAAGATCTACTTTGAAACAAATGCCGACCCTAACCCTGAAGTCATCCGGGCCATAGCGGAGGCTGAAAAAATCATCTTTTCAATGGGTGATTTATACACCAGTGTATTGCCCCATCTGCTGGTGACAGGAATAAGAGAAGCAATCGAGAAATCAAAAGCAAAGGTGATTTTAATCTTAAATCTAATGACCAAAATGGGAGAGACAGATAATTTTAAGGCTTCGGATTATTTAGAAAACTTCAGATATTATTTGGGAAACAAAAACAGAATAGATGTGATGATTGCCAATATCAATGGACTGGACAGTGAAATCTTAAAAGTTTACAAAAAAGACAAGCAACAGCCGGTTAAAGTAGATACGGCAGAATGTAAAAAAATTGTCCCTGATATCAAGATAATAGAAAAACCCTTGGCCGTTTATCATGTCAGGGAACACCTTTTCCGCCATGACCCGCAATCTTTGGCAAAAGCCATTTTAGAGTTGACAAATCCCAAAAATTAGTGTTACTGTCAAATGCGAGCAGACGGACATGACTAAATATAATATATGGTTTGCGGGTTGCTGGTTTGCAGCTTCCCTGACCGCACTACTATTTGCTTTGCTTTTTAGCTTTTATTTAAAAGCTACCAAGCAAGTTAATCCCTATAACCAAAACTTCAAATTGTATGCCGCCGTCCCTAAATCTGAAACCGTTATCACGGACTATGTAAGACACGTTGACGCTAGGGCTAAAATCATCGAAAACTTCTTCACCGACTATAAATCTCCACTGGCTGTCTATGGCAATACTTTCGTTGCAGTTGCCGATAAGTACCGTTTGGACTACAAACTTTTACCGGCCATCTCCATGCAGGAATCAAATGGAGGCAAAAAAGTTGTAAATAATTCTTTTAACCCTTTCGGTTACGGAATCTATGGTAGTTTGGTAATAAAGTTTAACTCATGGGAAGAAGCCATTGAAAGAGTGGGTAAGGCTTTAAGGGAGGATTACTTAAACCAGGGACTGGAAAACCCATACCAGATAATGGCTAAATACACCCCTCCTTCTTTAGCCAAGGATGGAGCCTGGGCTAAAGGTGTTGTTGCTTTCATGGAAGAACTGCAATAACTTGCCACAAGCAGTTTACATGCTTGTGGTTTGACTTTTAACCCCATTTCTGATATACTATCGGACTTAAACCCTGTTACCGTCTGGTACAGGGTTTTTTAAAGTCTATGAAAATAAAAGTCTTTGTATTGCTATTGTTAATCTTTCCTTTAATCATACCCCGCATAAGCGTGAAGGCGGAGCAAGGAATGGAAAAAAATCCAAACGAGGAACAAATAGAAGCAAAACAAATGGATAATCAAGCAAAAATCCTGGCCGAATATTTATCTAAATATAATTCTCCCTTGCAGTATCATGCCCAGGATTTTATTGATGCGGCAAACGAGTATAATCTGGATTGGAAACTTTTACCTTCCATTGCAGGTGTTGAATCAACATTCGGAAAACATATTCCCGGCGGATATAACGGATGGGGCTGGGGTGTCTACGGAACACAAGCAATTTATTTTAAATCATGGAGAGAAGCTATTTTTACTGTTGCCAAAGGCCTCCGGGAAAATTATCTAAACAAAGGCTTAAATGACCCTTATTCCATAAACAGATCTTATGCCGCTTCCCCTCATTGGGGCTATAAAGTTACTTATTTCATGAATGATTTGGAAAAATTTGCCATTACTTTCGAAACCAAAAACAAACAAGCCGATGCCATGGGTTTCACTCCAAAAATAGCCGCCATTTCAAGCCAACCAGCCTTTAGATAATGTATAATTCTCCCATGCGTACTTTAGCGGCAATTTTGCTGGGTAGAGCAGTTTCGTACTTAACAAAACTTTTTAGGTTTGGCGGGGGATCTGCCGCACCAGGACTTTTTGCATTAAAAATCGACCCTGGGCTTGTGGCAAAATTGAGCCAGAGAATTCCAAAAAATATAATAATAACCGGCACAAATGGTAAAACCACTACAGCCAGGATGCTTGCCCATTTTACTAAAGCAAATGGTTTAAAAGTAATCAGAAATCATACCGGTTCAAATTTGGAACGCGGCATAGCGTCTACATTAATTTCCCACTATACCCTAAACCCTAGACCCTATACCCTAGACTTAGGGATTTGGGAATTGGATGAGGCAGCTTTTAATGCTGTTGCCCCAAAACTTAACCCGGATATAATAGTTTTTCTTAATGTTTTCCGCGACCAGCTGGACCGCTATGGTGAGATAGATACCGTGGTAAAACACTGGTGCCAAACATTAAAAAATATCCCTACTAAAACTCAAGTTTTAATCAACGGAGATGATGCCAATATTTTAAAACTTGCTTCTTGCTTTAAAGGAAAAGTGCAAAAATTCGGGGTTAAGGATTATAAAATCCTTGGTGAATCTATTGGACATCTAAAAGAAAAAGGGGATTTAGATTTTGAAGCTAAAAATGTCAAGTTAAACGGCTTAAATGGATCTTCTTTTTCTTTATCTTTCAATCGCCAATCTTCCGTTATCCGTCTTCCAGTTCCAGGCATTTACCATATTTATGATGCTTTAGCAGCTCTTGCCTGTGCTACTCATCTGAATCTACCAGTCTGCCGGCTCTCCAATGCGTTGAAAACCTTCTCACCTGCTTTTGGTAGGGTGGAAAAATTACCTTTTGGATACATCTTCCTGATTAAAAATCCTGCAGGGGCTATTCAGGTCTTTGAAACTTTAGCCCCAAATATTAAACCCGAAGACAGACTGCTTTTGGCTTTAAATGACAATATCGCAGACGGGACAGACGTATCATGGATCTGGGACGGGGAATTTGAAAAGTGCAGAGTGCAGAGTGCAAAGTGCAGAGTTTTTGTATCAGGCAGTCGAGCTTATGATCTTGCAGTAAGACTTAAATATGCAGAATTTAACCCTAAACAGATCATTGTGGAACCCGATCTGGAAAAAGCTTTTAAACAGGCAAGAGTAGGCCTAAAAGGCCGTCTATTTATCCTGCCGACCTATACTGCCATGTTGGAACTGCAATCAATCCTTACTAAATCCGGTCTTAAAAAACAATATTGGGAGGAGGAAAATTAGCTATCAGTCTTCAGCTTTCAGCTTTCAGACAGTTGCAAAAGTCTGATGACTGACGACTGACATCTGATGACTATTATGAAATTAATCATAGGGTATTTATATGGGGATTTGATGAATATTTACGGAGATACCGGCAACATTATTGCTTTGAAAAAACGAGCCGAGTGGCGGGGGATAGGAGTTAAAGTTAAAAATATTTCTGCCGGAGATAAGCTTAAAAAGGGTGATGTTGATATTTTCTTTTTTGGTGGAGGACAGGATCAGATACAAGAACTAGTAGCAAAAGACATGGGGGAAAGCGGGAAGGGAAAAGTAATAAAAAAAGAGATAGCAAGAGGAGTGCCATTACTCGCAATTTGTGGAGGATACCAATTATTGGGAGATTTTTACAACCTACATAAAGGACCCAAACTTCCAGGCATAGGATTATTCCCGGCATATACTTTGGCAAGTCGCGACAGGATGATCGGCAATATTGTTATTGAGTCTATGTTTGGAAGGTTGGCAGGTTTTGAAAACCACTCGGGAAAAACTTATTTAAGAAAAGGTCTACCTTTGGGAATGGTTATCAAAGGCTTTGGGAATAATGGTAAAGATCAAACAGAAGGCTGTATTTATAAAAATGCCATAGGCTGCTACATGCATGGCAGCCTACTGCCAAAAAACCCAAAGCTGGCTGATTGGTTACTCAAAAAAGCTTTAGAAGTAAAGTATGGTAAAAAAGTTGATTTAAAACCCTTGAATGATACTTTGGAACTTCAGGCCCGCCGTCAAGTTTTCAAAAAATTAAAGTGCGGATGAGAGGAGTCGAACCTCCACACCCTTACGGGCAATAGGTCCTAAACCTATCGCGTCTGCCATTCCGCCACATCCGCATAGAGATATTTTACCAGCAAACTTGTCCTGAGCAAAGTCGAAGGATTGACATATATCCACAAAGTAGTAGAATTACAACCTAAATATGAGCAGCACAGAAACAGGTCCTTCTGGTCATATTACGAGCGGAGTAATAGACGATTTTCATCAACCTAAAAGAAGACAATTAACAACCGTTCCGACAAACGATCTAATGACAGTTATAAATCAGGGAATTATAAATCAACCACTCAATGTTAGTAGACGAAGAGTTTCCGCAGCTATAGGTGAAACTCAGCAAAAATAGCTAAAATGGTGTAAAATTAGCTGGTATGAACACCTCTGGTAATACAAAGAGTAAAAGACTTGATCCAAGAAATATCTTCGGTGTGATTCCGGGCTCTTTTGATGAGGCTTATTTTGAGAGAGAAACCTCAACCATATCTCAAGTTACCCAAACTGCAGGTGGAGTTTTTGAAGCTATTTTCAGTTTAGGCAAAGATATAACAGGAAGTGAAACAAATGGGGCAGAGAAATTTCCATCAAAAGGAACAATTGAATTCAACAAGGCCGCTGCCGAACAATCCCAAAAACAAAAAGCAGATACAGAGAGAAGAAAAGCATTCTTCCAAGCTTTGAAGGAAGATATGGATAGGGCTCAAAAAGCAAAGGATAGGTTACTTTTTGAAGAAGAGTTGAATGGTATTGCTACTAATTTACCGACTGAGCAAAAAAACAGGTTGCTGCACTACCAATTAAGTTATAAAGACCGAAGTATCTATCAGCGGGCAGAACTTCGGAAAAAACTCATTGAAGAACAAAAGAAGGGTGAGAAGCAGCAAAAAGAAGCTTCTATCCCTTCTCCTGCCAAACAGCCAAATGCTTTGGAAGCAGCTTTTGAAGGCGGAGCTGGAAGCCAGGGTAAAGGAACAGCCAATCTGTCTGCTTTAGCCGTAGGTTAACCCTTCTTGTGGGCAGTACAGGGATCGAACCTGTGACCTCATTCACGTCAAGAATGCGCTCTACCAGCTGAGCTAACTGCCCGAACTGCTTCAAATTTTATCACCTCTTTACACAACCCACAAGCTACGAGTAATATACGATTATGGACAAAAATAAATTAAAAGATCATAAACAAATAGGACAGGAACTTGAACTATTCTTTAGCCACGATATCGCTCCCGGCGCCCCATTCTGGTTGCCAAAGGGCATTGTAATTTTTAAGGAGCTGGAAAAATATATCCGCAAATTAACCCTTGATGCGGGATACCAGGAGACTTCTACTCCTATAATGGTCAAGAGCGAAATCTTTAAACAATCGGGCCACTTTGAAAAATTTGGCGAACATAACATGTATAACCTGGTGCTTTCGGAGGAAGAAGATGACACAAAACCTGTGAGATACACTCTAAAACCAATGAATTGTCCGGAATCAACCATCATTTACAACTTCAGACCAAGAAGTTATAGGGAACTACCGCTGCGTTTATCAGAACTCGGGAGACTTCATAGAAGGGAAAAATCGGGGGAAGTAAACGGTCTCTTGCGCGTTCGCCAGATTACCATGGATGATGCGCATCTTTTTGTCAGAGAGGACCAGATTTTGGAAGAAGTAATAAAAATCCTCGATACTATGATAGAATTTTACAAAAGCTTTGGATTTGAATATCAATTCTACTTTGCAACCAGGCCGGAAAATTTTGCAGGAACTGTTGAAAATTGGACAAAAGCAGAAAAAGACCTAAAAGAAGCATTAGAATCAAAAAAGCTTGAATATAAATTAAAGGAAGGCGAAGGAGCATTTTACGGTCCCAAAATCGACATGCATATCAAAGATGCCCAAGGCCGCGACTGGCAGCTAGCTACAGTACAGCTTGATTTCCATATGCCCCAAGCATTCGACCTTAAATATATAGATGAAAAAGGACAGCCGCAAAAACCTGTTATGATCCACAGGGCAATTTTTGGTTCTTTCGAAAGATTTATTGCTATTTTAACCGAACATTTCCAGGGTGCTTTTTCAACTTGGCTTTCGCCAATACAGGTACAGATTATACCCATTGCCGATCGGCACCAAAAATATGCACAAAAAGTACTCGAGCAGTTAAAGTCCTCGGAAATCAGGGTTGAAGTTGACAATCGGGCCGAAACCATGCAGGCGAAAATCCGCGATGCACAGACCCAAAAAATTCCTTATATGATCATAGTGGGAGACAGGGAAGAAAAAGAGAATAAAGTTGCAATCAGAGAAAGGTCAGGCAAAGACCTGGGTACTGTGTCCCTTGAAGATTTTTTGAAAAGTTTAAAATCAACCATTGAATCCAAAGTCTAATTTATGTTATTATCTAACAAATATGATGGAGGCTCGTTAACTGGCTAAGTTCTACCGTTTAAATGAGCATATCCAAGCCCCAAGCTTGAGAGTTCTGGATTCCAAAGGGGAAAGCCTGGGAATTTTAACCAGAGATGAAGCTTTAGCAAAGGCCAAAGAGCAGAATTTGGATCTTATTGAAATTGCTCCGAATGCCGACCCGCCTGTTGCCAAAATTGTCGACTTTCAAAAATTCAGATATGAAGAGAATAAAAGGGAAAGAGCGGCAAAAAAGGGTTCATCCGAGGGAGGATTGAAAGAATTATGGCTCTCTCCTCGGATAGCAGAACATGACCTGCAAGTCAGGCTTTCAAGGACAGAGGAATTTTTAAAAGAAGGGTATAAAGTTAAATTAACAATCAAGTTTAAGGGCAGGGAAATGGCCCATCCGGAAATAGGCCACAGGGTTTTACAAGAGACTATAAACCGATTAGGTAATAAAGTTGCGGTGGAAAGGGAGCCTAAATTTGAAGGTAGAAAATTGTCTATGATAGTTACAGGAAGCAAAGGAGTAAAAAATGTCGAAGCAAAAAACCAAAAAGTCAGTCTTTAAAAGAATCAAGATTACCTCCACGGGTAAGATTTTGCGTAAGCACCAGCTTGGTTCAGGACATCTGAAAAGAAAAAAAAGCAAAAGCGCCCTAAACAGGCAAAAGAAAACCAGTGAATTTTTCAAAGGCGAAACAAGAAGATTAAGAAGAGTAATTGGGCTATAAAATAGTAGGATTATAATATGGCAAGAGTTAAAAGAGGCGTTACATCGCATCAAAAACATAAAAAAGTATTAAAGCTTACAAAAGGTCATAAAGGCGGCAGAAGTAAGCTCATAAGGCAAGCGAAATCTTCACTTTTGCATGCAGGGGCCTATGCTTTTGCAGGACGTAAAAGAAGAAAACGCGATATGAGAAGGCTTTGGATTACCCAAATGGGAATTGCCTTAAAAAATGAAGGTCTGTCTTACTCCAAATTTATGGCATCACTCAAAGCTAAAAAAATATTACTGGACAGAAAAATGCTGGCAGAAATGGCAGCCCACGATATTGAATCCTTCAAAAAACTCATCTCCGAAGTTAAATAATGTGCTAGAATGAAGCTCATGCGGGATAAAATTTCACAGATTAAAAAAGAATACTTAGAAAAAATTGGCAAAGCGAAAAGTTTAACAGATTTGGACACTATTTTTTTAGCGCTTTTTGGAAAAACCGGGCAAATTACGCAAATTCCCAAAGAGTTTCCCAAAATTCCCAAAGAAGATTTAAAAATTATTACCCCTTTGTTTATTGCAACGAAAAAAGAGCTGGAGCAGGAAATTGATAAAAGAAGACAAGAAATCCGTGAGGAATCTTACAGAAAACTGGAAAATGAAAAGCTTGATTTAACTCAAACCAAGACCATAAAAAAGCAAGGCCATTTGCACTTGGCCACCCAATTTAAAAAAGAAATAATTGATTTATTTGAGAGTTTAGGTTTTTCTCAATTTGACGCACCCCATGTCGAATGGGATAAATACAACTTTGAATATTTGAATGTCCCTAAAGACCATCCCTCCAGGGATTTGTGGGATACTCTTTACATTGATACTTCCAATCTGGCTGTAGAACCGGGCCAGATGGCACTCCGCACCCATACTTCAAACTTTTGGCCAAGGCTAATGGAAAAAGGGCAAACCCCTATTCGCGCCATGAGTTTTGACCGTTGTTTCAGATATGAAGCTGTTGATGCAAGACACTCCCACACCTTTAATCAATTTGAGATTGCGGTTGTGGGGGAAAATATTACCATGGCAAATCTAAAATATTTATCAGACTATTTACTTAAAGCTATTTTGGGAAAAGAGGCAAAATCAAGATTTCGACCTAAATATTACCCTTTTGTTGAACCCGGTGTCGGCATTGATTCACTTTGTGTATTTTGTCACGGCAAAGGCTGCAAAATTTGTTCGGGAACAGGCTGGTTTGAAATAGCCGGAGCGGGCATGATACATCCGAATGTTTTTAAATTTACAAAACTTGACCCCAAAAAATATAGCGGCCTGGCATGGGGTTTTGGACCAGATAGGATTTTGATGTTAAAACACAAATTTGATGATATTAGATATCTTTTGGAGGGAGATTTAAAATTCCTGCAGAAGTTTTAATATTATGAAAGTTTCTTTATCCTGGCTCAAAGAATTAGTTAATTTTGATATATCATCGACAGAACTATCCAGTAAATTGTCAATTTATTCCATAGGTATTAAGGAACAAACACGAGACTGTCTGGAACTGGATTTGACTTATAACCGGGGAGATTTACTCTCCATGCGGGGAGTAGCACGGGAAGTAGCTGCTGTAACCGACTCCAAGCTTTTATTTTCGGCTGAAAACCTTCCGGATTATGATTTACCTGAAACCCCAGTTGAAATCGAGGATGAAAATCTTTGTCCGGTTTATTGTTTAGCCAAAATCGAAGGATTAAGTGTTAAACCTTCACCGGAAGAATGGGCTAAAAAATTAAAAGACAGCGGAATAAGATCAGTCAATAATATTGCTGATATAACCAATCTTATAATGATTGAATACGGTCAGCCTTTACACGCATTTGATCAACAAAAAATAAAGGGAGACGTCAAAGTGCGAGTTGCCAAAAAGGGTGAAAAAATTATTACACTGGACGGGAAAGACAGGAATTTGGATGAAAAAGATCTTTTAATCACGGACGATGCAGGACCTATTGCTGTTGCAGGAGTAATGGGAGGAAAAGATTCCGAAGTAACAGAAAATACTCAAAGTATTCTTCTGGAGGCGGCCATATTTAATCCTATTTCAAACAGAAAAACCTCTAAAAGGCATGGGCTTTATTCAGAGGCAAGCAAGAGATTCCAGCATGGCTTAACCAAAACAAATTTACTCCAAGCGTCTTCTGCTGCCATAAAAATGTACCAGGATTTGGGCGGAAAAGTAACCGCAATTAAGCTTGTGGGAAATCTCAAAGATGAAATTAAAACCATAAAATTATCCCAGGAAAAAATAAATTCTTTGATTGGTATAGAAATCCCATCGGAAGCAGCAGAATCCTCTCTTAAAAAACTTAGTTTTACAATCAATTCTTCATGGGAAGTAACAGTACCATATTTCAGGCTGGATATTAATATTGAGGAAGATTTAATAGAGGAAATAGCCAGGATGTATGGGTATGAAAGAATAAAGCCAAAAGAATTAAGCAATAAGGTACCACCCAAACTAGACCAAACTGTACAGAAAAATCTATACAGCCTTAAAAAGAAACTTGCAGATATTGGTTTAACTGAAGTCCAGACATATTCTTTCTATTCAACTAAAATACTTTCCGCTTTACGCTTACCCCTTGACGCTTTAATTAAGATAGCAAATCCTATTTCTTCTGAAACAGAATATATGAGGAACAACCTTTGGCCTAATTTATTGGAAGCTGTAGCCAAAAATATAAGAAATGGAATAAAAGATGTTGCTATTTTTGAAATAGGAAAAGTTTACCTGCCAAAAGTAGGGGACTTGCCAAAAGAAACTTATCATTTGTCAATTGCTTTATCTAACGGCACTGATAATCCTATACAAGAACTTAACCAAATTGCCAAAAATTTGAAATTAAAACCTAATGCTGAAATTGAAAAAGAATATTCTCATCCCGTAAGACGCACAGATGGTATGGCTGAAATCCATCCAAGATATATAAATAAATTTGGAATCGAAGCACGTGTGGCTGTTTTGGAAATAGAATTAAATAATTAAGATCTTCTTCTATGATGACGGGGTCTCAAGCCAGCAGCAAGTCCAATGTTAGAAAGCTGGCATAGATTTGATCCAGGATAGAGTGAACCCCTTTGCGAGACTCCAAATTCTCTTTTTCCAAGTAATCCCTTTTGGTCATTCAAATCGGATTTTTTCTTTTCCGGTGTTTCACTCATGCTATTTGCTTAAATTATATCATTTTGGGAAATAGGAATGTTATAATTTACGCCATGAATAAAGAAATATGCCCCCTAGATCCACGACGCAGATTACAAAAGCAAGTTGAACAAGGTAGAAAATTCCCTCATCAAAGAATAAATGGAAAACAACCATCGAAGCAAACAAATCATATCCTAAAGGGCAACCGTAACCCCAATTGAAGAAGAAAAACTTGCTCCGTTATTGTCTTCCAAAGTAACAGTAATCGTATGCGAACCTTTATCGCCTTGAGGAAACTCTACATGAAGCGCATATGGCTCGCTGGTCTGGGTAGATTTTTGTCCGCCGTCTATTAACCAGGTAATTTTTTTAACCCCTGCAGGAGAATTTGCTTTGGCTAAAACATCAAACACCCTTGGCACATTCGCACCATTGCCTACATTGACAATTCCTATAATCCCGCCTGTACCGGCCGTAAAACCGGGTACCCCGGAACACCCCCTTGTTGCCCCAACCAACCTGGGGTCAGCCGCGGTAAGAACCCATTCATCAATACCTTTTTGCCATTTATCCGCCCCGGTCGGGTCATTTTCCTGCAAAACCACCACATCTTTTTCCTCATTGTCTTCATCATCATTTGCTAACCTGTGGGTATTGCTTTTGCAAACCTTTTGCCTCTGGTAAGCCCCTGATTCATTCTTCGGTTCGGTACCTGATATAAAATACTCTTTTCTTGTTGGAGATCCCCCATAAGGCTTTCCAGTCATAAAACCGTCTACATCTACCTGAATTACATTAGAAGGTCTTTCAAACGATTCGTTCTCTTTGTCTTTAAGAGCAACCCTCATGATTTTATTCCAGATAGGAGAAGCACCTGTCACGCCGGAGGCAACTGTCGAACTCATAACCGCATTGTTATTATTACCTACCCAAACCCCCACCGCTATAGAAGGGCTGTACCCAACAGTCCAATTATCCCTTTTTTCATCCGTAGTTCCTGTTTTGACGGCCACTGTCTTACCCGGCACATTTAAAACCGAATTTGAGCCGAAAGCGGCGGTTCTTGCCCCATTGTCAGAAATGATATCGGAAATTATAAAGGCTATTCCCGGATCCAGCACTTTTCTTCCTTCAGACTCGTGAAACTCAAACAGGGTTTTGCCTTTACTGTCAGCTATCTTTAAAATAGAAACCGGATCAAACTGTCTGCCTTGGTTGGCAAAAACTGCAAAAGCTGATGTCAAATCCAGAAGCCTGACTTCTTTTCCTCCCAGAACCAAACTCAAACCTACCGAGTTGATATTTTCTTCCGAAGGCTCCCAGGTGGAAAGACCCATTCTATAGCCCAGCTCCATGACATCTTTTACCCCAACCATAGCCAGATTTTTAACAGCCGGAATGTTGTAGGAATTACCCAAGGTATAACGCATCTGAACTACACCATGATATTGACCGTCGTAATTGACAGGAATATAAGTAGGCATATCGCCTCCAGGGAATTCGGTTTTAACATCCATATAAACCTGGTTAGCGGTATAACCTTTTTCCAAAGCCTTTGAATAGGCAATTGGCTTGGTGGCAGAACCCGGCTGGCGGGGCCTTGTTGCTACGTTTACATTAGGCTCAAAAGTACATGTTTCCCCCTCAATACAACCTTCCGGCAAAGAATCGCCAAAATAATCTTTGCTCCCAACCATAGCCAAAATCTGGCCCGTCTTGGGATCCAGAACCACTACCGCTCCGTTCCCAACTTTGGCAGATGTAAGATTTTCAATCTCTTTTTGAAGAATCTCTTCGGACTCTTTTTGCAACTCATAATCAAGGGTGGTAGTAACCCTAAGACCTCCACCTTCCACCATCCTGTCTCCAAACTGCTCAATCAGTTTTTCCTTGACATAGAGGACAAAATGGGGGGCTTTGAAGCCTTGCTCATTCTGTTCGGTACGATAAGTCAACCGTTCATCAGCCGCCTTTTTACTCTGCTCGGGCGTAATATAGCCGTCTTCCACCATTCTTCTCAAGACTTCTTTTTGTCTTGTCCGGGACAGCTCGGGTCTAGTGCCGTATGGCGAGTAAACGGAGGGACGCTGTGGTAATCCAGCAAGTAGTGCAGCTTCCGATAAATCAAGCTCTTTTGCTGATTTGCCAAAATATAAATTTGCCGCAGCCTCTATCCCGTAAGCCGTACCGCCATAAGGAATTTCATTGAGATACATTTCTAAAATCTGATCCTTTGAGTAAGCCCTTTCGACTTGAACTGCAAGGATGAATTCCTTAATTTTCCTGATTACACTTCTTTCCGGAGAGAGCAAAGCATTTTTAACCAGCTGCTGGGTCAAAGTGGAGCCACCTTCCACCCGGCGATGAACAGCAAGTTCAAAAACCGAACGGGTGATTCCCATAATTGAAAAGCCCTGATGTTTGTAAAAATCCTTATCCTCAATGGCAATGGTGGCCTGTTTAACAAAGTCGGGAATTTCCGCAAGTTTAACAGGAGTCCTGTTTTGGTTCTGGTAGATGTCATAAAGCAGTTCGCCGTTTCGGTCGTAGATTTTAGTGGCCTGGGCAACAGATCTGCTTGATAAATCGGAAGTGTTGGGGATCTGGGTGGCGAAGAAGATGACAGCGCCAAAAATCAAAAGCAGAAAACCCACCACAGAAATAAGCATTAAAGTAGAGAGTTTTGATAAAAATTTAAACCGCCAGACCTTTTTATTTTCCTGCCTTGCTTTCCAAGAACCCATGGCCATATGTAGAGATTATAGCAGAAGTCTCTGTCCGGAGGGGAGGATTCGAACCTCCGTAGGGAAAACCCGACAGATTTACAGTCTGTTGCGATTGGCCACTCTGCCACCTCCGGAAACTTAAAGATTATACCAAAAAATCTACTTTATGTTTATGCTAATCTTTTACCCATCTGCAAGTAGGGGTTTTGACGCGGCCCAGTTTCTGACCCAGTTTCAACACCAGAGTTAATAAGTAATAATAAATCTTTCCGTGGTAATGCTTTGAGGCTTTTTGTAAAAGAGCATAGGATTTTTCCCAACCTACTTTTTTGGTTGATGAACCATGATGATGGATAAATTTTGCACCGGGCACAAAATAAACCGATATATTAAACTCTTTCAGTCTTCTGGAATATTCAATATCTTCAAAGAAAATAAAAGTCCCCTCATCCAAAAGTCCTGCTTTATTTAGAATTTTTTTAGGGATTAAAAGGCAAGCCATTACCATGCCTTCTACTTTTACCGGCTTTTCGCCTTTGGGCAAATACATAAAGTAAGAACCTTTTTGGGCTAAGAAATATTCTTTAAAAGCACCCCGGATAGTAGGCAAATGAAATACCGAATCCTGGTCGCTTTTATCCGGAAACAGCAGTTTCCCGCCCAAAACAGTTTCTCCTTTTAACTCGTCTTCTATTTTCACCAATTCCTTTAAACTGCCGGGTAAAACTTCAATATCTGAATTTAACATCAAATAATATTCACCTAAAGCATATTTTATGGTCTTGTTATAGCCTTTGGAAAAACCTTCATTTTCATTATTTTGCAAATATTTAACCGGAAAATCTTTAATCCAATCTTTGCATGAATCAAGATTGCCGTTATCCAAAACAATTATTTCAATATCAGATGCTTTTGGAATACTTTGCAAAAGTTTTCTGGTTAAATTGGCAGTATTATAATTTACTATTCCAATCGATAATTTAATAGGATATTCAGGTTTACTAATTTCATCAATTCCGCCTATAATCCCAAGATAATAATCCAAAACCCCTTTTCTTTGGGCACGCCTTCCGAAAATAAAAAGTTTTACAGCTTCCCTAAGCAGAGCAAATTTAGTCCGGGACTTTGCATATTGCATACCAAAAATTAATCTGTTGCGCGTATGATAATAATCGGTAATTTCGGATCCGATTCCTGTTGACCGGGAAACTTTATGATAAATTGAAGTTTGTCCGTTATAGTAAATTTTAAATCCCTTATCTTTGACCCTTTTCATAAGGTCGCTGTCTTCAAAATACAAAAAATATTTTGCATCAAATCCGCCGGCCGGCGGACCCGATTTTTCTAATACTTCTTTCTTAATTAAAACGCAGGCTCCTGAAAAAATACCTGTTTCCGCAACCTCATCAAATTGACCTTTGTCAATTTCATCTATGCCACGGTGTTTTGAACCAATGTTATCCCAGTCAAACTGACCACCCCCATACCAGATGATTTTTCCCGAATCATTTTTGCTGTATCTTTCCTTGTGAAATTCAAAACCTGGAGCAAAATAAATTTTCGGAGAGATAAGACCGATTTTCGGGTCTTTTTCAAAAGTTTCTAAAAGCTTCGAAATTAAATTCTCCTCTTTTATCAAACAATCATTATTTATAAGCAAATAAAAATCTGCTCCCCAGATCTTTGCATATTCCAAGCCTTTGTTATAACCTCCTGCAAATCCCAGATTTGCCCCGGTTTGCAGGATATCTACATCAGGAAATTTATTTTTTATCTCACTCACACTGCCATCGGATGAAGCATTGTCAACTATAATAGTTTTCACCTCCAAAGGAGGGGCGTGTTGTTCACAGTTCACAGTTCGTAGTTTAGAAAGCGAAGCAAGAAATTCAAAAGTATCTTTTTTACCGTTATAATTAATGGTAATTATTGCAATTTTCATACCACACCTAGTCCTTCCCAGTAAACTTTTGCTCTTTTGGGGTTTTTAAGCATCCAAAACGCAACCGCTCGAAGTACAAGTCCGACAAGCAGAAAAAATTTAACCGGCAAATAAGAAAAAGGGTAATGTTTTTTAACATAATATTTTATGCCTTTTAGTTCATTGGCAAAACTTGAAGTCAAATCAAGATTGGTTGACGCACCGTGAAGATGCACAACTTCAACTTGCGGCACATACCAGATTTTAAAGCCTTTGTTTTTGATCCTTTTACACCATTCAACTTCTTCCATATGCATAAATATATTTTCATCAAAGCCTCCGGTACTATCAAAAACCTTTTTCTTTAACATTAAAAATGCCCCCATTACCCAGCCAACCTGATGAGCCTTGGAAAAATAATTCTTACCTTTTGGATGAAACCCCCCTAAACCTAAAATCCAAAAAATTATATTTAGGGGATTGGGCAGGTTGCCGGAGCTTGACTGCAAGCGACCATCAGGATAATTTAATCTGGCTCCCATCACATCACAATTTAAATTAACCCGAAAATATGCAATTGCCTTATAAAGACTTTCCTCTTCCAAGTAGACGTCTGAATTAAGAAGTAAAACAAAAGAAGTTTTGGCCTTTCTCATAACAATGTTATTACCTTTGGAAAATCCCGTATTTTCTTTTGATTCGATTAGTTTAACCCACGGGTAATCTGTTTTAATCATCTGTGCAGATCCGTCTATTGATCCGTTATCAACTACAAATGTAGTGATTTTATTTTTAAATTTTGTCTGACAGCTGACGACTGACGACTGAAGTCTCTTAAGACATCTGGAAGTAACATCTTTGGTGTTATAACTTAAAATAATAACTGTTAAGTCTAAATCCATAATTTCCTCCAATGTTCTAAAATTTTTATTCCCCAAAGGATAAAATCGCGAAAAATAGGGGGATACTTTTTATAATAGTGCTTTTTGTAAAAAATCCTCATGGCAGAAACTCCATGACTTACGGTTTTATGTTTTTCAAGTTTCGCGGATGAACCTTTATAATGGATAATTTTCACTTCAGGATAAAAATAAATTTTCCAGCCCCGCTCTTTAAGACAAAAGCAAAACTCTATATCCTCACCGTTCCAGAAATAATCTTTGTCCCACCAGCCAATCTGGTCTCCGGCAATTTTGCGGACCATTAAAAAGGCGCCTGTGGCAGAGTCAATTTCATGAGGTTTTTGTGTATCCAGATATGAAGCGGTGTAGCCGGAAAAAATAGGGGAGCGGGGAAATAATTTGGCAAGGCCGGTAAAATAGCAAAAAGAATTCCATGGAGTGGGAAAACCCCGGTGGCAGGAATAATCTAAACTGCCGTCAGGAAGCTCCACTTTGCAAGTTAAAGCCCCATAATCGGGACTAGAAAGCAAAACTTCCAAAGATTTCTGGATGGCATGGTCGCAAATTACAGTATCGGGGTTTAAAAAAAGCACAACAGGAGCTTGAGCATATTTAACTCCGATATTATTACCTGCGGAAAAGCCGAGGTTTTCTTTGTTTATAATCAGTTCTGCTTGCGGGAATTTTTCTTTTACAGCTTCAACAGACCCATCACTTGAAGCATTATCTACTACAATTATTTGCCATCTGTCCAGTTTTCCTTTACTTTGAAAAACCGACTCAAGGCAATTAATCAGCAACTCTTTAACATTGTAATTTAAAATTATTATCGAAAGTTCAGGACTCTCACTATCTGCCATATGGCTATCATTGTATAACAATACAAGCTTAACCTCAAAAGTCTTATACTTTGCTTAGTCTGATCCTAAGATAGAAATAAACCTATAGATATAGTAAAATACGCTCTATGTTGTTTGGCTCAATAGAGGCAGTAGCAAATAGTATACCTATACGTATTGGATATGCTGACGCACAACACATAGTAGATATTACAAATGCTCATTATCTTATATGCATAGCTGACGACAAGTATGCAGAAGAAATGTCACTTGCAAGACTGAGGAGCAGAATTAGTACATCCAATTTCAGAGAGAAACAAATCGTCGCTCCTTTTCTGAAATGGGTGAGCGAAATATATAACCCTCAACTGGTTTATTATCCATTTAGCGGATGGCATATAACTCCGAGAATGGTTTTTGGTGAAGACAAAGTAGTACACCTATCAAATGATGATCATAATCCCTTCACTACAACTATGGGTTTAGGGTTAATAATCAAAGGAGATGCTTATAGTGATCCATTTGAGGAAAATTCTTTCGACGCAATACTTTTTAATCAATTCGATCCTACAAAAAAGAAATTTTTCCCTTCTTTCAGAAGAGTTGTGAAAGAAGGAGGTCTCTTTATTATCGACCAAAGACAAAAAAATATCATTAATTGGTGTAGGGCAAATCTTCAGCCGGTTGATATCCCGAAAAAAATAAAAAATGTCACAAGAGACTCATTTGCTCTGTTTTCAAACCAAGATCGAATCAAACAAAGGTTTTTATTGTTTTGGTACCGATAAATAAACACTTATCTAACTTTATGGCGGCGTTTGACGCGAAGTTGTATCACCGATCCCAGATCGGAATTCCCTTGACGATCCGATAATTTTCTGGGTCTTGACTTTGATGTATACAAGGTATATACTGCGTATATATGAATACGGCAGTGGTTAATGTTAAAGTCAATCCCAAAGTAAAAAGAGATGCTCAACAAATAGCCCAAGCGCTGGGCTTGTCACTCTCTAGTTTAATTAACGGCTATTTAAGGCAAATTGTAAGAACCAAGGAGGTAACTTTTTCCCTTTCCGAAGAACCTTCTGAATATATGATACAGGCTTTAAAGGAATCCAAG
>JAHIUE010000052.1 GCA_018817205.1 Patescibacteria group bacterium | reverse complement strand
CACTACTTTGTGCCTGGCGAAGCATACTTTGAATGTCTAAACCGGCATT
Source organism: Patescibacteria group bacterium (assembly GCA_018817205.1). Taxonomy (GTDB): domain Bacteria; phylum Patescibacteriota; class Microgenomatia; order Daviesbacterales; family UBA10151; genus UBA10151. The sequence goes on along the minus strand of JAHIUE010000052.1, from coordinate 7,061 downwards.
CTTTAAATTCTGATCTTCCCCGAAGCTTCGGTAATTCATCATGGCGAAAGTACCAATTATTCCCATAATGACTATAACTATCAGAAGTTCAACTAAGGTGAAGCCGCGGGCAGAAAATTTCATCTTCTTTCATTGTCGATTTTTCACTCTCAATTGTCAATTGGTTAGGGCGGAGTGAGTTTAAAATTATAACCGTTGCAGGGGTTGCTGCAGCTTTGCGGCGGGCTTGGCACTACTTCCAATTTAGCGCAAAGCTCGTACGAGTTTCCTGCTTGGGCATAACAGTAACTGTTGGACGGATTAGGATCAGTAGGCATCTGATTCAAATAAGTTTTACTGTTATCAAGGCTTTCGAGCGGATTGCCCGAAGCAGGCAGGGGAGCAACCGGATAAGAAAATTGGTCTGCATAATATTGCTCCAGGGCAGACTGGATTGAGCGAAGATCCGATTGCCTTTTTGCATCCCGTCCTTGTTTCATTACTATAGAATAAGAAACAAAACCAATTGCCGAAAGTGTAGCAATAATGCTAATTGTTATAAGAAGTTCAATTAGAGTAAAACCATGATATTTGGGCATTAGAAATTTAAGCTTATTGTTGATTGGCTTTGCAGTATGTTCCGCCAGCTTCCAAAGTGGCGCAAATACTATAAGTGGTGACCCCGTTTCCTGGAAGACCACTATAATTTACGTTAGTTTGTGGATCTGTTGGTATTTTACCACCAGCAAACCAAGCATCTTGAGGGTTACAATATGTTGCAGCATTCGCTGTACAGTATTGATTTATATTAGAGTTATAATGAGCCTCCAAAGCACTACTGATAGAATTTATGTCGGCTCTTCTTTTTGCATCCCTGGCATTTTTCTGAACTCCAGTAAATATCGTTATCCCAATAACCGATAAAACAGCAATAATAGAAATCACAACCAGAAGTTCAACTAAGGTGAAGCCGCGGGCAGATTTTTTCATAATTCTTTTGTTAATTAATTATTCTAACAAAATCACTTGCTTGTCAATAGCCCAAGTGCAAATACCAATTCAAAATCTCATTTCCCCAAAAAAGAGCAATTAAGCTTCCCAGGACCAGAAACGGCCCAAAGGGTATAACTTGTCCGAAATGTTTTTTCCCGGTAACAATAAGACCTAATGAAAATACGGCACCAATTAAAAAAGATAGCATCAGGGCCAAAAGAGCATTGGGGAAACCCAACATTATGCCTATAAAAGCGCCCAGTTTAACATCCCCGCCTCCCATACCTTTTCCCCGGGTAATAATTATCAGACCCCAGAAAAAACCTCCTATTGCAAGTCCTACCAATATAGAACCCATGAAAGGCTGTGCTGTTAGGAATGCATGCCTGTAAAAATATTCGCTATGTGGAGGAAGCAATTTCCGGCCTATTACACTTTGCGACAGGTAATAATATAGATATCCTACTTTATATATAGTAATAGCCAACAGCGAAGCAACCCCGATGAAAATGGCAGGTTTTACTATTCTATCCGGAATTAGCATTTTTTTAATATCAGTCAGGAAAAGCGAAACCAAAACCGTTACAAAGAAGGTCCTAAGTACTAATTTAAATAAAAAGATTGAAGATTGAAAATTGAGAATTGATTGTAATCTGCCGGCTGGCAGAGAAAATCGTAAATTCTCAAAAGACTGGATAAATAAATAGGCTACTAATATCCCCGTTACCACTTCTACCAATAAATATTGAATGCCTATTTTTTTGTGGCAATACCTACATTCGCCTTTGAGGAAAATGTAGGTGAGTATTGGAAGAAGGTCATACCATGCCAACCTATGTTGACATTTCGGGCAGGATGACCTTCCCCAAAATGATTTTTTTATTAAACTCCGGTCAGCCACAGCTTTCGCCAAACTTCCCAAAACCGTACCAATAATAAATCCTGACAAACTCCAAAACACCATTAGTAGCTACAAGGCGTGCCCGACGGAGTAATCAAACTCAAATTTGAACCAACTTCGTACAGAGCCGGATCATCACCACCATCTTCACCTTCCTTATCTATCTGTTGGGTAGACTCCAAACTGGTATTAATCTCCCAAGCATTACCATCAGAACAATAAGTATAATGGTTGGCGGCATCGTTGATCGGGTCAACCGATAAAGTTGGCACCGAAACACTTTGCTGTAGTGACAGATTCACTTTTACCCATCCTGTTCCATTCGAAACCCTGGTACCCGTATTGCTTAATCCAGTACATGGAGTTACCTCACCACTACAAAGAACTGCTGCCGTAGAAGCAGTTGCTTCCTGAACTGCAACATTAATTGCTTGTTGTAAATTCGAAAGATCGGTCAACCTGGCTGCATCCCTAGCTCTGCGGGTAAGTTCTAAAGGATTTATGATCAATACAACTACAGCTGCCAATATGGCAATAATTGCAATAACAACTAAAAGCTCCACTAATGTGAAGCCATGAGCAGATTTCTTCAAATTTTCTCACCCCCTTCTACTTCATTGTAGACATACTAAAAAGAAGTTGTCAATTCATAGATTGGCAAAATGATGGAGATTACCAAAAATGCCACTCCAATACCTAAGATTATCAGTATTATTGGCTCTATTGCCACAGTCAAATTTTTAAGCATATGATCCGACTCTGACTCAAAATAATCTGCCAGTTTCAAAAAAATCTCATCCAGTTTGCCTGTCTCTTCTCCCACTCTAACCATCTGGCTTACAATCCGGGGGAATACATTTGTAGTTAGCAGCGATGAAAAAAGCAAACCCTTCTCGACACCTACATATGCATCCTTAAGCGCATTTTTAAACACCAGATTATCTGTTAAATCGGAAACAATCCCAATTGAATCAAGCATAGGGATACCGGCAGAGGTCAGAAGTCCAAAAGTGCGGCTGAAATTAGTCAAAGTAACATTAGTCACTATTTTCCCTATAATGGGAGTCCTTAAAACCAGCTTGCCTAAAAAAAGATTACCTTCCGGGGTTTTCTTCCACCTTTCTATGACAATAACCGATATGACCAATACGGCCACCCCAAGCCACCAATAGTTTGTGAACAGGGTAGATGTACCAATCAAAATTTTGGTGGGCAGAGGTAAATCCATGGTTGACTGAGAATATAAACCCACCAGCTTGGGAATAACAAAAACCATCATAATAATGATAACCACCATCATCATAGACAGTACTACCACCGGGTATACCATCGCCCCTTTAATTCTGGCCCTAAATTCCCGATCCTTTTCCAAACTATCAGCCATTTGCAACAGAATTTGATCAAGCTTACCAGATACCTCGCCGCTTTTAATCAAGTTGACATAAAGGCGAGGAAAAACCTTCGGGTATTTACCCAGTGCTTGCGCTAAAGTCAACCCTCCTTTAACATCCCGGGAAACATCTGCTAAAATCTTTTCTAAAGTCTTGTTGGTTTGCTGCTCTCCTAGTATGTCTATTGCTTCAGACAAAACCAAACCGGAAGAAACCATAGTAGCCAACTGCCTAGTAATAAGTACCAATTCCGAAAAACTAACTCTATTTAAAAAGCGGCCTAAAATCGGGTTTACAGAAGGTGTCTTGGGGTTTAAAGAAATAACAATCAATCCCTTCTTTCGTACAATCGAAACGGCAGAATGGGCATCAGGAGCTTCCACATTGCCATCATGGTCGACCCCTTGCATATCTTTCGCCTTGTAGAGAAATTCAGCCATTTATTTTAATAACTTAGCCAACAGTTCCGGGCGAAGAGTAAATTTCAAAGCCGTTTCTTGCGAAATTTTACCCTTAGCTACCAGATCCACCAAAGATCTTTCCAGACTTTGCATCCCAAGTTCTGCGGAGGTTTCAATCGTATTGTCAATTAAATGAGACTTGCCTTCGCGGATAATGTTTCTTACAGCAGGTGTTGCCACTAAAACTTCCGCCGCCAAAGTCCTGCCCGGTTCAATCGTGGGTACCAGCCGCAGCGACAGGACTGCCTCCAAAGTTGCGGCAAGCTGCAGCCTGATTTGGGGTTGCTGTACCTCCGGAAATACATCGATAATCCTATCAATGGATTGGGCTGCCGAATTAGTGTGCAGTGTGGCGAAAACAAGGTGACCAGTTTCGGCAATAGTCATAGCAGAAGCTATTGTTTCAAGATCACGCATTTCCCCGATCAAAACCACATCCGGATCCTCCCGCAAACAGGAACGTAAAGCATTAGTCCAAGACCTGGTATCGCTATACATTTCCCTCTGTTCAATCAAAGCTTTTCCCTGCGAATATACATATTCTATCGGATCCTCGATTGTAATAACGTGTACAGCCCTTGTAAGATTAATCTGATTTATAAATGAGGCCAATGTGGTAGATTTGCCATGTCCGGTTGGACCGGCGACCAATACGAAGCCTTGTTTCAATTGGATAAGTTTACCCACCACAGGCGGAAGGCCTAACTTTTCCACAGCAGGGATAAGATAGGGGATAAGCCGCAGCGCCGCAGCAGGATGACCTTTTTGCTTGTATAAATTAATCCTAAATCTGGCTTTACCTTGGTGTTCAAAAGAAAAATCAAGTTCAAAAACTTGATTATAAATATTTTGTTGGATATCCGTGAGGAGTGGCCTGATTAAACTGTCAATTTGTTCTGGTGAAACCGGCGGTTCGCCGACTACAGGAAAAAGATCACCATGTATCCTGATAATGGGCGGGAACCCAACGGATAAATGTAAATCCGAAGCATTTTTAGTAATAGCTAAATCCAGTAATTGCTGAATATTCATAATATTCTAATCTTGAGCTACTCTTAACACCTCCTCCAAGGTGGTCACCCCTTCCAAAACTTTAAGATATCCATCTTGCTTCATAGTGATCATACCCGCGCTCGTCGCGGCTTGCTCGATACTTCCCGAAGAGCCATGCTCCAGTATTAATTTGGCGATTTGTTCCGAAATAGAAAGCACCTCAAAAATACCAATCCTACCCAAATAACCTGTACCTGCACATATATTACAGCCCTTTCCTTTATATAGTTTAAGCAAGGTGGTCGCGGAGGTAGGTAGAAACTTACCTAGAACCGATTTAATACTTTCCGTTACCTCGGGTACGGGAGTATATGCTGCTTTGCAACGGTCACATATTTTACGAACAACACGCTGTCCTACTACCGCATTTAAAGCTGAGATCAAAAGGAAAGGTTCAACCCCCATATCCAAAAGCCTGGGCGGAGCACCTGCACTGGAGTTTGTATGAACGGTGGAAAAAACCTGGTGACCTGTTAAAGCAGCCTGTATTGCCAAATCCGCTGTTTCGCTATCCCTAACTTCACCTACCATAATGATATTAGGATCTTGGCGCAAAAAACTTCTAAGAGCCGATGCAAAAGTCAAACCAACGGTATTATTTACTTGAACTTGATTTACGCCGGGAATCTGGTATTCAACCGGATCTTCGATAGTAACGATATTAACCCTGGTTGTGGATATTTTGGTCAAGATGGAATAAAGGGTAGTAGTCTTTCCGCTGCCGGTTGGACCGCATATCAGAATAATTCCGTGGGGCCGTGTTAGTTGGGCTTCCAGATTTTTCAAAGAGTTGCCCCGGAGCCCTAACTCCAAAAGAGAAGGGGCGCCTGTTGATTTAGGTAAAAGCCTTAAAACCACTTTTTCCCCATATACAGTCGGCACCGTGGAAATACGAAGGTCAATAATGTTTTGCCCAAAAGTAAAAGTAAACCTACCATCCTGCGGCAATCTTCTTTCATCAATTTTTAAAACGGATAAAATTTTAATTCTTGACACAAGGGCATCATGTACCCCTTTTGGCAAAAGGACTTTTTCCTGAAGTATTCCATCAATTCTATATCTTACTCTGGTTCGGTCCTCTTGAGGTTCGATATGGATATCGGAAGCCCGACTTTTGATGGCATATTCCAAAAGCTGATCGATAATATTGGAAACAGGCGCCTCATGCAGGATTTCCGGACCGGCTCCCTCCTCCCGCTGCGGTATGACCGATTCAACTTCTCTTAATGCGGAAGTGACATCCGAACTTAAATTCTGGGAGTATTGATCATTGACGGCCTTAAGGATATCTTCCGACTGGGCCAAAAACGGCTTAACCCGTAGTCCGGCCCTTTTTTCAATAAACTGGCTAATCTGGATATCCAAAGGGTCTGCCATGGCTACCCAAATTTCTTCCCCCTTTTTTTCAAATGGGATAATTCTGTAGCGGCGGGCGGCAGGTTCAGGCACTAAATTCAAAACATCAGCCGCAATAGGTTTTCCTTCAAGTTTGATATAGGGAACACCAAGAGTTTGTGCTCTAGCCTGAGTTACCTTATCCGGCGGCACAATGTTGTATTGAGAAAGAATTTTCTCAATACTCCTTCCGGAATTAATACTTTCCAGTTTAATTTGTGAAAGCTGGTCGGAAGTTATCAACCCCTGTTTAAATAGAATATCTTCCAAAGCGGAAGTTGTCTGATCCCGGGCAGTACTGGGCATATATCCATTATGTTAAAATTCCCTCATGATTGCAAGACTGCTAATTTCCAAAAATTTCCAACCTACAGGTGTTGATACAAATCATCCTGATGTTTTGTATTTTAAAAAAGGGGAAAAATTAGGCATTGCCCAAGCCAAAAAAATCAAAGAACATTTTGCAACAAAGCCTTATTCTGCCAAAGGAAAAACTGTTGTAATCGAAGATGCCTCTGTTATGACTGATGAGTGCCAGAATGCTCTCCTTAAAACTTTTGAGGAATTGCCAAAAGAGGCAATGATAATTTTAGGGGCAGTCTCCGAAGCAAACCTGCTACCTACAATTTTATCCAGATGCCAGATTACCAGAATTCCTGCCTCGCGGCAAGGCGGGCAGAATTCAGAGTTCAGAGTGCAGAATTATAAAGAAGAAATTGAAAAACTACTTTCTGCTTCTATTGAAGAGAGGTTTAAATATATAGAAAAATTAAAAGACCGGGAAGAATTTTTACATGCCATGATCCAATATTTCAGAAATCAAATGTTTCAAATATCCTCCGATCGTGGGATAAATGAAACAATAAAAGATTACTTAAAGGAGCTTTT
>JAHIUE010000051.1 GCA_018817205.1 Patescibacteria group bacterium | reverse complement strand
GTCCAACTTTTTTGGCAGCCCCTAAACCTTCTTCATCTAAATCAATATCAGTCCAGCCGGTCCAAAGACCTTTTTTATTCCATATTGATTCTGTATGTCTCACTAAAACTAAATAGGACATAAGTTAGTTCGTTATTCGTTCACTGTTCATCGCAAAGAACCTTTAAGAGCACTTATTGTTCGTGCAAGTTTGTCCATGTATTCATAAAATATACCAAATTCTTGATCAGTAATATATCCTCTGGTTTTAGCAATATTCAAAACAGCAACACATTCATAGCAAGATCCCCTGGATAAATCAAGAAAATGCCGGAAATCTTTCTTTGTTCTACTTGTTCCTTCCGCAATATTTAATACGATAGAAACAGCCGCTCTCCTAAATTGATCAATTAATCCATACCTTTCCTCTTTGGGCCATTTCGCAGTTAATAAATAAACCTGATCTACAAATTTCAGAGCATCTTGATATACCCTTAAGTCTTCGAATCTAAACATACTGTGAACGAACTAACCGTGAACCAATAACTGCTTTTCTATCTCTTTAAGTCTTTCGTATTTAACAAGTCTTTCTTTTTGCAAAGGACAGCCTGATTTGATGGCGTCGGCTCCAAGGCCCACTGCCAAATCCGCAATAAAATCATCCATAGTTTCCTCACCCCTGTTTGCCACAATAATTTTCCATCCATAACTTTTTGCCAGATTAGCCGCCTGTATGGTTTCGGTAACAGTGCCGATTTGGGTAGGTTTTATAATTACGGCATTAATCGCTTTTTTGTCCGCTGCCAATTTTATAATTTTGGGATTGGTAGTTGTTAAATCATCCCCTATTATCCAGATTTTTTCTCCCAAAGCGGCAGTTATTTGGGAAAACCCTTCCCAGTCATCTTCCGGATAAGGATCTTCAATAGCTAAGAGTTCGTAGTTATTAGTTATTAGTTCATAGAAAGACAAATCAATTTTTTCAGGCAACTGTGTTGCTGCACAATCCAAACCCAACCAGCCGCCTTTTGTACAACTTTGCAGCATTTTCAAACCATCTTCCGGATTTTTAGACTGCATGGTATATCCTCCCTCTGAGCCCATTGGCCCGGAAAATTTTCCTTCCAATAATTTTAAAACTTCCATCACTTCATCCAGGCTCTTCTTTGAAGAATTTGTTTTGGGAATATACCAGTATTCTTGAAATGGTAAGTTTACCCTGAGCGAAGCCGAAGGGCCGCCGCCATGAACTCCGCCTTCAATTACATTAAAAAAACATAAAGGCAAAGCAGGTTGGCTTCCGGAAATTTTGGCAATTAATTCCCAAGTTTCCATGTTATTCTGTTTTGCCAAAAGTTTTGTAAAAACCATGCTTAAGGCTACTGTCAAATTAGCACCCTGCAGCGTATTTAAATAACCGTCAAATTGGTCAAGGGTGGCAAAATCCTTATTCTTAATTTGTGAATTTATCCAGGAGACTTTTTCCAAAGCCTGTTTTGGCGGTATTGTCTTTGCCTCATTTTTACCGGTACTTTCCCCTGCAGGAACTGACGCAATTACTGTATTGCCATCTGATTCCATTTCCGCCTCCAAGGTATCCTTACCTTTGGAATCGGGAATTATTTTTAGAGAAATCTTATCTATCTTCATCTTACCCTCATCATATCAGAATTTATGGACAAGTTGTATGATAATTAGAATATGTCGGTTCATAGAAACATAAAGCTCCTATCATTATTTGGATTCCTTCAAGGTTTTAGTTTATATTCTGCTGTTTTAGTTATTTACTTTGCGAATGTAACCGGATCGTATGCATTAGCAATGAGTATTTTTTCCATAACATTTATTTCTCTTGCTATTTTTGAAATTCCCACAGGCATATATTCCGATATGATTGGCAGAAGAAAAACAGTAATATTAGGTGCTATTGCTTTTCTTATAGCCACAATTTTTTATGCAATTGGACACTCATATCTCATTTTAGCAATTGGGGCAATATTCGAGGGTCTTGCCAGATCTTTTTTTAGCGGAAATAATAATGCTTTACTTTATGATTCTTTAGCAGAAGAACAAAAAACCGATAAATATGCCAATTATTTAGGTAAAATTAGTTCAGCAGGACAGGCAGCTTTGGCAATAGGCGCTGTTTTGGGTGGTTTCATAGCAAATATTTCTTTGGGTTTAGTTATGTGGCTCTCGGTTGTCCCGAATATATTTCTGGTTATCACTGCTTTAAATCTAATAGAAACACAAAAACACTTCAAAGAATCTGCCAATATTTATTCACACTTAAAAGAATCCTTCAACCAGTTTAAAACAAACTATAAATTAAGGCTTTTAAGCCTATCGTCTATTACGACTTTTGCATTCGGTGAATCCGGATTCCAGTTCCAACCAATTTTTATCAGGTCGCTTTGGCCATTATGGGCAGTCGGAATATCCCGATCTTTCAGTTTCTTAGGCGGTGCATTAAGTTTTTATTTTGCCGGTCCGATTATAAAAAAGTTTAAAGCGCTCAATATTCTAATTGTATATAATCTTTTTAACAGACTGCTTAATTTTACGGCTTTGCTATTCCCATCAATTGCCTCGCCGGCAATTATGTCAGCTTCCTCATTATCATACGGCACTACCCAAGTCGCTAAAAGTACCTTACTACAAAAAGAATTTACTAATGAACAAAGAGCCACTTTAGGCTCAATAAATTCTTTAGCCGGAAGTCTTTTATTTGGAGTTGTTTCTTTTCTCCTAGGATTATTTGCCGATATTTTGGGCCCGATAAAGGCACTACTTATAATCCAGCTTCTTCTTTTCCTTCCTCTGGGGATATACTGGAAAATTTTCCATCACGACAGAAAAATTCTCCGCTAAAAATATTACTTTAATCTTTGTTCCTGTTCGTGGATTTTGGGAATGGTTTTAATAACAGAATCGGGATTTAAGGAGATGCTGTCAATTCCCTCTTTAACCAAAAACCGGGCAAAGTCCGGATAATCAGACGGACCCTGACCGCAAATGCCGATATATTTCCCCCGCGCTTTACATTTCTTTATAACCTGGGAAATCAAAACTTTGACTGACTGGTCATTTTCATTGGCAATCCCTCTTATTTTTTCATTACCATCCCTGTCAATCCCCAAAATCAGCTGGGTCAAATCATTTGAGCCAATGCTCATGCCGTCAAATATATCCAAGAATTCATCCGCCAAAATTACATTGGCAGGAATTTCACACATGACATAAGCTTTCAGTCCTGAGCTTATCGAAGGATCTCTCTTTAATCCGTTATCCGCCATAATCTTAAGCACTTTCCTGCCCTCTTCCGGTGTCCTGCAAAACGGCACCATCACACAAGTATTAGTTAGTCCCATTTTATTTACCACAATTTTTATGGCTTCTATTTCCAAAACAAATGCGGTTGCAAAATCAGGGCAGTAGTATCTTGAAGCGCCCCTCCAGCCAATCATCGGATTTTCCTCATTCGGTTCAAATAAATATCCGCCGAGTAATGATCTGTATTCATTGGTTTTAAAATCGGAAAATCTGACAATCACAGGGTTCGGATAAAAAGCCGCGGAAATTTTTGCAATGCCGAAAGATAATTTATCTATATAAAATTGTGTCTTGTCAGAATAGCCAAAAGTTTTTTTATCGATTTCTTCTTTAATTTTCTGCGGCATTTTATGATAATTGATTAAAGCCATCGGGTGTATTCCGATATCCGAAGCAATAATAAACTCCTCCCTGGCAAGTCCCACACCTTTATTAGGCAGGAAAGACTTTTCAAAAGCGGATGAGGGTGTAGCAATATTCATCATGATATGAGTTTTTGTTTCAGGCAGATTTTTAACATTGTGTTCAATAATTTTAAACTTCAGCTCTCCTTTGTAAACTATGCCGTTTTCTCCTGCACAATCAACTGTAATAGCTTCCCCATTTTTAATTTTTTCTGTTGCATCTTTACATCCGACAACTGCGGGAATACCCAGTTCCCGGGAAACTATTGCCGCGTGTGAAGTCCTACCGCCCTGATCCGTTACAATTGCCGCGGCAATCTTCATAATAGGCTCCCAGTCAGGATCAGTCATATCGGTTATCAGAACTTCTCCTTTTTTGAAATCGTGAATATCTTTAGGGTCTAAAATTATCCGGGCAGAGCCTGTGGCAATTTTTGAACCAACCGATCCACCACTTACCAACTGTTCCCCTTTTTCCTGCAAAATATATTCTTTAACAACCGAAAAATCCCTCTCTGCGTGAACTGTCTCGGGTCTTGCCTGAATAATATAAAGTTTCCCGTCGATGCCATCTTTAGCCCATTCCAAATCCTGCGGGGTCCATTTTTTGTTTTTCTTGCTGTAATGCTGCTCAATCTTGACTGCCCAAGAAGCAAGCCGGAGTATTTCTTTATCCGACAAAGTGAAAGATTGTCTCTCTTTATCCGTTGTTTCCACAATTTCAGTGGGCTGGTCTTTACCATAAATCATCTTTTTGTTTTTGACCCCTAATTTCTTTTCAATAACGGCGGAGGTCTTTTTGAAAACTAAAAATTCATCAGGAGTTACTTCGCCTTGCACTATCATCTCACCCAAACCCCAGGAAGAGTTAATTATGACAACATCCGGAAAACCTGATTCAGTCTCCAAAGTAAATATTACACCTGATGAGGCCTTATCCGAACGGACCATTTTTTGCACGCCAACCGACAAATAAACCTTCAAATGATCAAACCCTTTATCTTTCCTGTATGAAATTGCCCTGTTGGTGAAAAGCGAGGCCATAGCTTTCTTGATGGCAACCAGAATATCCCGCTCTCCCCGCACATTAAGGAATGTTTCATGTTCTCCGGCAAATGAAGCTCCGGGCAAATCCTCCGCCGTGGCGGAGGAGCGGACTGCAAAATCCGCACCTTTACCGTATTTTTTTTCAGCTTTTACAAATGCATCCTTTATAGCTTCTTTTAAATCTGCCGGAAAATCGGTGCTTTTGATTTTTGAGCGGATATTCAACCCTACTTTTGCCAAATTTTCCAAATTGTGGGTATTCAAACCTTCCAGCTCATTTTCAATGTATTTATCCAGACCTGTTTGGGATAAGAAGTGTTTATAGGCAGAAGCAGTCACCACAAACCCGCCGGGGACATCAATATCCGTATTTTTAAAGGCTTGGATCATTTCCCCCAAAGAGGCATTTTTCCCGCCTACTTCGGAAACATCATCCATATCAACTTCCTCAAAAAGTTTAATATAACCTTTAGGCATACTGTTTCTATTGTAGCTGATATTTTTAAATAATAAAACCGCCTGATCCTATCTTAACTTGATGATATAGATAATATATCTTGTAAATTACAAATATCATTGCTAGTATAAAATTTATGAATCAAGGAGATTTTAAAAAATTACTGGATGAATCTCTTGAGCCTATTAAAGAAACTCTAGATGAACACGGCCAAATATTAAATAAGCACAGTCAAAGGCTGGAAACATTACAATCTTCTTTAAAGACTGTGCAATCTTCTGTAGTAACTATGGAGAATACATTGGAAACTGTGCAATCTTCTGTAGCAACTATTGAAAATACTATCAATGCATATGGGGATATGTACAAAATTAATAATAGTAATGCTAAGAAACTGGAAAAAAGGATTGAACCTCTTGAGGAAAATGCCGGCATTACTCCTCCTCCAGAATATACATTAGCCGAAGTTCAATAAAAACAATTATGTATGTTACGTAACTAATTACGTAACCTTTTGTTTATCTCCAAAAATTCTAATATTACTCTTATTCTGAAATTTTTGCTTCATCTCTTTTTGTAATTGCTTTCTTTTTTGTTTCTGGTATAACAGTATCATACAGTTCATCTATTCTTTTAGGCTCTGAGATCATAACTTCTGCTATAAGATTTACTAAATCAAAAAGTTTTAAAGCAATTTCTCTATTATCATTTAAATCGATAACACCAGGGTGAACCGATTCATTCCCTGTTACCCTAACGATATCCAAAGCTTTTTGTATACTTGGTCTTAATCCTTTTTTGACTAAATTTCCTATATCAGTATTGATATCTTCACTAAGTTCTCCGAGTTGTTTGCACAATTTTTGAATTGCCAATCTCAATAAAGCTGCTGCTCCTCTTGGTGATTTACTAATTATTGACCTTGCCTCTAAATAATCTTTTTGTATATCTTCTGACAAATCTTCATTAGGATATGTTATCCCTTCTTGATCTGGAATTATCATTTTCTCATCAATCCATAGACAATATTTGTTACAGTCTTCATTTTGACATAGAGATTCATAAATCGCTCCAAATTTTCCTGAGTAATAATCTTTAGTCACACTAAGCCATTTCTGAGTAGATAAAACTCCGCAATGTGGACACGTAAAAGAGGTTTTCTTAAATTCTGGCTGAAAATAATTATTTTTCATCACAAGCAAATTTTACACTTCGGCTGCGCTCGGTGCAAGTTTCTTTTTTGTAGGTAATTACCAAATTTAATTAACAACGTTTTGGGGTTTACTTTTAAGAAAAGCTTCCATGTTGCCTAAAAATATTTCCTGTTTGGCTATTCTTGCTTCAGCAGAAATATATCCAATAGGAGGATATAAGATGCAATTTTTATACTTTGATAATTTTTTAGCATCTTTTGGATCTAACTCCTCCGCATGATCTGATATAAAAGTTATGTCTCCCTTTTTTAATCTTTTTTCTAACGCTTCTAAATCTGTTATCTCGTTCGGAACAGTGCTGATAATTAAGCTGTCCGCTTTAATATTATTTATCCTTTTTTTATTTAAGAAATGCTTAGTTTCCGGAGTTTCTGCAAAGTGCAAAGAGATTATATCTGCCTCTGATATCAACTTATCCGCATCCTGAAATTTAATACCTGATTTTTCCAAATCTTTTTTTCTATTTTTAGACCAATATCTGACATCTGCCCCAAAACCTTTGGCAATTTCTGCAACTCTACTACCAATCCTTCCCAAACCCAGAACTGCAAAGACTTTATCTTTAATTTCCGTAGTTTTAATTCCTGCTTCTGAATAATTACCTTTACTTCCCCGCTCTTTGGCTTCAGCAATCCCCCTGATTTTCTCTAAAATTACTGCAAAAACAAACTCTGCTACTGACTCTGTAGAATAACCCGGAATATTAGTAACAATTATTCCTTTTTTCTTGGCATAATCTGTATCAATCTTTCCGTAAGCTGTAGCCAAAACACTTACATATTTTAAATTAGGTGCAGAATCAATTTCCGCTTTACCAACATCTATTTGAAATCCTGTTAATATACAATCCGTATCTGCAAGCTCTTTTTGAATTTGAGGACTATCTTTTGGAAGAAATACTTTATTTTCAACCAGACTATTCAGTTTTTTCCAATAAATTGAATCCAGTCTGTCTTCACTAATATTTATTAATAACGCTTTTTTAAATTTCATAACAGTGCAAGTATAACAAATTATGCAACTTTTGGAGGAAAATTAC
>JAHIUE010000050.1 GCA_018817205.1 Patescibacteria group bacterium | reverse complement strand
CTGGTGAGTTCAGACCCGCACGAAAGGTTGAACGACTTAGCGACTGTCTTGAGGATAGACCCGGCGAAATTGCAATGGCTGTGAAGATGCGGCCTTCCCATACTTGGACAAAAAGACCCCGTGGAGCTTTACTGTAGCTTGACCCTGATTTGAAAATTTGATTGTGTAGCGTAGGAGGTAGCTTCGGCACCAATGAAACACCTCTCTTTCTGATTTTTAAGTCTCACCTTACCCCTTATAAAAACAGGGGTTGGGACAAGGTCTGGCGGGCAGTTTGACTGGGGCGGTCCCCTCCAAAAGAGTAACGGAGGGGTACAAAGGTACACTTAGCGCGTAAGGAAATCGCGCATCAAGCGTAAAGGTATACAGTGTGCTCAATAGCGAGACTCACAAGTCGAGCTAATACGAAAGTAGGTCTTAATGATCCCCCGCTTAATCGTGGGATTGGCGGGGCTTATCGGATAAAAGTTACCCCGGGGATAACAGGCTAGTCTTGCCCTACAGTCCACAAGGACGGCAAGGTTCGGCACCTTAATATATCGGGGTGCGGTGAGAGTAATCTCATTAGTCTGTTATTAAACTAGTCTTTTTAAAATTTTCAGCTCATAACGGTGAATTCCGTAATTGATTACGATGTATAATCGGAATTAATGGATAATACCGTGGGAAGTCTGACAGAAGAACAAAAGTCCATTCTTATTGGTTCTCTTCTAGGAGATGGCACAATGAGAAAGAAAAAGAATGCTCATTTAGAGATAAATCACTGCTTTGCCCAAAAGGCATTAGTTGATTGGATCTTTAGCAAATTTGATGGTTTGGTTACAACACCACCAAAATGGAGAAAAGGAAATGGTAATAGGGAAGCATATAGATTTGCAACTCAAAAATTACCAATTCTGACTTCATTTTATAATCTCTTCTATAGAGATGGCAGGAAAATAATACCAGACGGTCTAAAACTTGATCCTATCAGTTTAGCAGTTTGGTTTATGGATGATGGGTCTAAAAGTAGGTCTTCGATCTATTTAAATACCCAGCAATTTTCTAAATTTGAGCAATTTAAACTAATTGATTTTTTAAAAGAACAATTCGGTATAGATGCAACCTTAAATAAGGATAAAATTTATTACCGGATTAGAATCCGAACGCGAAGCGTTAAAAGATTTATAAAATTAGTTAAAGAATTTGTATTAGAAGAATTTAAATACAAATTTCCTTCTGTTATGACCCTGTAACGACTGTGTCCGCCTATGGCGGACCGAGCTATCTTTAATATGGATGGCTAAAACGCTGACTCCTACTCGTTTCATTAATGGAAGATGAAAGAGAAGAGGGTGAAGGTATAGTCTGCACCACACGAGAATGTGGAATTATGTACGATGTCGGCTCATCGCATCCTCCTGCTGAAGTAGGTGGGAAGGGTCTGGCTGTTCGCCAGTTAAAGCGGTACGCGAGCTGGGTTCAGAGCGTCGTAAGACAGCTCGGACTCTATCCAGTATGGGCGTTTTGATACTTGAGGGGAGTTGTCTCTAGTGAGCAATTGCTACTGTCCGCCGAAAGGCGGGCTGACAACTTGGCTAATAACGGTGAAGCCCTCTTGACTTTGGGTTTAGTTTGGTTCTATGCTAAATTCATAACAAAAAGTTAATGGGTAATACCGTGGGAAGACTCTCTAAGGTAAATTTGGCATATATTGCAGGTTTTTTGGATGGTGACGGAAGCATAATGCTTCAACTACACCGTCGAAAATCAGGTAAAGAAACTTTTAGGGTAAAAACAGTAATATGTTTTTATCAAGATTCCCGACATCATCAAGATGTCGAGTGGATCAAAAAAGTTTTGGATTGTGGTTATATCTATATAAGAAACGATCATATCTCGGAACTTAGAATTGAGGGGTTTGAGAAAGTTCTCGAAACTTTAAAAATTCTACAACCGCACCTGAGATTTAAAAGAAAACAGGCAAAATTAATGCTGGATTTGATTCCAAAATTACAAAAGAAGTTAGTTCCTAAAAAGGAAATTGCAAATTGGATTCAAAGAATGAGGAAATATAATTATTTTTCCTCGCAAAGAAATACTTTAGAAGATGTCCCCGTAACGACTGATATATGAGGTACCAGATATTCTGGAGTAAAAACTCATATTATATGCCAGTTCCGTAATCCGCCTTTGGCGGGTCGGAAAAGATATAGTCTGATTCCCCGCTAAAGCGGGGTAAACGAAATGACGAGAGGACCGAGACGAGGAAACCCCTAGTGTGCCTGTTGTCATAAAATGGCAGCGCAGGGTAGCTACGTTTCTTTTTGATAAGTGCTGAAAGCATCTAAGCACGAAGCAAATCCCAAGATGAGGTATCTTTGAAACCCCCCGCAGACTACGGGGTTAATAGGTTAGCAGTGTAAGCATCGTAAGGTGTTTAGCTTACTAATACTAATGGTTGTCGTTGAGATTTTTTGGTAAAAAGCCTTCGGCTAGTCGTCAGCTCTCAGTCGTCAGTCGTCAGATAATCGCAAGAAAAATCTGAT
The DNA here is from genome assembly GCA_018817205.1 of Patescibacteria group bacterium. Classification (GTDB taxonomy): domain Bacteria; phylum Patescibacteriota; class Microgenomatia; order Daviesbacterales; family UBA10151; genus UBA10151. The sequence goes on along the minus strand of JAHIUE010000050.1, from coordinate 15,357 downwards.
AGCTGATAGCTGAAGACTGATAGCTAGTCAAAATCCGTATTCACATTTTAGAGTGCAAACTTGACTATCTTTTTATAAACCTCTTGATACTTAAAATAAAATACTTTATACTACAATCCTCGGTGGTTTGGGCGCAAGCGTCCTACCTGATCCCATTCCGAACTCAGTCGTAAAAGCTTGCAGCAGGGACGATAATATATTCGCAAGGGTATGTGAAAATACCTCACTGCCGGGGTAAATGCCTAAACGGTACTGGCAATAGGCGGTGCTTGTGGTTTGCGTTTTCTAAACAGCCATTCTTCGAATTTATTTGTACTTTCATGGAATTTTTCTGGAGACTTTCCGTTTTTATCATAGACGGCCTCATATCCTTCTTGAGAGAACGGCGGCCAGGCGTATACCTGGCAACCTCCGTCAGGATTTCGAAATACTGTTATCATTATTTTTCCTGGTCCGCTCAAGCAAAGGCTATCCGGGGGAATCCCTCTTTCACCACTAAACCCCTTCCTTCTTAGGGTTTCAACAAACTGTCTAAAAAAACTTTTTGGTTCTGATTCTGGTCTCATTATTATATATATTATACAACAAATCTGGCTTTTTTGATGGAAAAATGGTAGTCTTTGATTATGCCCAAATCTGCCAAAGGCTTTACCCGAACAAATTTTGCCTTGCAAAACTTGCGCGGTTTTACCCTGGTTGAACTTCTGGTTGTTATCTCCATTATTGCTATTTTATCTGTAATTGGAATTACTGTTTTTACCGGTGTTCAAAAAAATGCCCGGGATGCCAAAAGAAGGGGAGATATTGATGCTATCAGTCAGGCTATGGAAGTACATTATGGAGCAAGCGAGAGCCTGGCTCAGGGTCCATATCCTTATTTAAGAGATAGTTGGTTTGCATCAGGTAGCATTCCCAAAGATCCTCAAAGCGGACAAAGCTCTTGTAATGGTTTAATCTGTAGATATTGCGACAGATCAGCCAGTTCAGATACTTGGGATATAGTCGCACCGGCGGGCCCGGGGCTTTGTGGTGGAACAGGCGATAAAGGGGAGGTTCAAGCAGCGAACGCTCCCGGGCCGCCTGCGTATTTTGGATACAACTTCGGTGGTTATTATACTTGGGTAGCCACAAGAAACTATGTTGTATGCGCCAACCTTGAAAGCGGGGGGTTTTATTGCAAAAGCAACCAACAATAGCGTATAATCTTCTTTAATTCTAAAGAAAGCAAGGTGACCATGTTTGGCAATAAATAAGTTTTCTAAAAATATCACAATGGAGGAGCTTTTGGCTTCTCAATCTTCAAAATTCACTATCTTTCATAGAGGACAGGAGGTAGAAGGCGAAGTTGTTGCTGTATTCACCAAAGAAGTTATATTAGATCTGGGCGGCAAATCCGAAGGCGTTCTTCCTGTCCGCGACCTACCCGAAACTATATCGAAAGATCTCAAAGTAGGTCAAAAACTTAAAGCTTTTGTTGCACTACCTGAAAGTGAAAACGGTCAAATAATACTTTCTTCATCCCCACAAATGAGAACGGGCTCTTCTTTTAGGGGACATGGTGTTAATTGGTCTAGGTTTATAAATGCGCAAAGGGAGAAAAGCAAGCTGCGGGGAAAAGTAATTGAAGTAAACAAGGGTGGTTTAATTGTAGAAGTAGAAAAAATACGAGGTTTCTTGCCCAATTCACAGGTTGGATTTGAACTTTTATCCAAGGTAGGCGAAGGAATGGAGAATCTAATAGGCCAAGACTTGACAGTGACTGTGATTGAGACAGACCAGGAAGACAATAAATTAATTTTTTCCCAAAGAGGGCAAATTACCCCTGCCGAGGAAGAAAAGCTTAAAAGCTTTAAATCCGGCCAAAAAGAAAAAGGTAAAATTGTGGCCATACTGCCTTTTGGGTTAGTGGTTTCGGTCAAAGACCGATCGTCCTCTGGACGAGATATAAAAGGTACGGAAGGATTGGTGTTTATTTCCGATGTATCCTGGGATAAAGTGGAAGATTTGTCAAAGGATTTTAGAGTGGGGCAGGAGTTGGAAGTGATGGTTTTGGGTTTGGATGAGGAATTAGGCAGGTTGAATTTATCGATCAAACAACTCGCAGAAGATCCCTTTATCGAATTGGCAAAGGAATACCCGGCAGATGAAGTAGTCAAAGGAGAAATAATTTCGGTGAATGATGCCGGAGTGGTGGTTAAGGTTAAAGAAGATGTAGAAGGATTTTTACCTGCTTCCAAAATGACTGCTGATGCTATCTATGAAGCAGGAAAGACAACGACATTTTTGATTGATAGCGTGGATACCCAAAGAAGAAGAATAAATCTGGTGCCATTTGTTACAAGTACGGCAGGATTGATTTATAAATAAGACCCATATGACATATAAGTCCAATAAGACTCATCGGTCCTATTATATTTGTCAGCAGTGCGGATACCATTCTCCAACTTATTTAGGCAAATGTCCTCAATGTGACTCCTGGAATTGCCTTGTGGAGACAATAGAAAAGGGTCAAGGGGAAAGGGTGAAGGGGAAAGTAGAACAAGCAGAGATAATAGATTTATCAAAGATTCAAAAGACAGATTACAAGAGGATAAGTACTAATATTGATGAGTTTGATAGGGTTTTGGGTGGTGGAATTGTGGCCGGGTCTTTAGTTTTGGTTTCAGGAGATCCGGGGATCGGGAAGTCAACGCTTCTTACGCAATTGGCAATGAATTTAAAAAATGTTCTTTATGTTTCCGGTGAGGAATCTGCTAGGCAAATTAAGCTTAGGGTAGACCGTATCAAACCCAACTTTCCTCTGTCGGTTTTAAATGAAACCGATGTCGACAATATTATTGAGAAAATTCAGGAAATATTTTCACAAGGTCACTCCAATCTGGTGATTGTAGATTCAATCCAAACTCTTGAAACTGGCGATTTGGAATCTATCCCCGGTTCGGTCGGACAAGTTAGGGAGTGCACTCACAGGCTGCAGAGACTGGCAAAATTGTTTAATATACCAGTTTTTCTGGTTGGTCATGTCACCAAAGAAGGAAATTTGGCAGGGCCAAAGACTTTGGAACATGTTGTAGATGTGGTTTTATCTTTGGAAGGTGATCCAACATCAATGTTTAGGATTCTGCGGTCAACCAAAAACAGGTTTGGCCCGACTGACGAGGTGGGAGTGTTTGAGATGGAAGATAAAGGCATGATTGAGGTTAAAAACCCTTCCAAGTTATTTTTGGATACAAAACAACAGGCACCTGGTTCTGCAGTGGCGGCTATTTTAACTGGTATCAGGTCATTGCTTGTAGAGATCCAAGCTATTGTGACAAAAAGCAGTTTGCCTATGCCAAGAAGGATAGGGAATGGTATAGATAATAATAGATTGCAACTTTTGGCTGCTGTATTGCAAAAAAGATTAGGTTTACCTTTATATGATATGGATATATTTGTGAATGTGACCGGCGGACTAAAGCTAGATGAACCTGCAGCAGATTTAGGAATTTGTATGGCAATTGTATCCTCATTTAAAGAGCAGGCTATTTTAAAAGATGCTGTTTTAATTGGTGAAGTTGGTTTGTTAGGGGAACTAAGGGCTGTCCGCCAGATTGATAAAAGAATATCTGAAGCAAAAAAGTTAGGATTTACCACTGCCATATCTTTGCAAGTTGCCAAAAACCTTTCTCAAGCTGTAAAATTGGCTCTGGAATAAACAAATCAGTTGTGGCATACTACTTATTAGTAGAGGGTTTTCATTTTGGATTCATTTCTCTCTACAGAAGGATTCATTTGTGCGTACAAAACTAGTTCTCCGCCTGATAGTGGCGTTTATCTTTGCAACACTGGCAGCAATTTACTCCCAGCTCATCCCTCCTGTAGAGGGAATATATTCATTTTTAATCAGGGCGCTTTTGACTTTGGCCGCGGGTGGAATAGGGTTTATGGTTTTCCCCGGAATTGCGAGATCTCTAAAAAAGGTCACCATGACCACGTTTAATTTTGTAATACACAGGCTTTCTTTTGAAGTATCAAGCCAAATATCTAAATTTCCCCGTTTTAATCCGTCTTTCTCCGGGACAGTTCCACAAATAGGCTCTGTCAATCTTACCAGGCCCTTAATTTTAGATACTTCTGCCATCATTGACGGTAGAATCCTGGATGTTGCTAAAACCGGTTTTGTTTCGGGGCTTATCCTGATCCCTAAGTTTGTTTTGACTGAACTTCAGCAGGTGTCGGATTCGTCGGATGTCTTAAAGCGCGCCAGGGGAAGACGCGGATTTGAGATTATAGAGGAACTTAAAAAGGTCAGACTTACAAAGGTGGAAATTTGGGACAAGGATCAAAATGGCAAGGCTGTGGATGAAAAGCTTTTGAATCTGGCAAAAAGCTTAAACGGCAGGGTTATTACCACGGATTTTAATCTTAATAGACTGGCTCAGGTGTCAAATATAAATATATTAAATGTTAATGACTTGGCAAATAGCGTCAAAACAGTCAGTTTGCCCGGGGAAAGCATGGAAATTAAGATTGTTCACCTGGGGAAAGATAAGGATCAGGGGGTAGGGTATTTGGCTGATGGCACTATGGTAGTAGTGACAGAGGCGGCGGATAAAATAGGTCAGAGCTTGAAGGTTGAAGTTACTAAAAATATTCAAACTCCTGCGGGCAGAATGATTTTTGCAAAATAAGACTTATCCACATACCTAGAATTTCTGTGAATATCTAAAAGTATACCCTTTATTTTAATTGTTTTGACAAGCTAAACTAGTATGTATATCCCTTCTAGATAACTACGGGACTAAGGAAATAAAGAGTAAAAATACCTATGGGTTTCATAAAACTTGACAAATAGTTTTTTTCCTGGTAATGTAAATATATTATGTTGACAAGGTTGTGGGCGACCAGTTCCAGTAGAGATAAAAGGGTTAGAGTTAGAAGAACCGATACTGTAGCGGAACAGGTGAAAAAGATTTTACAAGAAGCAGACCAGAAGTTAATACTGATGGTTCGCGGTTAAAAAAAGGATTCCTTGGAGGCAGACGGACCAAGGAGTCTTTTTTTACATAAAAAAGAGCATTACTACCGCAGACGGACTCGAATAGCAATGCCCTTTTGTTAATTTCGAAAACAACTTCAAGAGCAGATAGAAGTTGCTTTCTGAATTATAGAGTAGAGCAAATTTTAGGGGGTTGTCAATACCCCAAAATAGCTTGGATTTTAAAAAAATGGACACAATAGCTACTCAAAATTGGTAGTTTGTATCGGGGGTTGATCTAGGGCAGGGATCAATTCCCGATAGTGACTATCAATAGAGATTATCATGCGTAATGAAATTGAAAGAATGCGTTGCTTGGCTCCTCCTCTCCTTGTCGTACTTGCATCTGTAGGTTGCCAGGGTGCTGAAACAAATGCAACCTTCCCGGCAGTAGAAACTCAACTGCCAACTGCCACTCCGGCTTCAGCAAAAGCCCTTGCTACTGCTACCAAGACTCCTGAATCTACTAAGACCCCTGTACCAACCTCAACTCCAACTTTTGAACCAAGCCCAACTCCTTTTCCAACCGAAACCCCTGTACCAACCTCAACTCCAACTTTTGAACCAAGCCCAACTCCTTTTCCAACCGAAACCCCTGTACTTTCTTCTGCAAGGGAAACCCTACAAACTCAAGGGTGGAAACTTGCTCCGTTCGAGCCAGCACAGTCAGAACAGTTTTTCCCGATTTTTCAACATGTAGCAGAAGCAAAAAATGATCATACTATGTATGAAAAGGGTGGTGCTGCAGATATTCATGATAGATTGACTGGTAGCCAGTTTTGTGTGCAGGCAAAGAGATATGCAAACTGGTACTATAATTATTATTTTAATCCGGATAGAAATCCCCAGCCCGGAGATCTCCCGGATCTTCGAAAACCAGAAGTACCGCTTTTGCCGCCATATGAACATTCCTCGGGTTATTGCGATGTTTTGAATGGGGCTTTCTCTCTGGGAATAGAAGATCCCGAAACTGCTGTTGGTAGAGAAGCATTGGTTCTTATGTACTCACAGTATAAATATTATAGACCTGCAAACGGAATGGAAGGCTTAATAAGCGATTTGATTAATTATGGAAAACCATTTGTAATTCTAAGGCAAAATCGCGAAATAGGATTTCAAACCGGAGTAGTTTGGGGTGTTCATCGGGAAGAAGGATTGCTTTGTGTTACTAATAATGGCAGAGGAAATATAAAAGTTCCAATGTATAGCCCTAGGGATGCTTACCGTGTTGTTCATCCTGACCAAGAGGCAGATTATCCTTCAGGGACTGTATTTCCTGTTAGCGAAGATCCAAGAATTGCAGCAATGCTTGTTTTTTCTAATCCGAATGAAGGAATAATTAATCAGATGACTCAAGGTGCATTCAATTAAATCAAATTTATGAAAAATCTTTATCGAGCAGTGGTAAAGTATAAAATCTTACTATATCTTATCGTAAACAGCGCTTCGCTTTTAGTACTTCTTTATGGCTTAAAAGTATTTATTTCCCAAAATACTAATGAAGTTTATGCTATCCAGGGGTGTACTCTTTCTCCAACTGAGTATCCGCAATGCGGGGGAACCTGCAATGGTGTAACTTACCCCGGAAGTCATACCATCTATGTTTACAGAAGGGTTGACTGGGACTGTGAATATTATTGGGAGTGTACTGATATGGGTGAAATTATTGGCCAATGTGGCAATACGCCTCCGGTTCCACCTCCGCCTCCGCCTCCAACTTCAACACCTGTGCCTCCGGTTCCACCTCCGCCTCCGCCTCCAACTTCAACACCTGTGCCTCCAACACCGACTCCATGGCTGGGAGTTTATTATCCTCCCGGTCCTGGCCCCGGCGGTGGTTATTACCCGCCTGCAGTTACAACTACCCCCACCCCAATACCTACTCTTCCTCCCGACGTCACCCCAACTCCAACTCCAACTCCAACTCCAACCCCAACTCCAACTCTAACCCCAACTCCTGTACCTTCATCCGGCAGTCCTTCCACATCAACGCCATCTTCTCCCGGCACTACAACGGTTGTTGTTGCTTCGGCTCCTCCAAGCACAGTCGCTCGGTTACCTAAAACAGGCCCTCCCTTAGCCTTATGGTTTTTACCCGGGTTAATACCTGCAGGTTTAGGCTTAAGGAAGTTTAGATCAATTTCCCCCAATGGCAACATTGGCCGGTATTTATGGGAGAAAAGACAATTTTTACAGAAAGAATAATTATCTATACTTATTATTAGTTTGATATAGTATAATACTGCAAAGATGAATAAATCTAAACAATATATTATCCATTTTTTAAAGAGTTTTTTATTTGGAATATTAGGTTTATTGTTTATAATTCCTGTAACTATCAAACCCAGCTTAGCTCAAACCACTTCGGATCCTGTCTGTGACAATTTGACTGCTACCATAAATGAGCTTAATGTTACTTTAACTGTTTCTGCTCACAGTCCGGTTAGCAGCCCAATTTTTCATTATTATTTCTTTTTTGGCAGTAATACAGGCGCCGAACAGGGTACATCAACCAATAGTTTATCTTATCAGTATAGTTCCCCCGGTCATTATGATGTTTATGCTTATGTTACTGATGATCAGGGTAGGACTTCCAATCACTGTACTGCCTCTTATGATATAGCCTCTGTTACTCCAACACCAACTCCTACACCGACTATTACACCTATACCGACTCCGGTGAATAAGCCTACCTGTTTTGTCAGCGCATATTCATATGGCATGAACGTGACTGCCACTGTCACCACCCAAAATACTCAAGGGGTGCTCTATTATTATTTTAATTTTAATGACGGAAAAGGAGACAGGAATTTTACTTCAAATACCATGACTCATTTATATACAAAAGAAGGTACCTATACAACCACTGCTTATGTAATAGACAACCAAGGCCAATCTGACCGATGTAATTCAGACGAGTATGTTATTGCAGCAGTGCCTGCTACACCTACACCAACACCTTGTTGCAGTACAAGTTCAATTGCAGATCGTACGGATCGTGCGGATCATAGGAACCGCAGGAGTCATGGGGATCGCATACAAGATCCACCTGCAAGAACCAATATCACGCAATTACCTAAAACAGGAACACCTTTGCTGGTATGGTCTTTATTCGGGCTGGTGCCGGCAGGTTTAGGTTTAAGGAGATTTAAGTCAATATCACCAAAAGGTAATTTTGCCCGCTTTTTATGGGAAAGAAGGAGACTTGACAAGAAGGATAGGATATGGGATACTTAATTTGTTAGTCTCCTAGATTTGAATTTCCCAGATATATAGAAATGATTTCTTAAATGTCAAATACACGATCTTTTAAACCTAAAACTAAAACTGAAACTGTTGAAGATCTGGTGGGAAAACCGGAAGATCGGATTGGATCCGAAGATAAAACAAGTGAACCGGTTTCATCGGGATATAACAGACCTTACCATAATAATTACCAAAATGGTGATAAATACTCTGATCGTGATGTGCCTACCGAAGAAGTTTCCGGAATTTTAGATATCATGCCTGAAGGGCATGGGTTTTTGCGGCCTAAATATATTCCTTCCGATGGTGACGTGTATATTTCCGCAAGCCAAATCAGAAGATTTTGGCTTCGTCCCGGGGATTTCGTGGAAGGGGCGGCCAGACCACCGAAAGAAACCGAAAGATATTTTGGTCTTCTGCAGGTTAACAAAGTGAATGGTGAAGAGGCTGATAAATTAGTAGGAGATTCTTCCTCCGCCATGGCGGGGTCAGGACGAGCGCGAAAACGTACTCGATTTGAAGACCTTACCGCCATATATCCCAACAAACATTTAAAGCTGGAAACAGGTAAAACTCCGTTGTCTGCCCGGGTGATGGATCTGGTGGCGCCGATCGGATTCGGGCAAAGAGGCTTGATCGTGTCTCCGCCGAAGGCGGGGAAAACCACTATTTTAAAAGATATTGCCACCGGTGTTGCCAAGAATTTTCCCGATGTAATTCTCATGGCAGTCTTGGTGGGAGAGAGACCGGAAGAGGTAACAGATATTTCAAGGTCGATAAAAGGTGATGTGATTGCCTCAAATTTTGACGAGCCGGCAGAAAACCAGACAGCGGCCGCCGAAATTGCCTTGGAGCGGGCTAAAAGACTGGTGGAACAAGGTAAAGATGTTGTGATCCTTTTGGACTCCGTAACCCGACTTGGGCGGGCATATAACTTGTCTGTGCCGCCTTCCGGCAGGACTTTATCAGGCGGGTTTGATCCGGTGGCTTTGTATCCCCCGAAACACTTTTTTGGGGCAGCCAGAAACTGTGAAGAAGGCGGATCCTTGACTATTGTCGGTACTGCTTTGGTGGACACCGGCTCCAGAATGGATGATTTAATTTACGAAGAGTTTAAAGGAACCGGCAACATGGAACTTCATCTGGATAGGAGATTGTCGGAAAGAAGGATATTCCCTTCAATTGACATAGAAGCTTCAGGTACCAGACAGGAACAATTGCTTTTCCCTGAAGATTACTATAAACAAATGATCATTATGAGGCGGATGATTGGGATTTTAGGCGAGAACGAAAAAACAGAAATCTTTCTGGAAAGATTGGCCAAGGTCGAGTCGAACGAAGAATTTTTGAATACTTTAAAAGACATAAAATAGGACAGATAAGTCCTATACGACCCATTGGTCGGATGTGTTAAAATAATCTCCGTGAATTCTCTCGCAGATGATTTTCGGACTTTGCTTCGTGCGTTAATCTGGTACTCTAAGCGCAAGATTATTTATTTGTCTTTTAAGTTCGAAGGCATTAAAAACGCGGTGAAAGATATATTAATGGCCGGCCGCGGTATGCACCAGAAGAGATTTTGGCACGGGGCGATGATAGGGCTTTTATCCGTCGGGATTTTGACATCAGGCGTATTCGGTGGAGGTAGCTTAATTTCCTCTACTTTTCCGGGGATTGGGGGACCTGACCCAAGATTTGCATCGGCCTTTGAACCTTTTCCAAATGGGCCTGTGGTTGCTGGTTTCCAGGATCCCGAGACTCAATTTTCGGAAAAGCCCCGATCGGAAATTATTGATTATAAAGTTGAGAGCGGCGATACTATTTCCTCGATTGCCAATAAATTTAACATCTCTATCGATACCATCAGGTGGTCAAATGATTTAAAGGGAGATGCAATTAAGCCGGGACAGATTTTGAAGATACTGCCTTTGACAGGAGTTGCATATACTGTTAAATCAGGGGACAACCTGGAATCAGTCGCTAAAAAGTTCTCGGCAGAGCAACAACCGATTTTAGATTATCCCTTTAATGATATACCGGATGATTTAAGTCTGAAAATCGGGCAACTTTTAATTATTCCGGATGGCGTCCCGCCTGAAATTAAAGCTCCTCCCAGACTTAGGCCTCAACCTCGATATCTTGCCCAAGGGCCGCAATCTCCTGCTTTCTTCGCGCCCGGAGGAGGTCAGTTTATCTGGCCGGCCGGCGGTACCATAAGCCAGTATTTTTCCTGGTATCATCCGGGAATTGATATTGCCAATAGAAGCGCCCCGGGTATTGCCGCAGCGGATGGAGGAACAGTAAAAGTAGCCGGCTGGCCGGATGGACAAGGTTATGGTAACAGAGTGGTGATTGATCATGGCAATGGTTACACTTCTTTATATGCCCATCTGTCTAACGTATATGTTTCTGTTGGAGAAACCGTCTCAAGGGGACAATTGATAGGCCAAATGGGTTCAACCGGCCGGTCAACGGGAATTCATTTACACCTTGAGATTCACTACAGAGGCATCGCTTTAAACCCGCTGGCGATTTTGAAATAAGTCCCATTGGACGGATAGGCCGTATAGGTCTTATAATTAATAAAAGGGCCCGTGGTATACCGGTAGAATAACTCCATGGCATGGAGTAGAAAGGGGTTCGATTCCCCTCGGGTCCACTATAGCATCTTGGGCCAGTAGCAGAGTGGTAATGCGGTCGCTTCGCATGCGACAGATCAGCGGTTCGATTCCGCTCTGGTCCACTATTTTTCAATAGCTTCAGGAGTGGCAATTTTGGCAGGCGGAGTACCTACGTCTACTACTTTTGGCAACCCCTTTTCTTGCAAAGCGCTGCTATCTGCCGCAGCAGGTGGCTCTATTTCCGATTGACTTGTCTTTTTCAAATCAGCAAGATAGTCGTTCAATGTTTTGTAATCAGCGCTGTCAGAATCTACCAGAGGTAATGTATTTTCTGCGGCGGCGATTGCACCTTCTAAATCTCCTTTATCCTTTAGCGCCACAGATAAATTGTAATAAGCATTGGCATAATCGGGTTTTAAATTTACAGCATCTGTGAAAAAACGGATTGCCATGTCGTAATTTTGGGCAGCATAATAAACCCCTCCAACATTAACACGAAGAATAGGGTTTAGAGGATCCTGCTCAATTGCCCGGCCGTAGGAATCAAGGGAAAATGTGAGTGCATTTTGGGCGACTCCGGAAATTTGTCTGTAGAGAAGGGCCAAAATTTCCCAATTGACAGTAGAGCGGGGAGAGAGATTTGTAGCTATCCTTCCTTCGTTAATTGATTGCTGTAGTAGCACTTGAATATTTTGTTTGTCCTGATCTGTGAGGGAACCGCTTGGCGAGGCTTCACTTGGTCCTTTGGCGGCTGCTATGGAATTGGCCAGGGCAAAGTTTGTTTGGGCAAGGTCTGTCCTGTAGAGGTCGCTCCAAGGGTTAAGTTTTTCCGCGGCGACCAGTTCATTATAGGCAACAATTCCCTGGTTTTGGGCAACTGCATTTAAGGCTAATCGGTGGTGATAATCCGCCAAAGTGATTTTCCCTCCGAAATAGCCTGCGAAAAGTACAGACGCAATGGAAAGTATCAATAATATCCCCGGTATGGTGCTTCTTCTCGGAGTTTCCGTGGAGGAGTTTCCGGTTGTCAGTGTCATATAAGCGGCCAGGATTAAAATACCAACTATCCAAAGCACCAGAGTGGATGGGTGTAGAGCGAGCATAACAAAGAAGACCAAGCCGGAAACAGCCAAAGTTAATCTTTCTTTTTCCGGATCAGACCTGTCTGACATATAGGACATATACGACTTGTAAGCTGCTGAAACAAACAAAGCTGTCAAGGATAAAAATGCCAGAACACCGATTCCTCCCAAAGCAGATAGGACTTGTAAGTACTCGTTGAAAGCGCTGTCGAATCTCAAATTCCAGAGTTTCGTGGAGTTAAATTCAAGCGGTTTGTAATTTGTGAAATTGAAAGCAAAAGTTGCCGGCCCTGTGCCCCAAAAAGGGGAATCTCTAAAGGCCGAAGCAGAGATTTTCCAGGAACTTACAAAGCCAAGCTGGATTTCCCGCGGAAAGTTTTGAGACAGGGTATAGAGCGGGTTTTTGGCCTTGCCAAGCGGAGGTACAAAAGAAAGGATTGTGATAAGTCCGATAAGACAGATAGGACCTATAAGACCCATTAGACTTATCGGTCTTATTCGACTTATCTGACGGATTGGGCTGATTGCAAAAACAGTCAGCACAAGTCCCAGTAAAGCTCCGATCCATGTTGCCCAATTGCCTGTTAAGGCAATGGCAGCACCGAATATTAATAAGAATAATGAATTAAGAATGATGAATAATGGTTTAGAAGAAGAGAAAATTTGCATAACAACAACAGGCACAAGAAGAGCCAAAACAGCAGTAGTAGAAAAGGGGGAACCAGTGGGAGTAAAGTTTGCCGTCTGCGCCCAGGGTTCGGGTAATATTTTCACTCCGGCGTAAGACAAAAGACTGACAACAGCAAGAATCAGGGCGGCCGGCAAGATCAGGTTGAAGATCCATTGAATATCTTTGATGCTTTTAAAACTGTTGACAAGTACAAAATAAAACAGCACATAAATTACTATACTTACTAAGCTGCCGTGTATTTTTAGTTGATTGCCCAAGAGGGCTACATACGGAGAAGGGGAAAGTATGGTTGAGACAACCGCAACAGCCATAAGTAGTAATAGCGGGATATCCAGAGGGGTCCTGACAAATACCGCTTTGCCGGAGAAAGCAAATCTCAAAGTTAAAAATAACAGCATCAGGGCAGTAAAAATAGAAAGGATCAGGATTTTCGGGGTATCATAAATTTCGGTGAAAAGGTTAGTGAATAAGAAAAAGGCAGCCAGAACAGTCAAAACTACACCTGCCTTAAATATTAAGCTGGAATACGTATTAAGTATTTTTCTTAAACTGGTTAAACTATCTAGATCATCCATTTTTATTTTTTACAACAAGTCATATTAGTCTGATTTGACTTATTCTTGCAACTAGCATTAAATATATCGCAATAGGTCTTATTAGACTTATTGGTCTTATTTGTCAGATTGCCTCTTTTCGAGGCGCTTCTTAAATAAATTTTCAGAATATCCGCCTTCGCGGATAAATTTTTCCTCCAAAGCCTTTAGTTGTCGGTCAAGCAGATAGTTGGCCTGATGAATTAGACATATAAGACAGTTGGCCGCGCTCTCTGGATTAGTCAGATAAGACTGATAGGTCTGATAAGTCGTATCGGTCTTATAGCAGAGCGCGCGGAGAGTTTGCGCTTTAGGAGAATTTTTCTCCCAAAGGGGTAACCCTCGCTGGCGCAGGAAATCCTCGAAGTCAACTAAAAGCTCTTCTAAAGAAGCCCGGGCAACACCAACAAGTTTAATTTCTGTTTTTTTAGAAACAGCCGAAGCTTGGGAGCCCTCGGCTATATTTTGACGACCGGATCTGGCTGCTTGAACCATCTGGTCATATGTCCGATAGGACTTATTGGCCGGATAGGTCACATAAGACTTGCAAAATTCGACTGATAGGTCGTATATGATAGTAGTGGTTTGGTAGGACTTGAGAGTCCGGTAACCACCGTGAGCATTTTGATAAGTCTTATCGGTCTTATAAGTCATACAAGTCCTATCTAGTCCCTACAATCCACCAATTAAAGTTGATATCTGCAGTTGACGGGGAAAGCATTGAGACATCAAAGCTTATCCCTTCTTCGATACTAGTTACAGAAAGTACCTTATCTGTTACAGATGTTGGAGTAATAAATACTTTCGAACCGGTGCTTATGTCTTCTGTTGATATGGTAATTTGAGTCTGCCCCGCAGGAATTGTTTCGCTTCCTATTGAAGCAGCCAAAGTCGCCGAGCCCGAGGCGATTGGAGTATTGGAAATAGTTAATTTATTGGTTACGACCGAGGCGGCGGCAATTTCACCCAGACTTACGATATTGCCGTTTTTATCAATAGTAACTTTGCCGTTGAAGAAATCAATTGAACTGGAAAGTAGATCATTTTGAATATAGAGGGTGGAAATAGCATTAATGGAATCTCCGGAAATGGACATTGTTCCATCAACTGTTAAATCTCCGGCAATCAGGGTTGTAGCCAGAGTAGAGGGGCCTAGAACCTTAAAGTTATCCTGTATTTCGGCTGCATAGGCGGTTAGCATGCCGGAAACAGTAGCCTCGGATGTAACTTCCAAATTGGCCAAAGTGGCAGAACCGGTGGCCAGGAGTATATCCGGAGGAGTTAGTTTAAGCTCGTTAATGTCAGATTGGACTTTGGCCAGAGCGGCAGAAGCTGAAGCAATCTCGGCCGAGGCAGAAGCAACCTGACCGGTAAGGTCGGCGATCTGGGCCGAGTTTGTGCTTTCCTTTTCCGCCAAAGTTCTAAAAGAAATACTGAGGTCTGTATAAGTTGGCGCAATAGGGTCTAGGTTGTCTTTTGCCAAAAGCGCCCCGTCAACTTTTAATTCGGAAGCAACCGTTAATTTATCTACCTTGATATTCGGCATTATCAGGTTTCCTTCCTCATCCAAAGATAGGGAAGCCAGGAAATTACCCGGATCGGCAAAGGAAACATTAACAAAAACCATGATCTTGTCTATTTCAACATCGCTGTAACTTTCCAAAGCTTTTCCAATCATCTGGCCTGGTTGAGTGGCTTTCATGGCTACTCCCGGGGTGGAGGAGGAAGTGAGGAAATCTCCTTTTTCAATCGGCCCGTTTTCGGTTGAAACTTTAACCGGTATGCGTCCTGCTAAAGCCACAGGATAAAGATTAGGATGAGCGGAATCCGTAGCAGTATCAGAGCTTAAAGTAACTCCCGGCCTGGTGGAAATGATACCAATGAGTGTGGTTTCGTAACTTGAAATTGATTTCACCACTGCTTGATTATTGCCGTCGTTGGCGGGTTTAACAATTTCCCCTGATTCTAAACTTTCAGAAGAGATATAATTCTCTGCCACATCAGCCGCCTGGACCGTGGTATTAGTGGCATAAATTGTTCCGGCAGTAGACCCGGCACAAGCAGCATCAGTGTCTTTAACGCAAAGCGAACCGGCGCCGATTCT
>JAHIUE010000049.1 GCA_018817205.1 Patescibacteria group bacterium | reverse complement strand
TATTAGACCCGGGAAGAAAGCTTCTGATATTACTCCTTTATTTTTAGATAAAGAAGCTTTTCAGAATTTAATTGATAAATTAGCTAATTTATTTAGTGATCAAAAAATTGATAAAGTTGCCTGTATTGAAGGCAGAGGATTTATTTTAGGTTCAGCAGTAGCTTATAAGCTTAAACTCTGTCTAATCCTTATTAGGCAACAAGGAAAATTACAAAATGAAATCTTATCCGCAACTTGCACTGATTATTCAGGACAGGAAAAAGTTTTAGAAATCCACAAAGACGCAATTTTATGTGGGGATAATATTTTAATAATTGATGATTGGGTAGAAACAGGGAATACTTTAAAGACAGTTATCCAACTAATTCAAAAGTGTCAGGGAAAAGTTATAGGAATAGGTGTTTTTATTGATGATTCTAATGAAAATCTGAAAGAATATTTAAGGAATTACAATTACAAATTTTTAGAAAAGGTTTCCCAACAAGATAATTTCTAATTGATAATTTCAAGCAAATTTTAGGACTTTTGGAGGAAAATTACCAGAGATTGTATAATATTAGGATAATGGCTAAAACACTCCAGCAAATAGCAGACTATTATTTAAGCAAGGGCTTAGAAGATGAAGATTTAAGAAAAGCCCTGGAAAATGACATAGAATACCAAAACTTATTAAAAGAAAGAAAATCAAGAATTAGAAATAAATACGGGATAACCGGGGAGGAAGAAAAAGAATATTTACTACCCGATGAGGAAGATTATGAAATTCTTTCAATATGCAAAACTCTGGAAAATAAGAATCTATCGGAAACTGACAGCGAACTTGTTGAACTTATCAAAACTCAACTTAGAGAAGACTGGCGCGGACCATTGCTTGATAAATTAAGACAACTCCTAAAAAAAATATTCATAATCATAATTTTAAATTTTTGGGAATTTAATCTAGTAACTTATAACTTTCCAGAAGAAAAATTCTATATTTAGGCTTCAGTGTCTACTACTTCACCTTCAAAAGGCATTTGTTTCTTTTTTGCAGTTCTATCATAAATCTCATTAGGGTTTTTGGGGACTAATGGTTTACCATCTGGATCCACAGGGTAATGAATACTTCTTTTACCTTTTTTACCTTTGATGGTATCAATAATCTTTCCACCCTCAATTTCTGGCATAGATTTTTATTATATACTAAATCCTTGCAGCGAATTCACGGATAGTCCAGAAGCCAGAGACTCTAATCCTTGGCATATTTAAAGACGGCCCCCAGGCCTTACCATACCATGTCCCCACTCCCCCCACATAGCCTGCCTGCCTGGCAGCTGCCTGAACCGTTCCATTGGTAGACCCGTTTGGATAAGAAATAAAATTAACAGGATATCCGGTATTACTCTCTATAATATTCTTGGAATCCGTAAGTTGCTTTAACATAGCCGCATAGCTTAAGGATGGCAAATATGAATGATTGACCGTATGCCCTTCAAAAGTCACTAAACCGGAAGCAGCAATCTCTTTTATCTGGTCCCAGTTCATATAATAGCCTTTCCCGATTAAACCGGTAGGGATAAATGAAACCGCATGAAAATTAAATCTTCGTAAAATCGGAAAAGCATTGGTATAAAAATCAATATAGCCGTCATCAAAAGTCAAAACAATCGGTTTTCCGGGGACAGAGGCCTGATTATTATAAATCCCGTACAAAGTGTCCAGCGAAACCGGGGTGTAGCCGTTTTGGGATAGATACTGCATTTGGGCTTCAAATTTATCAGGAGGAACCGACAGCCAGTTTCTTGCCAAATCTTTTGGGTTAGGGTTGCCGGCAATATAATGGTACATTAAAATCGGCACGCGAAAAGACGCCGCCTGCACACTCGCGGCTTGAGTGAAAGTAATAAAAAACAGCAACAGCACTGCCAAAATTGTAAAAGTAATACGCATGTATTTTGGAACTGTATTATGATATATTAAATGCACAAACTATGCAAAAAAAGTCTATTACTTACTCGGAGGTCGGAGATGATTACAATACAAAAGACCCGGTAAATATCCAGTCTCAAATTGCCGCAAAAAATACATCTAAAAATCTTGGAAACTACGGCTTTGAGGAAGTTGAAAAAACCCGCGGCGAATCTGCCTATGTTTGGAAACAGGGTGATATTTATATGGCCTCGGTTATCGAGTGCCTGGGAACAAAAAATTTAATTGCCGATGAAGTAAGAAAAATTACCAAAAAAACTTATTACGGCACAATTGCCCACGACACTGTAGCAACATTTATAAATGATCTTGCAACTGTCGGGGCAAAACCTTTGGTAGTCCATGCATTTTGGTCTATTGAAGACAATAGCTTCTTGCAGGATAAAGAGAAAATGACGGATTTTATCAACGGCTGGGCCAATGCTTGCAATCTTGCAGGAGCTTCCTGGGGCGGCGGGGAAACAGCAACTTCAAAAGGCATTATTTCCCCTGATACTATTAATTTGGCAGGTTCGGTTACAGGCATTATTACATCCGAAAAAAGACTTTTAATCTCAAGTAAACTAAGGGCGGGAGATAGAATTCTTCTCATTAAAAGCAACGGACCAAATGCCAATGGGATTTCACTTGCCAGGGCTGTTGCAAGAGATTTACCCCAGGGATACGGCACAAAAATGCCGGATGGAAAAATGTACGGGGAAGCTTTACTTGCAAAATCCAATATTTATGCAAAACTTGTGCAAAATCTTTTGGATGCCGGGGTAAACCTGCATTATATTGCAAACATCACAGGACACGGACTCCGCAAAATAATGCGGGCAAAGGAAAATTTTACTTATATTTTGGAAAAAATATTTGATCCGCAGGAAGTATTTATGTTTATTCAAAAACAAGCCAACCTTTCGGATTACGAAATGTATGGAACATACAATATGGGAATGGATTATGCTTTATTCTTACCTGAAAAGGATATAAAAAAAGCGCAGGAAATTATAGAAAAAAATGGATTTGAAAGTTTAAATGCCGGATATATGGAAGAAGGCGAAAGACAAGTTATTATTAAACCAAAAAATATTACTTTTGAAGGTAAAACTCTTAGCTTGCGTTGAAAATCCTGAGCGAAGCCGAAGGACTAGATTCTTTCCTGATGAGTTTTGGGGATTAATTTCTCGGAAATCGAATCGCCTTTATAAATACAATTTATCGCCTCTGCCAAAAGTTTGGCAACGGAAATTATTTTAAGTTTCGGATTTTGGAGCATTTCTTTCCTGATGGGGACTGTATTAGTAATAAAAATTCTATCTACGGGCGCACTGGCGATTTCTTTGGGAGCGGAACCGGAAAAAAGCCCGTGGGTTGCAGCAACAGATACGCTTTTTGCACCCCGGTCTTTTAATAATTTTGCCGCGCCGCAAATTGTCCCGGCAGTATCAACCATGTCATCAACAATCAAAACATCTTTGCCGCTAACCTCCCCAATCATATCCAGTGCGTGGCTTTCGTTTTGCTTCATCACATCTCTTTCCTTAAAAACGATTGCCACACCGTCCGCATCAAGTAAATCCGCATAAAATGCAGCTTTCGGCACCCCGCCTTTATCAGGAGAAGCCACAACTAAATTTGATTTAAATTCTTCTTTTAAAACCGGGAGAAAAGAATAGCTGCTGTATAAATTATCCCAGGGGATTTCCACAAATCCGGGTTCTTGTTCGCTATGGATATCAACTGTTAAAATCCTGTCCGCTCCGGCAAATTCTATTAATCTGGCAATCAAAGATGCGGATATGGGAACCCTGGGCCTGTCTTTCCTGTCTTGTCTGGAATAACCAAAATATGGAATTATTGCCGTAACTTCCGAGGCAGATGACCTTTTAGCCGCATCTATCATGAGGACAAGTTCCATTATATTTGCATCTACGGGCGAGCAAGTCGGCTGGATAATAAAAATATCTCTTTTCCTTAAATTTTCCGGAATGATAATTCTTTTTTCTCCGTCGGCAAACAGAGTAACCGTCTCGTCAACGTTTTTGTCTAAAATTTTGGCAACATCGCGGGCTAAGGGTAAATTGGCTGTTCCTGTTAAAAGTACAAAACCATTACTGTCTGGCATTATAATTAATTATATTAGATTTTTTACCACTCTGCAAGAAGATTTTTGAGACTTTAGCGTTTGTTAACGATCGTTAAATATTACTAAAGTCTCAAATCTTCTGCTAAAAGGACTTTTACCCATTGGGAAAGTCCAACTTCTTTAATAAAATCTCTTAACGGTTTCACTATGTCTTTCTTCGACACCCACACGCTTTTTTGCCAAGGAATAAATTCCCATTCCCGGAGTTTCCATCTTAAAGCATGCCTTAATTTTTTGTGTTTTTCCGGTATGTCAAAAACAACAACTCTCCATTTGTTGTCCCATTTTTTATCTTTCAAAATATTATGAATTTCTATTTCTTTTTTTCCTTTACTTGTAAGTTTCATTAAAATTTTTCCTTCATCATTCTTAGCAAGCTCAATATATCCTTTTTCTCTTAAATTCTTTATCGCCTGATACATACCCCCATAATCAAATTTTCTTGGATAAACAGAACCTGCAAGATGCGGATTATATGCAAAATCTACAAACCTAACCCAAGCTTGAATAGATTTTTCCAATCCGAATAATACAAAGTATCCTAACGTTCTCTCCCGGATCATAATTTTAGACTATACCAAATTTTAACGATCGTCAAGTTTTGCTAAAGTATCTTTAGTTTCATGGTACAATAAGATCGTATGAAACCGGGAAAAATTGTTTTTCAGGGTAAATCAAAATCAGGCAGACAAATCATCTTTCGCTATCCTGCTAAAGATGATCTCAAATCAGCGTGGGAATATATCAATACGCTTTCCAAAGAAAAAACTTTTATTCTTTTTCAGGGGGAAGAAGTAACTTTAGAAAATGAAGAAAAATGGCTTGAGGGAGAAATAAATAAGATTTCCGAAAGAAAAGCAATTCAATTATTCGCTTTCGCTAGTAACAAGCTCATTGGAATATCCGGAGTAAGTATGAGGGATAAAGCCGAAAAATATATCGGCAACTTTGGTATTTCACTTGCTAAAGATTTTAGAGGCGAAGGCATTGGTAAACTTCTCACGAAAGCAGTACTTAAAGAAACGGGAAAGAATTTGAAAGACTTAAAAATAATAACTCTTGGGGTATTCGGAAACAATTCTATTGCTAAGAAATTATATGAAAGTATGGGATTTGTCGAATTCGGTGTCTTACCTAAAAGCTTAATCCGTAAGGGTAAATTTATAGACCATATCTATATGTACAAAAAAGTTTAGATAATTGTGGAGAGATTCTTCTTAATTCTTTGGCTGACATTTTTTGATTTATCAGGAATAAATTTTTGGCCGGTGATACGCTCGTAAATCCCAATATAAAGATTGCTCATTTTGGTAATAAACTCAGGGGGCATTTTGGGGATTTTTCCTTTCCCTGCATATCCATGTTCTTTAAACCATATCCGAAGCGGTTCTTTATCGTAATTTTCCGGCTCCAGCCCTTTTTTAAATCTTTCTTTGTAGGTTTTCATAACCCAGTATCTTGAGGAGTCGGGGGTGTGTATTTCATCAACTAAAACCAGTTTTCCTTCCTCATCCAGACCAAATTCATATTTTGTATCAACTAAAATTATCCCTGCGCTGCTGCATATTTCCTGTCCCCTTTTAAAAAGCGCCAATGCGGCAGTTTTCATTTGTTTCCAGATTTTTGGAGAGATAATCCGCCTCTTGAGGATTTCTTTTTCAGTTAATCTTTCATCATGCCCTTTGTCTGCTTTTGTAGTAGGAGTTACAACCGGCTTTGGCAATTTCTGATTTTTCTCCAAGTCATCCGGAAATTTAATTCCATAAATTACCCTTTCCCCTTTTTCATAAGATCCCCAGATGGAAGTATCAGTCACACCGGTAATATAACCTCTTACTACCATTTCAATGGGGATGACTTGGCAGTTTTTAACCAGTAATACATTTGGGTCCGGTTGCGCAATAAGATGATTGTCTATAATATCTTTTGTTTTATCAAACCAGAATACGGAGATGGCTGTTAAAACTTGACCTTTAAACGGAATAAAACCTAAAACTTTATCAAAAGCAGATTGCCTGTCGGTTGTAATAATTATTCTTTTACCGTTGAGTTTATAACTATCGCGGACTTTTCCCTGATGCTTTTTACCTAAATTGGGAATATTTATAGTTTTTAGAACACTCATCATTTACAATTTCCGGGCTTTTGATTCTACGCCTTCAGCAAGTTTCTTTTTGTATTCAACCAATTTATTTTCTAACTCGGAATCACTGGTTGCCAAAATTTGTACGGCTAAAATTCCGGCATTTTTTGCCCCATTAATGGCAACTGTGGCAACAGGAACTCCGGGCGGCATTTGCATTGTAGAAAGCAGTGCATCTATACCGGAAAGTGCTCCGCTTTGAATTGGTACGCCGATAACCGGCAAGGAAAACTGCCCTGCCACTACTCCGGCCAAATGGGCTGCCATTCCTGCCGAGGCAATAATAACTTTTACTCCATCTTCTTTGGCTTTTTCCACTAGTTGCTTTGTTCTTTCAGGGGATCTATGGGCGGAAGAAATTGTAATATCATATTCAACACCAAACTCTTCCAGAACTTTTTTTGTATCATTCATCACAGGCAAATCAGAATCAGAACCACAAATTATCAAAACTTTTTTATTCATAATTTCTTTATTTTTCCTGCTAATTCTAAAGCTTTTTGGGGAGCATTACCAATATGATTTTTGGCATCCATTATCGAATCTGAATCATCTTTGGACAGTTCTTTTCTTGGGTCACCACCCTCCATGGCAATTTTTCTCAAAAGCTCATGAGCTTTTTGTCTGTTCATGCCTTTTTGTACAAGTTTTACCATAATAACTTCACTCATTGACTGGATCCAGTATTTATTTAGATTTTGGCTAATCTGTTCATTATTAATAATCAAACCGCTTGCAATTTTTATTGCAGATGACAACATCTCATCAACCGATAAAAACATTTCAGGAACTACCACTCTTCTATTTGCGCTGTCATCTAGAGTTCTTTCAAGCAGCATATGGGAGGCATTATCCCAGGAAACTCTTGATAAATTAACAACAAGTCTTGCCAAAGAACAAATCTGTTCGGATTTTATGGGGTTTTTCTTAAAAGGCATGGCGGATGAGCCGACCTGATTTTTACCAAATGGCTCCTGCCACTCTCCGAAACCGGGTGACTGCATAATTCTCAAATCAAAAGCAAATTTACATAAAGACTGGGCAACGGATGCAAGTAAGTTGGCTACCCAGAATTCTATTTTTCTTGGAGAAGTTTGGTTTGTAATTGGCGCCGCCTCAATCTCCAGATCTTTCATAACTTCTGTTTCCAGCATTACTGCTTTCTCCTCATCAAGCAGATTAACATAGCTGGCGGAAGTCCCGACCGCCCCCTTTATTCCTTTGCTTTTTAAATTCTTTTTCACAAACTGCAAAAGCTCCAAGTCTAATAATAAATCCTGTGCATAAAAAGCAAATCTGTAACCCAATGTTGTTGGTTCTGCCGGCTGGAGATGTGTATAACCCATGCAAGGAGTGTCTGCGTATTTCTCAATTTTTGCGGCAAATTCTTTTAGTAATTTTTTCAGGTTTTCTTCGATTAAATTTAAGGCTTTCAAAATCCTGATAGTTTCGGCGTTGTCTGAAATATCCATTGAGGTTGCGCCGAGGTGGATTTTTCCTCCGCCAATTTTTGCTTTCTCTGCAAATTCTTTAATGGCAGCTACCACATCATGAGCCGTATCTTTTTCGATCTCCCAAATCCTCTCAATATCAATATTGCTCTCGTTTTTCTCTAAATCAGACAGCTCTTCTTTGGAAACAAGACCCGTCTTTGCCTCTGCCCTGGCGAGAGCTACCCAAATTTTTCTCCAAAGTTTATATTTATTCTCTTCGGAGAAAATTTTTCTCATTTCTTCCGATCCATATCTCCAAGAAAATACGGATGTATAATTTTTAAAATCTTTCATCAGTGTCTAAATGCCCTCCTTCCGGTAAATACCATTGGAATTCCATTTTTATCAGCCGCTTCAATCGAAGCTTTATCATTTACCGACCCGCCTTGTTCTAAAATAGCCCCGATCCCGCATTTTGCTGCCAACTCAACCGAATCTTCAAACGGGAAAAAGCTATCGCTTATTAGAATACCGTCTTTATCATATTCTTTCGCCTGCTCCAAAGCAATCCTGGTTGCGCCAATTCTTGAAGTTTGTCCGGAACCAATTCCCCGAGTCATAGGGATATTTTTATCAACCACCAACACAGTATTAGACTTGGCAGCTTTCACACATTTAAACCCGAATTCCATTTGTTCCAGTTGTTTGGCAGTTGGCTTTTTCTTGGTTACTATTTCCCAATCCTTAAAACTTTTTTCAACATTATCATCAAAATCCTGCAAAAGTACAGCCCCGGCAAAATATTTCAGGTCCCATTTCTCGCTTCTTTTATCTGGGATATTTCCAAAAGTATAAACCCCCATGCTCTTTCTGACTTTTTTCAAAAGCTCCAAAGCATCGGCAGTAACAGAAGGTACAGCCACAATATCAATATTTTCTTCCCGTTCGTTTTTGAAAGTTGCTACATTTTTGGCGGCTGCAAGATCCATTGTTCTGTTTAGAACTATCACCCCTCCAAAGGCGGATACGGGATCTGCTTCAATGGCAAAGTATAAGGCTTTATTGGCATCCACGCCTGTAGCAATACCACAAGGTGACATGTGTTTAATAACACAAGCAGCCGATTCTTTAAATTGCATGACAGCCTCCAGTCCGGCAGATATATCCCCAATATTTGTTCCGGATAATTCCCTGCCCCAAAGATGTTTTAATTTACCCAGAGGATAATTGGTTTTTGGAATTAAATATAAAGCACCGCTCTGATGCGGATTTTCCCCGTAGCGCAGGACATTGGTTTTTCTAAGAGGAATAGTTAATTCTTCAGGAAATTTCTCCGTACCGAAATACTTACCTATTTGGGAATCGTAAAATGAAAGATGGTAAAAAGCTTTTGCTGCCAACTCTTGTCTTGACTTGTTGAATGCTTCTTTGTAGTCTCTTGGGTCAACCAAAACCCGCACAGATTTATAATTTTTAGCAGCCGCCCGAATCATTGTTGGGCCTCCAACATCAATTGTTTCTATTCCGGGTTTTTGTTCAAACGGATAAAGATTGCAAACCACAATATCTATTTGCGGAACTTTTAAATTCTTTGCCTGTTTAATATGATTGGGATTTTTTCTATCAAATAAAATTCCCGACTCGATTTGAAAACTTATGGTTTTCATCCTGCCGTCAAAGCAGTCCCTAGGGTTGCCGGTAATTTCATCAATTGGTGTAACTTTTATTCCTGCTTCTTTTAATGCATTAAATGTGCCGCCGGTGGAAATAATTACATAACCTAATTTTTGTAAAACTTTTGCAAAATCAACAATCCCTTCTTTATCATAAACACTAACCAGGGCATATTTTTTCATGTTAATATTTTTTTCAGTTCTCCTTTTTCTAAAGCTTGCCTAATTTCTATTGCTACCCTTTTGCCCATGCTTAAATTTTCTCCGTATAGATATCCACTATACGGCGTAGCAAATATTCCCGGACTTCCAGGCATACGGGGGGAAACATCAAAAACAATTATTTCCTTTTTCGGCGGGCCAGGTATTATCATTGACTGAAGTCCAAATGGTCCTATGACTCCGGGGCGTACCAGTTGTTGAGTCGCTTTGACGAATTTTTCGCCAAGTTCGAAAGCTTGTTCTAACATTGACTCTAAAACTGTAACAGCAATATGTCCTGCTTCTTCCCATTTAACGCCTGTTCTTTTCCAGACAAGTTTCGCATTATCCGGATCCAATTTCTGAAACCCATCAATATTAGTCTGTCTTCTGGTATCAGTCCCAATCAATTCCAATCTATCATTTATTGGGTCGTAAAAGAAATTAAAATTTACCTGCACACCAGCAATAAATTCTTCAATCACAACATTTTTAAATGCTTCTTTTGTTGCTTTCCCCATTTTTATTGCCTTTTCTCGTTTTCTATAAAATTCATCACCCGAACTAACTAATTGGAAATTCCTCTCAAAACCTCTTTCTTTTTCCAAAACTTTAACAATACATAACCTATCTATATCTTTCGGATTCTTAAATTGTTTGGGATAGCGGATTTTTGCCTCGTCAAGCAAATCATACTGGTTTGGTTTTACGCCCCGTTCTTCCGCTTTCAGTAAAAACCTGTTTCCAAACATCGGCACCTTGAATTTTTTCTCAATGGCATTGTAATCATTAATGTAAACTTCAAAGGATCTGTGCGGAATAAAAATGCAGTTTCTTTTTATTAATTGTTTTTGTATTTCAGGTTTTAAGATATCGGCAAATTTCTCTAAGGTAATTACTTCGTCAACGCATCCGAGTGAAGCTCGGCTTTTGAAATATTTAGAATAAGTTTTATCCCTGCCTTTTTGTACAATTACCAAAGTTCTAAATCCCAGATCTTTTGCTCCGCGGCAAACATCCAAAGCAGAGTGTGATCCCAACACAGCAATTGTATAATCTTTCATCAATCCAATACCTCCTTTAATTTGTTTTTCTTAATTGCATTTTTAATTTCCCTGGCAATCCTTCTTCCTGTTGACATTGGCTCACCATATAATAAATAGGTGTAAGGCGAACCATCAATGAAACAATTGGTTCCCGCAACAATACGGGCCGAGATTTCAATTATATAGATTTCTTCTGTTGAGGTGATGATTGTCTCCAAACAGAATGGCCCGAATAAACCTTTAGGCGGCATAAGTTTTTGGCTTTCTTCCACTACTCTTTCCGCCATTGACAAAGCCTGCGGAAGTAACGACTCTCTAACTGCCAAAGGTATATTGGCAACCACTTCAAATGACGGTTCTATGTTTAAACCCCTTTGATTTTTGGCAGGGATACGACCGAGTGAATCAACATTAGTTTCATAGCGCTTATCAACACTCATAAGCTCAACTTTTTTAGTTAATGGGGAATAGAAAAAATGGAAATAAACCGGAACACCAATCACGTAT
Source organism: Patescibacteria group bacterium (assembly GCA_018817205.1). Taxonomy (GTDB): domain Bacteria; phylum Patescibacteriota; class Microgenomatia; order Daviesbacterales; family UBA10151; genus UBA10151. The sequence goes on along the minus strand of JAHIUE010000049.1, from coordinate 14,461 downwards.
TCCTGAACAATAAATCGCGCCTCTTCGTAATTTTTTAATTTTTCGTCAAATTCTTTTTGGTTTGTGGCAGTAAAATAACCTTTTCCGCCGGCAGCACCATAAGATTTTACAATTACCGGCCGGTCGATTTTATCACCCCTTCTGAAACGGTGCGGCACTTTTATCCCTGCCTGCTCCATCCAGGATCTTTGCATTTTGCGGTTTTCTTCCCAGTCCAAAACCTTCTTATTTCCAAAATAAGCCACCTTCATATTTTTGTTTTTTTCCATACCCAAATATGCAACATATGATCCGTGAGGAATAATAATGGCGTTTCGCTTTAATAATTGCTTTTCTATCTTGGGAAAACTTTCCCAGGAGTCAATTTCTAAAATCTCATCAATGAAATTATCGTAAGATTTATAAAGAGGAATTCTATCGGAAGTTGCTACAACAGCAGTTTTAAACCCTTCGTCTTTTGCCCCTTTGAGGATTTGCAGGGCCGAGTGAGAACCTAAAGTTACAATCGTTAAGTTTTTGATTCCCATACCGTATTATACGAAAAAAACTACTAATTGTCAAAAAAATCTGCTATTATACACTCTCAATGGATACTATATCAGTAATAGCCGGAATGCAATGGGGCGATGAAGGTAAGGGGAAAATAGTTGATCTGTTATCTGAAAATGCTAATTATGTTGTCAGGTTTCATGGCGGAAATAATGCCGGGCACACTATTGTAGTGCAAGGAAAGAAATATCCTCTGCACCTAATTCCTTCGGGTGTTCTACAGCCAAAGGCCAAATGTGTTATTGCCAACGGGGTTGTTGTTGACTTGGAAGTGTTAACTTCTGAAATAAAGATGTTTGAAAGTGACGGCATCAAATTAAACAATAGATTATTTATTTCCGAAAGGTGCCATTTAATTCTGCCTTACCATAAAGCCTTGGACATTGCATACGAGAATGCCCGCGGAAAAAAGAAACTGGGGACAACCGCAAGGGGTATTGGACCCTGTTATGCTGATAAAGTAAGCTACAACGGAATAAGAATTTATGAACTTAAAGATTGGGAATTATTCAGAGAAAAATTTATATTCCAGACAAAAATAAAAAATAAAATTATTAAATCTCTTGGCGGAACCACGGTTGATATAGAAAGAGAATTAGAAAAAATTTCAAAATTACGTAAAAATATTTTAATTTTTGTTGCCGACACATATCAGCTTTTGCAAAAAGCTATCTTAGAAAAGAAAAAAATTCTTATGGAGGGTGCTCAAGCAATAATGCTGGATGTGGATTTTTCCCCTTATCCCTTTTCCACCGGTTCCAATACTATCCCCGGGGCGGTAAATACAGGGGCAGGAATACCGGTACAAAAAATCGGCGATATTTTAGGAGTAGTAAAAGCTTATACCTCAAGAGTCGGTGGAGGTCCGCTGCCAACGGAATTGACTGATAAATTAGGAGAGGAAATCAGGGAAAAAGGTAAAGAATTTGGCACAACCACCGGAAGGCCAAGAAGAGTTGGTTGGCTGGATCTTGAAGCGGTAAAATTTGCATGCCAGGTTTCAGGCGCTACAGAAATTGCCATAACTAAAATTGATATATTATCAGGATTTTCAAAAATAAAAATCTGCACCGGATATAAATTAAATGGCAAATCGATTCCTTATTCTTCTTGCGGATATCAAGAACTTGCAAAACTTACACCGATTTATAAGCGAAGCTTGAAAACTTCGTTTGAAAAGCAAGCTTTCAAACTCGTTTATAAAGAATTTTCCGGATGGACAGAAGATTTAACAAACATCAAAAAATTCAATGACTTACCCAAAAATTGTCAAACTTATCTAAAATTCATTGAAAACTTTTTAGGCATAAAAATTTCCCTCATCTCCACCGGTCCCAAGAGAGAAGAATATATAAAGATTTAAATGTATCTAACCTAAATTATCCTCATTTTACCTAACCAAGTCATCACAAAATACAGCAAAGCAATAATTCCCCCGAAACCAACAACAAAAGCAATGATTGCTTGTAAATATAACTTTATAGCCCGTTTAGAGGTAGCAGACATTTTTAAATCAGAATATTGTCTTTTGGGATTAAATTTAGGAATTAAGAAAAATACTCCAATCAAACCACCAAATACTGGAACTATAATTGCAAAATATAGAGCATATGCGCTAAAATCTTGATTGCTCATTTTCTTAAAAAGCTATCTCTTCTGAAGTCTTTGTTTAGCCAAATACCCACCAATCGCGCCTATTATGATGCCTAAACCTCTAAATGCAAGCTCACCTGAAAAAATAAAAGCAACAATTATAAAGAGCAGGCTAGATACTACTGCAATCATACCTCCTATAACTAATGCTGAAGAATTACTTTTAATGAGACTTGCTCTATCTTTTTCATTAGATTTACCATAACTTAAAACTCCTTTGTAACCTGCAAATGCTACAGATAATATCTGAACAAAAGAAAAAACTGATGATCCTGTTGTCTGTCCAAACAAAAACATTAAAATAAATAGCACAATATAATTAAAAACAAAGAGTATAATTCCCCAAAGAAGAATAGTTTTTACAACTTTACTAGTCATAACTATTTAATAGTATCACAGTTGGAAAACTATATCAACTACATTATTCCCACTCCATAGTAGCTGGAGGTTTATTGGTGATGTCATAGACTACCCTGTTTACTTCTTTTATTTCATTAACAATTCTTGTAGAAATTTTATCCAGAAGTTCCCAGGGTAATTTTGCAAAATTGGCACTCATGGTATCTTGTGACTCTATTGCGCGGATAGCTATCGTCTCTCCATAAGCGCGGTTATCTCCTCTTACTCCGGTGGTTTTGATTCCTGTAAAAACTGCAAATATTTGCCAGAGATTTTTGTATAAATCTTCTTTTTCTGTTTCTTCTTGAATAATTTTATCTGCCTTGCGCAAAACTTCCAGTTTACTTTCTGTTACATCGCCAATGATCCTAACAGCAAGACCCGGTCCTGGAAACGGTTGCCGGGAAATGATTTCTTTTGGCAATCCTAGAATTTGCCCAATTTTTCTTACTTCATCTTTATAAAACTGTCTTAGTGGTTCTATCAATATTAATTTCATATCTTCTGGTAAACCTCCTACATTATGATGGGATTTAATTTTATGTGCGTATTTACTCCCCGCAGATTCTATAACATCAGGATAAATTGTCCCCTGCACTAAAAGTTTAGCGCCGCTTTCTTTTGCAATTTTTTCAAACACTTCTATAAATGTTTTTCCGATGGATTTTCTTTTTAATTCCGGATCAACAATTCCTTTAAGCGCAATCAAAAATTCTTTTTTGGCATCAATAATTTTAATATCCATATTATAGTGTTTGGCAAATACTTGTTTTAAAATATCTGTTTCACCGTCTCTCATCAGTCCAGAATCTATATAACAGGAAATTAAGTTTTTGCCGATGGCTTTATAAACCAAGAGTGCGGCAACCGAAGAATCGACTCCGCCGGATAATGCGCAGATGGCTTTTTCACTACCTACTGAATCTTTAATATCTGCAATGATATCTTCTACAAACTCTTTATTAATTTCTTGTTTTTTAATTTTTATTCCAGCAATTGTTAAAAAGTTTTTCAATAATTGTTCTCCAAATTCCGTATGAATTACTTCCGGATGAAATTGTATGCCATAAATTTTTTTATTTTTATTTTCTATAACTGCATGCTCTATTGTTTCTGTTTGCGCAATTGTCTCAAAACCTTGCGGAATTTTAACCACTTTATCCCCATGGCTCATCCAAGCAGTTATGCCACTTGGTATGTTTTTTAATAACTCTGAACTCTGAATTCTGAATTCTGAATTCAGTATTGCCGGTCCATATTCTTTTTTATTCCCGAGGACAACTTCTCCTCCCAAAAGTTGACACATCAAGTGCTGTCCATAGCAAATCCCTAAAATAGGGATTCCCAGTTCAAATATTTTTTTATCTATGGTAGGGGAATCTTCTTCATAAACTCCTGCCGGACTACCGGATAAAATTATCCCCCTTGCTCCTTTTGCTTTTTCCATCGCCTCATCGGGAGTTACTATCAAAATCTCCGACCCGAGTTCTTTAATTCTTCGAGCAATTAGATGTGTTGTTTGCGACCCAAAATCAACTAAAATTATCATTTTGCTCCTTTTACAAATTTAATTATATTTTCAATAAGTGGCAGACCGTCAACTTTAACTTTACCACGTCTGAAATTGGGATGCTGTTCCTTTCTTACAAAACACTCAGGATGCGGCATCAATCCTAAAATCCTGCCGCTTACGTCACAAATTCCTGCAATGGAATTTAGAGCCCCATTGGGGTTTTTAGGATATTCCATTGTTGGATTTCCTTTTTCATCGGAGTAGCGAAAAACTACCAAACCCTGATCTTCTATTTCTTTTAAAGTTTCAGCATCTGTAATAAATTTTCCCTCCCCATGTGCAATCGGATAAAATATTTTAGAACCTATTAAGCCTTCCGAAAATTTGCATTTGCTTTTTTCAACTTTTAAATTCACCCACCGGCATTCAAAATGACCCGAATCATTATTTGTTAGCGTCACTTGCATTTGCCCAATTTTTCTAAAAGGCAAAAGACCGGTTCTGACCAAAACCTGGAAGCCGTTGCAGACACCAATTATTGCAGTATCTTCTCTTTTGATAAATTTTTTCATTTCATTGCCTAAAAACGAGATAAGTTCTATTGCCAGAATTTTTCCTGAAACAATATCATCTCCGTATGCAAACCCTCCGGGCAAAGCAAGGATATTATAATTGCTTAATCTTTCGCGACCATTACGGAGCTCGTTAACATGCACTATTTTTGGGTCTCCTCCGGCAATTTTAAAAGCATAAGCCATTTCCTCATCTCTATTTATCCCATCTGCTTTTAATACTAAAACTTTAGGTTTCATAAATTTTGAATACCTCCAATATCCAGTTCCTCAAAGCTGTCAATTATTTTATCCGCACCCTTTAGTTCCTCGGGTGTGTGGGTTGTTGTAATGGCAATGCATTTCATTTTTGCTCTTTTTGCTGCTAGTACACCTGCTGGAGCATCTTCTATAACAAGACAGTCTTGAGGTTTGGTATTTAGTTTTTGAGCGGTTAATATAAATATTGCAGGATCCGGTTTCCCAATCTTCACATCATCGCCGGAAGTAATTGCTGAAAATTTTTCTGCCAGTCTTAATTTGGAAATAACAATCTTAATAAATTTAAGCGGCGCTGCAGATGCAATAGCCAACACATAATTATCGGATTTCAAAGCTTCAATAAGTTCTTTTACACCCCTCACTATAGAAAATCCTTGTGGTAATAATTCATTATAGACAATATCCCATCTTTCTTTGAGTAGCTTCTGAATATCCGCTTTCATATGATAACTTCGCAAAACAGCTTTTAATGCTTCCTCGGCTTTATAACCGGAGTAGTTTTTAACAATCGTTTCCGGATCAATATTTATTCCTATCTTAGCCAAAACTCTACTCTCTGCTGTAGATTGCAGAGTCTCAGTTAACGAAATAACACCATCCATGTCAAAAATAATTGCTTTTATCATGAAAATAACCTCCTCATTGGCTCCTGCCAAGCTTTTTTCAATTTTGAAACATCTACACTAAATAACCCCTCAACTTTAACAACCGGCTCTTTTTGTGTTTCTCCTAAAATAATAAATGGCGCATTTTGGAAAAGTTTTTTGGCAATTTTTTCATTTTCCACTTCTACTATAAAAGTTCCTGCGGTTTCATTAAATACCTTATCCTTTTCAAGAGAAATTTTTACTCCACAACTCCCTCCAACACACATTTCAAAAACTGCAGAAATTACCCCGCCTTCTGATACATCATGACATGACAAGATTTTATTATTTTGTATGCCATAATATATTGCATCGAAAGTTTTCGGCAATATTTTCATATCAACTTTAGGAACATTGGAACCCTCCATTTTTCCAATCAAAACTATTGTTGAATCGATCTTCTTAAAATCGGAAGTAACTGTTTTTGTAGTATCTTTTATTTTTCCTAAAACAGACATGCAAAGCACCGGCGGAATTTTGATTACTTGCCCGTCTACCCCCCGGTAAGTAGACGACAAACTGTCTTTTCCGGAAATTACAGGAATTTTAAATGCTTTCATAAAATCACAAACCGCTGTCACGGATTTATCCAAAGACCAAAGAGATTCTTCGTCCGGAAACGGCCAAATGTAATTATTTACAAGAGCCGCATTTTTATAGTCTCCGCCAACTGCCACGAAATTAGATAAAGCTTCAGCGCATGCCCAGATGCTTCCCCAATAAGGGTCAACATTATTAAAAACCGGATTTAATCCGTGTGATATTACCAAACCATATTTTTTATCTAAAAGAGGACGTAAGACCGGCGAATCATTAGGACCGTCTAAGTTCTTACCTGAATATGGTTGCAAATCGCAAGTCCCCTGAACCGAATGGTCATAAAGTCTGACAATCGGTTCTTTCGAGCAAACATTACCATGTGATAAAACTTTCTCCAAAATACTCGCCCATTCTTTCTGGTTTTTTGGGGTTTCCGGAATTCTGAACTCTGAATTCTGAACTCTGAATTCGCGTTTTGCTTTCAAAACCCTTTTCGGCAAACCGTGATGTAAAAATTTCATATCTAAATCACTCACTATCTTCTTCCCAAAAGTCACCTTAAGTTTTTTACTGCCGTCAAATTTTCCTAAAACTGTAACTTCCGTATTATATTTTTTGCAAATATTTTCAAAGCTTTTTAAGTTTTTCGGATCCAATACTACTATCATTCTTTCTTGCGACTCCGACATCCAAATCTCCCAAGGTGATAAACCTTGATATTTTAAAGGCGCTTTTTTGATATCAACCGAAACGCCTAAATCTTCACCTATTTCCCCAATAGCAGAAGAGAATCCTCCTCCACCACAGTCTTGAACCATTCTAATCAAATCTTTATCTCTTGCTTCCAAAAGCGCATCAAACATCCGTTTTTCTTCTATGGCATTACCTATTTGGACTGCGGATGAGTTAACTTCGATTGTCCGCTCTGTCATTTCACCGGAAGAAAATGTGGCGCCATGTATGCCGTCGCGGCCTGTCCTTCCGCCAACACAAATAATTAAATCCCCTAATTTTGGTCTGCCTTTTTTTGCATATTTTTTGGGGATAATTCCGTAAGCACCGACAATGACTGAAGGCTTTGCCCGGAAATCCTGATGAAAATGGACCGATCCATTATTGGTAGGAATCCCCATCCTGTTGCCGTAATCACGGACACCTGAAACTACTTTTTTCAAAAGATATTCCGGCGGCAAACAACCTTTGGGCAATTTTTCCTCCGGTAAATCCAAAGGGGCAAAACAAAATATATCGGTTGAGGCGATATTTTTAGCTCCTTGGCCGGTAGCGGCAATGTCGCGGAAGACTCCGCCTGATCCGGTCATTGCCCCACCATATGGCTCAATTGCAGAAGGGGCATTATGGGTTTCTACTTTGCCGCAAATCCCAAAACCGTCATAAAAATCCATTACACCGGAATTATCCTCAAAAGCCGAAACAATATTTTTACTATGTTTAAGCGCCTCGTTTTTAATTCTTTCAATCAGTGGCTTTTTCTCAATACCATCAACAATCAGTTTCGCTTTAAAGGTTTTATGCCCCGAATGCTCACTCCAAGTTTGGGCTAAAGTTTCCAGTTCCAAATCGGTCGGATCACGGTCCATGCTTTGAAAATATTTTTGAATAGCTCTCATTTCTTCCAAACTTAAAAATAATTTATCTTTTGACGCCTCCATTAAGCTACCATCAACCATATTTCTTATCGGTATAATTTGGATCTTACCTTCTTTACCTCCAATCAAAAGCGTCACGGGTTCTTCTTTGACTATATATTCTGTTAAAAAATTAAGTGATACTTTCTTGTCTAAATATTCCTTGGAACTATCGCATGCCAAAAGTTTAATACCAAGATCTTCCGACGCCTTAATTATTGAAGCCACCTCAGGATTCATTACACCCGGTTTATAAGCAATCTCAAAAACAGCAGAAACAATCGGTTTATTAATAGTGTACTTTTGGTTAATTTCCTCACACAATAATTTTTCGGCTAAAACTTTAGCCTCTTTTACACTAATCCCTTCCAGTCTATAAACTTTAATAGTTGACATACCAGCTGTTTGTACCCTGACTTTTTGTATCATCTATTTATATCCCTCCAACCAATATCACGTCTGTAATGCATATGATTTCCCTGTATTTTAATTTCAGATATTGCCGAGTATGCTGCTCTCCTTGCATCTATGACATTATCGCCTTCACCAACTACATATAAAACCCTGCCGCCGGAAACAACGTAGCTTCCATCAATTTTTTTTATTCCTGCCCCATAAATTTTTACTGCAGCTTTTTCAATACCGTAAACTAATTTGCCTTTTGCTTTGGAGTAATCTATTGGATAACCTTTTGCACAAAGCGCTACTGCAACCCGTACTTTTTTATCAATTATAATTTTTGTTTTTTTGATATTACCGGAGATTATTGCAAGGCATATTTCATATAAATCATTTTTTATTGACGGAAGTAAAACTTGGGCTTCAGGGTCTCCCCATCTGGCATTAAATTCGATCACCCAAACTTTCCCTTTAACAATGATGCCTCCCAAATACAAAACTCCTTTATACGGTCTTCCTTCTTTTCTTAATCCATTGATTGTTTTTTTAAATATATCTGCACTCTGCACTCTGCACTCTGCACTTATCACTTTGGGGTTACTAACGCAACCCATTCCTCCGGTGTTTGGGCCTTTATCTCCATCGTTAACCCTTTTATGATCCTGGGCAAAACCTACAATCTGAAAATCTTCCCCATCGCAAAGAGCAAAAGCCGAAAATTCCTCACCTATTAACCATTCTTCCAACAAATAAGTTTTGCCGGAAATCCCAAACTTACTCATTTGTTTTATTGCATCAATTGTTTCGCTAGTGTTCTTTGCCGATATAGCCCCTTTCCCCTCTGCCAAACCGGAGGCTTTAACAAACCATTGCTTATCAGGATCTTTTTTAACAAAATCTATTCCCTTATCTTCCGATTTAAAAACATGAAACTCGGGGGTCGGAATTTTGTATTTAACCATAAAATTTCTGGCCCAAGATTTATCCCATTCAATCTGTCCTGCCGCTTTTGTCGGACCGAACGCTTTAATACCGGCTTTAGTTAATTTATCCACTAATCCTGCCTCAACCGCATTATCCTGGGCAACATCAACCAAGTCTACTTTTTCCTTTTTACAAATTTGCAGAATTTCGGCAATACTGGTGGTTTTTAGATGCTGGAAAGTTACAACAGTTTTTTTGCAATTTACAGACATTAAATCATTACCCGGAACTGCCAAAATTTTACCTACTTTATCCGACTGGGTATACTTATCAACCAATGCCGCTCCTCTCCCTCCGCCATCAATTACCATCACTGTTTTTGAAACAGATAATTCCGCCAAAACATCTGTATACATTTTATTTTCTTTAACTTTTAACCTGGCATATAAACTATCAATATTATCCTCCGGCTTTATTTTTTCAAAAACTCTAGCGAGTACCGGACCAAAATCAAATTCCAAAGTCAAATAATGTATTGATGAACCAGCATAAGTAGATTTACTGTCAAGAAAGTTTTGGATCGCCTGATTAGCTAATTTACCTTTATTCCATAAACCTTCATTGCCGTCAGGGTTTAACACTTTACCTTTGATGCTATCTGGAATAAACCCCGGGTGAAGATTTAAAATTTTATTGGGAAAAGCTGTAATTACTTCATCCAAAATTATCTGTTTCCATCCGGCCAGACAGACAAAATCCAAATTTAATTTTTTCAAAACAGGAAGCAAATCTTCTTTTTTAGGAACTATTTTTATGGGAATTTTATTTTTTCTGGCGCGCGAAAGTCCTAAGGCTTCTGAAGTATCGCTTATAACCACAGCTATTTCTGCCTTAATCTCACCTGATTTAACCCCATTAATAATTGCTTGTAAGTTTGTACCTGTTCCTTTATTAGAAATTAATACTGCTATTTTTTTCATAAGTTACTTCTTTTATCCTCTCCCCTATATCAACCGGGTAATTCCCTGTAAAACAGGACGTACAAAACAAATCCTCTGATAATTCAGTGGCCTTTATTAAACCTTTGTAGGATAAATAGTGCAAAGAATCAACTCCCAATTCTTTGGTAATCTGGACTATGTTTTTGTTATTGGCAATCAGTTCCTTTTGCCGCGGAGTATCAATTCCGTAAAAATCGGGGAAACGATAAGGCGGACAGGAAACAAGCAAATGAACCTCTTTTGCACCGGCATCCCTAATCATTTTGATAATTTGTTTCGAAGTAGTACCCCTGACTATGGAATCATCTATCACTACTACCTTCTTACCAAAAAGCACATGTTTCATTGGATTAAGTTTTAGCTGGACAATTTTTTGGCGGGAATGCTCTGCCGGAGAAATAAAAGTCCTGTGAATATAGCGGTTTTTAATAAGTCCCATCTCAAAGGGAATTCCCGACTGCTTGGAGAAACCAATCGCCGCAGAAATTGCCGAATCCGGTACAGGAATTACAACATCTGCGCGGATTGTATTCTCTCTAGCCAATTCTTTTCCTAAATTCTGTCTGACAGCATCAACGCTTTTCCCGAGTAATGTTGAATCCGGCCGGGCAAAATAAATAAATTCAAACACATCCAGCTTCTGAGTGCCTTTTTCTATTTGGATACTTTTCAAACCTTGTTTATCAATTACTATCATTTCTCCGGGACGAACTTCCCTAACAAACTTTGCTCCAATAATATCCAAAGCGCAAGTTTCCGAGGCGAAAATAAATCCTCCGTTTAACTTACCTAAAGAGAGAGGTCTTATCCCAAAACTGTCTCTTACGGCAATCATTTTTTTCTCATCTATCACCAACAAACAAAACACACCTGTAAATAATGGGTACGCTTTTGTAATTGCATTTTCCAAAGATTTACCCATCTTTACGAAAAACGCTATTGCTTTGGCAATCATTTCGGAATCATTTAAGCCTTCTGTAGAAATTTTTTGCTTTTGCAAAAATTGTTCTAATTTTTTAAGTGTTGGAAGGTTGCCGTTATGGACTACGGCAATTGACTTACCTCCGGGAACTTTTTCTAAAATAGGCTGGGCATGAGAAACTATTGAATCACCTGAAGTTGAATAACGGTTATGGCCAATAGCTATATAGCCTTTTAATTTTATTAAGTCTTCTTCGCCGAAAACATGAGCCACAAGTCCCATACCTTTGTGAAGATAAATTCTTTTACCGTCTGAAGATGCAATGCCTGAAGATTCCTGCCCCCTGTGTTGAAGAGCCCAAAGGCCCGGATGTACTAAACGGGCTGCCTCAAAATCCTTACCATAAACTCCAAATATCCCGCACTTTTCTTGTACTCTCGTCCTCATAGCTAAATATAACTATTTGACGCTCGAAAGTCAAGTGGAACGCAGTGACATCTTGAGCGAAGTCGAAAGATCTCGTGATATACTAAAAGTATGGAAAGTAAATTATCCGGCAGCCAACGAATACTTTCTTTTAAATATGCCTTTTCCGGAATATTAGCAGCTCTAAAAGAAGAACCGAATTTAAAATTTCATTTTCTGGCAGGGGCATTAGTTTTAATTCTAGGAATAATTCTTAATATCTCTAAAACCGATTGGATGATAATTCTATTCTTGATAGGATTTGTCATTTCAGTAGAACTGACAAATACTGCAATCGAAGCAGTGGTTAATGCATTTACCGATAAAGAACACCCCGGGGCTAAACTTGCCAAAGACATATCTGCCGGGGCAGTTTTAATTGCCTCTATCACATCTGCTACTGTGGGTATTCTTGTCTTCCTTCCCTATTTATCACAATGGGCAATATAAATTTATTCCTCTGGATATTCGGCGCTGAATATGTAATTTACATAATGTTTTTTATTGCCTTAGTTTTAGGCTTTAAAGGAGGGGTAAACGACAAAAAAGCATTCCTGCTTGTCATTTTAAGCCTTTTCATTTCAGTAATACTGATCAAAATCATCCATTTATTTTATTTCGAGCCAAGGCCTTTTATTGCATCCAATTTCATCCCCTTGGTAAAAGAAGCAAACGATGCATCATTTCCATCAAGACATGCAACGATTTCTGCCGTAATTGCTCTTGCTTTTACATATTTTAAATCTAAATGGTCGCTTCTTTTTCTATTTTTGATGCTTTGGGTAGGAATTTCCAGAGTTTATGTTGGAGTCCATTATCCTTGGGATATTTTAGGGGGGTTTATTACTGCGGCAGTTGCATTGATAATCTCTTTGCAAATTAAGAAAATTTTAAGCCGGTTATTTCTGTAAAATATTTTCAAATTTACCAGAACTTTTAAACGGACCAATCACCTGCAAATTATAATTTTGTTTTTGGAATAAATCCTTGGCTAAGTTTTGTAAATCCTCTTTTGTAATCTTATCAATTTTTTCTAAAATTTCTTCAAATGTTTCTATTTTACGGTCTAATACAAAACTTGTTCCAAAATATTCTGCCAAAAAATTAGTTGATTCGCTCTGCAGAGCAATCCTACCTCTAATAATCTCCTTGGCTTTTTGAAGTTCATCATCCGTAACTTTTTCTGCCGCTAACCTTTCAAGTTCTGCTTTAATTACTTCCAGAGCTTCGTATATCTTTTCTAATTTCAATCCTCCATAAACCATAAACGCTCCGGTATCTTTATAGCTGCCATGATGTGCACCAACATTGTAAGCCAAACCCCTTCTTTCCCTAACCTGGATAAACAATCTTGAAGACATCCCTTCGCCTAAAACGACCGCTAAAATTTTAGCTATGTAGCGTTTTCTATCGTAACGGTCAAATCCTTCCATCCCTAAAACTAAATTTGCCTGGTCCGTGTCTTTGTAAAAAACATTAACCTTAGGTTTAGTCTGTTTGACTTTTTCATAAGGTTTGAATTTATGCTCTGACCTTTTGGGCAAGTCCAAAAAATATCTTTGGGCAATTTTATCTATATCTTTTGGCAAATTTCCAACATAAACAAGCGCCATATTTTTAGGGCTATAAAGCGAATCAATATATAAAACCATATCTTCATGAGTTACGGCATTGACAGTTTTTTCCTCACCGCCAATATCCCAACCAAGAGGTTGGTCGCCATATTGCAATCTCTCGTATAATTCCCAAACGCGTTTGTAAGGAACGTCCCTAACCATTCTTAACTCCTCTATAATTACCCCTTTCTCTCTATCGATTTCTTCCTCCGAAAGCAAGGATTCTTTAACCATAGAAGATAAAATATCCGAAGAAGTTTTGATATGTTTGGCCGCGGATTTAATCCAGTAATAAGTCACTTCTTTATCGGTGGCGGCATTATTAACTGCTCCAATCCCATCAACAATTATGGCAATTTGTTCGGCAGAGGGGTATTTTTTCGAACCTTTAAAAAACATGTGTTCCAGAAAATGCGATATCCCGTTGGTCTTTTTTGTTTCATACCTTGAACCGGCTCCGACTGCTACTAAAGTTGTAACCGAATCAAGATGCGGCAAGTTAACCGTTATTAATGTCAGCCCATTAGATAAAGTTTTAATTTTATGCATTGATGTGTTTTGACATTTCCTCGACTGTTTGTTCAATATCCAGATTAGAATTATCAATAATAATTGCACCTTCCGGAATTCGTAAAGGCGAGACTTCTCTGTCCGTATCTTTCTTATCCCGCTCTTGCATATCTTTTAAGACTGTTTCGTATTTTATAGTAGGATCTTTTTTCACCAACTGTTCAAAACGCCTCTGGGCTCTAATTTTAATATCCGCAGTCAAATAGAATTTATGTACTGCCTTGGGAAATATTTCCGAACCGATGTCTCTTCCCGTCATCACTGTATTTTTACCTTCAGTAATTTTATACTGGATAATTTTAACAGCTTCCCGTACTTGCCTAATTGCCGAGATAGCCGAAACTATTTTAGTTACATCCGGATCATGCAAATTATCTGTTACATCCTCACCATTTGCAAAAAATTTCTGATCCCGAATTTTAATATCTAAATTTTTATATACATCTACAACTTTCTGCAAACTATCAGGGGAAATATTATTTCTTAAAAGAAAAATGCAACCGGCTCTATAAATAGAACCGGAATCAATAAACTGAAACCTGAGTTTTTGGGAAAGCAACAGTCCTACGCTATTTTTCCCGGAACTGGTCGGCCCATCAATTGTAATTACATCTGTTTCCATGTTATATTTTTTTAACTTTCGGTCCTTGTGAAGTATCTTCTATTTCATATCCTAATTTTTTAATCTGTTTCCGCAGTTCATCAGATTTTTTGAAATCTCCCGATTTTCTCATCTGTTCTCTTTGGTTAATAAGCTTTTGTACTTTCTCCGGAATCTCTA
>JAHIUE010000048.1 GCA_018817205.1 Patescibacteria group bacterium | reverse complement strand
AAGGGTATTCCGGAAATAGTTTTTGAGCTTCTGGATATCCCGGGAATTGGTCCTAAAACAGCCCTTACTCTGGCTAAAATGGGTGTTAAGAGCAAAGATGACTTAAGTGCCAGGTTTAAGAGCGGTAACCTGGTTAAAAAAGGCTTTTCGGAAAAGCTTGCCAAAAAGATAGAAGATGTTCTAAAGAGGAAAAAAGTAGATACATTTGAGGGTAGGGTATTATTGCCTTATGCCGATGTACAGGCTCAAAAAGTGCTGGAGTACTTAAAAAAGAGTCCGTTGATAGAAACAGCCGATGTTTTGGGGTCTCTGCGAAGAATGGTAGCTACTGTGGGTGATTTGGATTTTGCAGTAGCTTCCAAAAAAGCAAGCGAAGCCATAAACCACATTGCCAAAATGCCCGGGGCAGCCAAAGTGGCAGAAAAAGGCGAAAAGCAAATTACCATTATTTCGGATTCAGGTTTATCAATGGATTTTTATGTAGTTGAGCCTGATTCATACGGGGCTCTCTTGCAGCACTTTACAGGTTCAAAATCTCACAACATACACCTCCGTACCTTAGCAGTTAAAAAAGGCTTGTCTTTGTCAGAATATGGAGTGAAAGATGTAGCAGGCTGCAAGATCCAAGAGACAAAAACAGAGGAGCAATTCTATAAACTCTTGGGAATGCAAACGCCTCCGCCGGAAATCAGGGAAGATACGGGTGAGATTGAGGCTGCCATAGAGCATAATTTGCCTGATTTAGTTGAACTTAAAGATATTAAAGGCGATTTACATATCCACTCCGACTTTATCAGCCGGCCTTCTCATGATATGGGTGTAAACAACATTAAAGAAATAGTTAGCCAAGCTAAAAAAATGGGTTATGTTTATGTTGGTATATCTGACCACCAACCAAGTCAGAAAGGACACACACATGATCAGGCAGTTAAAGAAGTTAAGAGAAAGAAAGAAGCTATTGAACAAATTAATTCCTCACAAAAAAGTGTTCGAGTACTAAATCTACTCGAAGTAGATATTTTACCTAATGGAAGCTTGGGTTTGCCTAATGAAGTTTTAGAAATTTTAGATTTTGCCATTGCCAGTGTTCACTCTTCCTTTAATATGTCTAAAGAAAAAATGACGAATAGAATTCTTACAGTTTTAGAAAGTCCTTATGTTAAAGTTTTAGGCCATCCAACCGGCAGGCTGATAGGTACGAGGGAATCTTATGAAGTTAGCTGGGATAAGATATTTGAATTTGCTGCTAAGAACAACAAGGCTTTGGAGATAAATTCTTTTCCCAGCCGTTTGGATTTAAGGGATGATCTGGTAAGACAAGCAAAAAGTTTTGGAGTAAAATTTATCATCAATACCGATGCTCACCAAATTTCCCAAATGGACAATATGAAGTATGGAGCAGCTGTAGCCAGGCGCGGATGGTGTGAACCTGAAGATATTGTCAATGCTTGGGACTGGACAGAATTTGCCAAATGGTTTAATATTAGGGAGAAATGATTACAACGTATGTTGTTGTCGGTATAGTTGTTGTTTTAATCCTTTGGCTTTTGATGACTTTCAATTCCCTGGTTACTCTTAGAAACCGCGTTAGAGAAGCCTGGTCGCAAATCGATGTTCAGCTTAAGAGGCGTTCCTCATTAATCCCAAATCTGGTGGAAGCGGTTAAAGGTTATGTTAAGCATGAAAAAGGTGTTCTTACCGAGGTAACCAAAGCAAGAACCGCCCTTATGGGCGCAAAAGATCCCCACCAGGCTGCCCAGGCGGATAATATGCTGACAGGTGCATTAAAATCCTTGTTTGCGGTTGCCGAAAATTATCCCCAGCTTAAGGCTTCGGAAAATTTTAAGGATCTTCAGGAAGAGCTGTCCGATACTGAAACCAAAGTGGCAGCCAGCCGCCAGTTTTATAACACCAATGTCTTGGGTTTAAACAATTCTTTGCAAACTATTCCATCTGCCTGGGTTGGTAAAATGTTTGGCTTTAAAATGGAAGAATTCTTCAAAGCCACAGAATCGGAAAAAGCCGACATTAAAGTTAAATTCTAATGGCAAGAGTTAATACTGCTTGGGATCATGTTTCCGGCAACATTTTTAAGACCTGGCTGATTATGTTTCTATTTTCCCTGTTTGCGGTCGGGGTAATTTATGTGATTGCCCAAGGGTTTGGTTATGGACAAACAGGAGGATTGGGAATAGTCGGTTTTGCCTTGATTATGGCAGGAATAATGAATTTTGCCTCTTATTTTTGGTCTGACAAGATAGTTTTGGGGATTTCCGGCGCCAAAGAGTTAAAACATGATGACAACAAAGAAATTTATCATCTGGTGGAAAATTT
>JAHIUE010000047.1 GCA_018817205.1 Patescibacteria group bacterium | reverse complement strand
GGAGAGGATCGCCAAAACTGCAATCATAAACCCCAGGATTGTTGAGCCGGAAAATCCGGGAAAAATCTTGGCCGGATGCCAGTTAACAATCAAAAGCGCAAAAGCGGATCCTGCAGTAATGAAGGCAAGTTTGACTACAGTCAATTGCGAGGGGTCTCCCAATAGATTAAGTTTTAAAGCCAACAACCCCAAGATTATGGCGGCAACACAGATGATGCCCGGCATCTGTCCGTCTACACCTTTTGACCAATTAACCATATTCATTATCCAGACGATCCAGAATATGGCAAGTATATCGGCAAGTAAAAATACAGAGTCAAAATTAATGATTCCTCCCAAAGGATTGGTAATAAAATGAATGTTGACGCCGCTTGCCACTACCACAGTCGCGGCTAAAAATTGGGTAATTAATCTAAAATACGGCGAGAGATTTTGATATTTATCGTCCAAAAGACCAACAACAAGTAGGATCGTAAGTCCAAGCAAAATTCCGCATGTGGTTTTTTCGAAAGGGGTAAACAGTAATATGGCAAGTATAATGCCAATAAAAACAGGCAAACCTCCGGCTCTTGGTACGGTGCGCGACTGGGTATGGGCAGGGTGCGGTCTTGTTTTGGGACTATCCACAAGCTTAAATCGTTTTGCCAGAAGTACAGTAGGAGTAGTTGCAAGAAGAGTAGCAAATAAAGCAGATATGGCGGGTAGGATTAGATTCATATAAAATTTAGAACTATTTTAATAAAAGCAGTTGTGAGTATTAAACCGATGACGAGCGGCGAAAACAAGAGTACTTGTTTGAAAAACGATTGTTGGTGGTGTAATTGCCAGGAGATAACCAAATTAACAAGCGTAATAAGGATAATGATTGCAGGCAGTATTAAGAATTGTGCATATGTTGCCAGTTGTCCTTCCCCCCAGGTGAGGGAGTAAAAAAGAGGCATTTTTTGGGGTAAAAATTTAAAAGAAAGAGCAATAGCCAGAGTCATGATTAAAGCCAAAAACAGTGGAGATAATTTTATCAGAAGGTTTATTTTGCTTGACATAAATTCTACACCTTTTTCAGTAGCCGGGCTTTGTTGGTAACCCGGAACTCTAATTTCTTTCCAAACATTAAAGATGTCTGGGCATCAATTGCCGGAAGCGACGAAATAGTTATAATAATGAGCGGTATCAAGAGCCATTGTATATATGACCAGATGATTTTAAAAATAGACCAGTTTTGAGGTCTTTTAGGAACTACTCTTTCATGGATAAAAATTGTGGCGAAAAGCGCAAAGAAAGTAATTGTCAAAATCCATGAGGAGACAATCGGTAAGTTCACCGACATAACAGATTCTTTAAAATCAGGATTAACAAGAGGTACCAGCAGGCTGCCGAAAGTGACAAAGATTGCCAAAAATCCCCACTTCAGATCCCCCCAGATTTTAAAAAGCACCTTATCTGTTTTGTCCCAAAAATCTATTTCCTTAGTAAAATATTGCTTAATTATAAAAGGAATGTGCTCAACTCCATAAGCCCACCTTCTGATTTGTAGATACTGGTTTTGGAAGGTTTTAAGAAGGGTGGTGTCCTGGACAGCATCGGCGGATATCGGTAAAAAATGGGGAATGACTTTGTAGTCGCCGTTAAAATGGAAGTATGCTTTCCAGTAAAAACCGTTGTCGTCATTGACTTTGTCTGGTATCCAAAGGCCAATATCAAGTAAGGCTTTTAGGGAAATAGACATCGACGAATAATTCATATATTTGTCTGAACCAACCATCTCGGCCAGTTGCCAAAAGCTGGTCCCTGTTGCCATAAGTCTCATCGGGGTGGGAGTTTGCCAGTAGTTGTTGTGGTACAGAAATACTCCGGTGAAAGTTCGTTTGTCTCTTTCAATTTCCGGCAAAGATAGATATTTGTGCAGTGCTCCTGCCAAAAACTGGGGGCTTACGACAAAATCGGCATCCAATGTTGTAACAAAAACATCGGAGGTTTTAATACCTTTCTTTTGCAACTGGGGCGCTATGTGTTTGATCATACAGTTTTTATTTGACCCCTGGCCCGCAACTTCTCCCGGTAAACCATAGGGGTGGATGGTAGTAAAAACACCGGCGACTTTTTTTTGAATTTTCTCAAGATACCGTTTCGTACTTTGGATTTTTTCCGGATCATCTCTTTCTTCAAAGCCTACAGCAATAAATATTTTATTTTTCGGATAGCTGCAGCTTAGAATTGCGTCAATGGTGGGTTGAAGGATGTATAAGGCTTCTTTGTAAGTAGGGATAAGGATCAGGTGGTAATATTTTTCCCAAGTTTCGGGAAAATTCTTTTGTAGGGATTCTTGCCAATTCTGTTTTTTGGCCCATTCCATTTTTCTATAGCCAACTAAAATTAATGAGGCGATTCTAAAGGCAGTGAGTAACCAATAAACATCCGCAATTAAGATTAAATAGGCAACGGCATATGGAAGAGAAAAAGAAAGCCAGATAGGTGAGGTTAAAGCAAGCCAAGTCAAAGAGCCGGGTAAGATTTCCAGGAATCTCTCGAAACCGCTTTCATGTTTTAAGACAAAATCCGTTTCCAGTTTGCGGAATAAAATAAACCTGCGGGAAAGAAGATGATGAGACATAATACCTATGCCTGCACCGATTAAAAAGAAAGCAGTTAGAATATTTAAGCCTTCCGGTAAAAAACTCCCGCCAAAAAAACCTGTCAAAGCCCCTAAAATAATAAAGACAAGTCCGATAATGCTATAGCGGGCCTCATTGATCAGGCGCTTGATTATTTCCGAGAGGTAGAAAAAGGACAGAAATCCGATGAAAAAGAACAACAAAATCCTCATAGTGTACCCCTAATACTACTCATTTCAGC
>JAHIUE010000046.1 GCA_018817205.1 Patescibacteria group bacterium | reverse complement strand
CCTTTTCTGGCTCCAATCAGAGCCAATCCTAAAGGAGATTCATTGGAAATCCTTTTTTTAGCAGGATCTGCCTCAACCCTACCTACAATGGTAAATTCATCAACGCCCTCATCCATCTCAATTTTTACCGTTGATCCAATCACCACAAAATCTTGGCTGCGTTGACCTGCAATAACTTTTGCATCGCGGACTATATTTTCCAGTTGTGAGATTCTATTTTCTATCAGCGATTGATCCTCAACAGCTATATCGTACTCGGAGTTTTCAGTCAAATCGCCGTATTCTCTTGCCTGACGAATTCTATCTGCAATTTGAGTTCTTTTAGTTCCTTTTAAATATCCGAGCTCTATTTTAGCATCAGCCAAACCTTTTGCAGTTAAATATATACTCTTCCTGCCCGGATTTGAATCTGTTTTAATTTTGGTCATAAATTCTCTCTCCCGCCATGGCGGAGGACAAATTGTGCCAATTTTAGACTAAATCTTCGCATAAGTCAACCACAACTAGTTTACATGGTTGTGGTCAAACCAGTACCGCCAACGGGAGTTGAACCCGTGATTTTCGGGATGAGAACCCGATGTCCTAGGCCACTAGACGATGGCGGCGTGCACAAATTATACCAGATTCCTTGACTACGTTCAGTTATCATGAACGTAGTTGACCCAACATCCGCCATTTGATACGCTTACGAGAGATGGATAAACCTGCCAAGAAAACTCTCCATTTAAAAATTGCCTTAGCAATAATATTTTCCGCTTTACTTCCAGCCGCACTCGGCCTGTTTATCCCGCTAACACCTCCTTTCTATATTTTAATAGGCATAGGCTGTTCAATATTATCTATCACATTCCTATTTTGGACATTAAAACCTTTAGGTCAACTTATTAAAAACACCAGAGAATTTGCCGGAGGCAGTCTTAATATTCGCGCAGACATCAGGTCAGGGGATGAATTTGAAGATGTGGGAACCGCCTTTAATCTCATGGTGGATAAAATTTCCAAAACTTTGCAGCAACTCGAAACAGACAGGGACGTTACCGTTTCAGAAAAGAATAAATTAAACGAAATCCTTACCACCTTAATAGATGGAATCATAGCCGTAGACTTTAATAAAAATATCCTGCTCTTTAATAAATCCGCTCAAGAACTGACCGGTTTTTCAGAAACAGAAGTTCTAGGAAAACCAATCGACCAAGTAATCCATTTTTTTGCAGATCAAGATGAAATTTTATCAAAAACATACTGCAAAGAGAATTTTAATCAGACAGCAAAACTCATCGGGAAAAGCGGCAAACAGACAAGAATAAACTTGATGAGTACTCAAGTTGACGACCAAACACAAAGCCATCTATCCTCCGTTCTCATGCTCCACGATTTATCCAGAGAAGAAGAATTGGAACAAATGAAGCTGGATTTTGTATCTATGGCCTCACATGAACTTAAAACACCCTTAACCAGTATAGTAGGGTATCTTTCCGTAGCTTTAAATGAAAACAAAGATAAGATACCTGCAGAAAGTTTGCAGCTATTGCAAAAGGCGTTTACTTCCGCACAACAACTCCAAACCTTAATCCAGAATCTGTTAAATGTCAATAAAATAGAGAGGGATAAATTTACTGTTTCCAACGAGTCTGTCGATTATCTGCCTATACTTTCCAAGGTCGTTGAGGACTTAAGAAACCAGGCAAATCAAAAAAATATTGTTTTAACTTTGAAAGCGGATAACTTACAAAAAGTCTTTGCTGACCCAATCAGAATTGCTGAAGTTCTCACAAATTTGGTAGCCAATGCCATAAATTACACAAATCCCGGAGGAAAAGTTGAAATTACAACAAGTGTTTCACCTACGGAACTTATTACCACAATTTCCGATACGGGGGCAGGCATACCAAAAGAGGCAATATCTCATCTTTTCACCAAATTCTTCAGAGTTTCAAATCTGGAGCAAAAGGGCAATAAGGGTACGGGTTTAGGGCTTTATATTTCCAAATCAATCGTTGAAAAATTGCGTGGGAAAATTTGGGCAGAGTCTGAAGAAGGACATGGCAGCAAATTCTCCTTTACATTACCGCTAGCTACTCAAACCGCAGGATTTTTGGATAGAAATAAATTTACCGCACAAGCCATTCAATCAGGGTCTTTGAATTATTGAAAAATTTATATACAATAGATCTAACATGAATCCTACAGCAAAAAAAATATTGCTTGTTGAAGATGAAGACTTTATTAGAGAACTATACGCAAAACAGCTTACCAAAGCCGGCTTTTTGGTAAAGGAGGCTATCGATGGACAATCCGGTTTAGATACTTTAAAAAAGGAGCAATTCGACCTCCTACTTTTAGATATCATGCTGCCGGGTATGAATGGATTACAGCTGCTTAGGGAATTTAAGACTCAGAATCCGAATTCTAAAATGATAACAATACTGCTTACTAATTTGGGACAGGAAGCGGTTATCAAAGAAGGGTTTGAACTCGGGGCACAAGCTTATTTAATCAAAGCATCATACACTCCTGATCAGGTAGTAAATGAGGTAAAAAATGCCCTGTTCGGCAACCAGCCTCCCCCTCCACCAGCACAATAATTCTTAATTTATCTAAGAAATGGTACTAAGAGTAACGCTACGATATTGACCACTTTAATCATTGGATTTATGGCAGGACCGGCGGTGTCTTTGTAAGGATCTCCGACAGTATCTCCGGTGACTGCAGCTTTATGGGCATCAGAACCTTTACCGCCAAATTTTCCGGATTCAATATACTTTTTGGCATTATCCCAAGCAGCACCTCCTGTTGTCATGGAAACTGCCACAAAAATACCTGTCACGATTGATCCAACAAGCATCCCCCCCAAAGCCACCGGACCCAGGACAAATCCCACAATTACAGGGGACAAAACAGGAATTAAAGCCGGAACCAACATCTGTTTTTGCGCCGAAGCAGTCACAATTTCCACACATTTTGCATAATCCGGTTTTGCCGCGCCTGTCATAATCCCTTTTATAGTTCTAAATTGACGTCTTACTTCTTCCACAACCGCACCGCCTGCTTTACCTACTGCCTCCATGGCATAAGAGGCAAAAAGATAAGGTAAAGCGCCACCTATAAATAAACCTACCAAAACTTTAGGATCAGACAGAGAAAAAGAAAGTTCCATTGCTTGAAAGGAAAATTCCTGGGCATATATGGCAAATAAAACCAGGGCCGCCAGGGCGGCCGAACCTATTGCATAACCCTTGGTCACAGCTTTGGTGGTATTGCCAACCGCATCCAAAGGATCGGTAACGCCGCGAACTTTAGAGGAAAGACCCGCCATTTCGGCAATTCCACCGGCATTGTCAGTAATTGGGCCAAAAGCATCTATTGCCACCACAATCCCTGCCAAAGAGAGCATGGTGACCCCGGCCAAAGCTACTCCGTAAAGTCCTGCCAAAAGAAAACTCCCTATTACTGCTGCCGAAATTAAAATAATCGGCCAAAAAGTTGAACGCATGGACAATGCCAGTCCGGAAATAATGTTTGTGGCATGACCTGTTTGGCAAGCTTTAGCCAAATTTTGGACAGACGA
Source organism: Patescibacteria group bacterium (assembly GCA_018817205.1). Classification (GTDB taxonomy): domain Bacteria; phylum Patescibacteriota; class Microgenomatia; order Daviesbacterales; family UBA10151; genus UBA10151. The sequence goes on along the minus strand of JAHIUE010000046.1, from coordinate 26,640 downwards.
ATACTTTGTACTGGTATAGTATTCTGTAATTACCACCATTCCACCTGTAACTAAAACTCCTATTAAAGCTGCCAGATATAAATTCAACACCGAAAATGCCCCATTACTACCCATAAGGCTCGAGGTTACAGGGTAAAATAAAACTGCACAGATTAAAGCTGCTACAATCATGCCATTATAAAGGGCACCCATGATATTTTTGCTTGTGAGTCTTACAAAAAACGATCCGGCAACAGATGCAAAAATGCCCATGGAGAGAATCAAAATGGGAAAGATCACTGCTTGAGTGAATCCCGGAAAAAGCAGCTGGCCCAAAATCATGGCGGCAATAGCAGTAATGATATAAGTTTCAAAAATATCCGCAGCCATGCCCGCATCATCCCCCACATTATCTCCCACATTATCGGCAATTACCGCCGGGTTCCGCGGGTCATCTTCCGGTATCCCCAGCTCAAGCTTGCCAACCAAATCCGCTCCAACATCTGCTCCTTTAGTAAAAATCCCTCCGCCCAACCTTGCAAAAACAGAAATTAAAGATCCTCCAAACCCCAAGCCTACCAAAGATTTTAAATCCCCGCCGGTGTATTGATAAAAGCCGTAAACAGCAGCAAGAGCCAGACCCACCACCAAAAATCCGGTGACTGCCCCACCTTTATAAGCAAGAGAAAAAGCTTGCGATAAACCCTGTTTGGCTCCTTCTGTCACTCGTACATTTGCCCGAACAGCCACACTCATACCTATAAATCCTGCCAAAGCAGAAAGAGTTGCGCCAATCAAAAAGCCGACAGCCGTATTTTGGCCTAGAACAAAATAGATTAAAACTGCCAAAGCAATAGCCACCAAGGCTACAACTTTATATTGCCGCTGTAAATATGCTGCGGCACCGATTTGGATCGCCACGGCGATCTCCCTCATTTTCTCATCACCGGAAGATTTTCTTAAAATTTCAACAATAAGCCATCCGCCATATAAAATAGCAGTCGCCGCGGCGACCCAGATTATTAAACTTGCGTTATCTGTAATTAAATCCATGAAAATTTTTGAAGCAGGACGTAATAATTCGCTCCTGCGAATTAAACGTTCTAGCAGCGTTTAATATTTTATATTATTACGCTGCAGTCCTTAGAATTTACAACACTTACAAAGAATAATCAATAGAGATTTACGCAAGGTAAGCGGGGTGGACAGGGATGGCTTTGCGGGTGACCGGTTGCGGAGGCTTCATAAGAGCAACTTTCAAAACATCATCCATATGCTTTACAAAAACAAACTTAAGATCTTTTTGCACATAATCCGGAATATCTTCCAAATCTTTTTCGTTATCAGCCGGAGCAACTACCACTTTAACCCCAGCTCTGTGGGCTGCCAAAATCTTTTCTTTAAACCCGCCAATTTCTAAAACCCTGCCCCGCAAAGTGACTTCCCCGGTCATGGCTACCTCTTTATGTACCGGGATTTTGGTAAAAGCCGAAACTATGGCGCAAGTTAACGTAATACCTGCAGAAGGTCCATCTTTGGGTATCGCCCCTTCAGGAACATGAACATGCACGTCTACTTTTTGAAAAAACCGTTCAGGGAGACCCAGTTCGGAAAAATGCGCCCTGACATATGACATAGCAGCCTGACCCGACTCTTTCATCACATCTCCCAGGTGTCCGGTCAGAAGCAAATTGCCTTTTCCCGGCATAAGAGTTACTTCAATAAACAAAACCTCTCCTCCTGCTTCAGTCACCGACAAGCCTGTTACCATTCCTATCTCATCTTCTTTTTCAGCCAAAATGGGCAAGAATTTAATCGGGCCTAGGAAACCGTGAATGTCTTTGGGAGAAATTACAAATTTCTCTACCCGTTTGTTACTCTCCGCTATTTTTCTGGCCACCTTTCGCAAGATCGCAGAAATTTCTCTTTCCAAATTTCTCACACCCGCTTCCCGAGTATATTCCCTGATAACTCTGTAAATTGCCTCCATATCAAACTCAACCTTGCTTTTGCCTAACCCATGATTTTCTATTTGTTTGGGGATCAGGAATTTTTTGGCAATATGAAATTTCTCGTCTTCCGTATAGCCGGGATACCTAATAATTTCCAGTCTGTCCCGAAGAGCCGAAGGAATAGTATCTAAAATATTGGCGGTGGTGATAAACATTACATTGGAAAGATCGTATGATACTTCCAAATAATGATCAGAAAAACTCTCATTTTGTTCAGGATCCAATGCTTCAAGAAGTGCCGCCGAAGGATCACCTCTGTAATCGATGCCAATTTTATCAATCTCATCCAGCATAAAAACCGGATTAACCGCGTCTGCTTGCTTTATCCCCTGTATAATCCTGCCGGGCATCGAGCCCACATAAGTCCGCCTATGACCCCTTATCTCCGCCTCGTCTCGTATCCCACCTAAAGAAACTTTAACGAATTTTCGGTTCAAAGCTCTGGCAATAGATTTTCCAATTGAAGTTTTACCTGTACCGGGCGGGCCTACAAAACAAAGGATTGGACCTTTCAATTTTCCTGCCAGTTTGGCAACAGCCAGATATTCTATAACTCTCTCTTTAACTTTTTTCAAAGCATAATGATCCTCTTCCAAGATATCTTCTGCTTTTTTCAGGTTGACTTTTCCCTTCCTTCCAAGACACCATGGCAAATCGGTTAACCATTCCAGGTAATTTCTGATGTAGCCTGCTTCAGGGTTATACGAAGACATTTTAGCAAGCCGGGAAAGCTCTTTTTTAGCCCTTTCCAAAACCGGTTTTGGCATACCGCTCTTTTTGATCTTTAACTCAAATTCATTAATTTCCTGATGTTCCGTATCACTGCCGCCCAGTTCCTCTTCGATACTTTTCATCTGTTCCTTTAATATCGCTTCTTTTGTCAGTTTGGAAACTCGTTCTTGTGTTTGGGAAGAAATTTTTTGAGATATCTCCAAAATTCTGATCTCTTTAGCCAAAAGTTCAGACAATCTTTGTAATCTATCAGCGGCGGAAACCATCTCTAAAATCTGTTGCTTGTCTATGGTTTTAAAATCTATGGTTTGGGTAATTGAATTAACCAATTGATTGGGGTCATCCGAATAGCTAAAAAGTGGCCAATTAATAAGATTGCTTTGGTCAAAGAAAGGATTACCTCCAAGCTCCAGGAAACGCTTGACTTGATTCCTGACGGTTCGAACTTGTGCTTCTGTTTGTTCTGTTTTCTCATAAAGTTCGGGTATCTCTTCTATCTCTACCTCAAGGTAGGGTTCCAGTCGGGTAAAGTTTTTAAGGTAAACGCGGGAAATTCCTTCTGCCTGCAGCGTGTATTCACCTTCGGGATTCTTGACTACCCTTTTTATCAAACAAACAGTCCCTACTTTATAGAGGTCTTTATCGGCCGGGTCTTCGATCCGGGAATTTTTTTGAGTCACAAACACAATTAGCTTATCGCTATTCCAAGCTATATCCAAAGCAGCCTTTGATTTAGGGCGGCCGGAGATAATAGGAACCGAGTTGCCGGGGAAAATAACCGTATCCCGCAAGGGACCAACAGGCATAGTTGACTTAAGTTTAATAGACTCATTTAGAATCGGTTTGATAAAATCAGCCATATCTTTAACTAATTAGCAGTTTAATATATCGAGTGCTAAAAGTCAATACCCTTTTTTGCCAATTTTCCTATCTTGTAGGGATGTTTAACCTCTTTCATCTCTGTTACCAAATCTGCAATTTTAATTAATTCTTTTGATGCATGATGGCCTGTTAATATTAAATCCAGTTTATCCGGTTTTTCCGAAATAAGTTGTCTTATTTTCGTAAGAGATAGTAATTTTGAAGCTACAGCTCCCACTACCTCATCTGCCACCACCACATCCCATTTATCAGATATTACTTCTTTATATAATACTTCAAATAAGTTTTTTGCTGCTTTTTTGTGTTCAATAAAAGGCAGCTTGTCGCCCATTATTTTAACAAACCCTTTACCTCCCTGGATTATTTTTATTTTTAATTTTTTAAGTGTTATAAGTTCCCCGGAAAAAGTATTTTTGCCAAACTGAACAATTAAAATTTTTTTATTATATCCTGCGGCGCGAACTGCCAACCCCAATGCAGCAGTTGTCTTCCCCTTCCCTTCACCAGTATAAACAATTACCAAACCTTTCTCTTGAATACTCATTACCTAATTAGCCTTTCTAAAATATCTGTTGCTTTCTTATTTCCATCAACTCCAGCAAACATTTTACTATATTTGGTAATAGCAGTCTTATATTTATCTTTTTCTTTCAAAACTTCCTCGATTGTGTTAAAAATCCGGTTTATCGGCAAATCTCTGGCCCTTCGCTGAAAGTTTTCCCAATCTAATCGGATTAAATCAACCACTCTTAAATTTGACACACATTTTCCTAATCCAAGCTCTTCAAACCTAAAACCATGAAGATATTGATCCGGATTAAATGGTATTGCCACTACCGGTTTTCCCAAAATTAAAGCTTGACTCATCGTGCCTAAACCACCATGACATACAACAAGATCCACTTTTTGACAAACAGCGAATCCGGGCAAAAACCTCTCTACATAGAGATTATCTAAATGGCTAAACTCTTCAGGATTAACAATATTGCTTGAGGAAACAATCACTCTATACCCCTTTTCAATCAATAACTTACTTAAAGACAACAACTTCTCAGGGTCATAACCAGTACCACCAAAGGTTAAATAAATTGTCCGTCCATCTGGTTTAATTTTGTCCAACCAGCTCGGTTTAGACTCATCAAAACCATTCCCCCAGATAGAACCTACATAATTGGTATCATATTTATCTTCCAGTTGTAGCAAATAACCCCTTGGTTCAGGAATAATATAAATCATATCCAGGAGCTCAACTCTCTTAAAATTTTTATTCACCAGTTTAGCAACTTCTAAAAGCGGGTCAAAGTATTGTGATTTGAAATTAGAAACCAGCATATGAGAGAAAAGGTTAATTAAATATTGAACTAATTTAGGCAGACCAAAATCCGGTAAATAGGTTTTGCAAAACAAACCTTCGCTGTTTACTATAAATACCGAGGGTATATCCAAACTCTTACACGATAGAATTGCTGAAAATCTACAATCAATTACTGCTAGATCAGGCTTATATTTTTTAAGAATCTTTATTTCTTCTAAAACTAACGGGTAAATATACGATGGGTCTTTGATTTGATTTGCAGATTGAAAGTCAGAACAATATTCTCCAATGTCAATAACTTCTATATTTTTGTTTTTGATGAAAAACTGTTTCTTCTTTGTAAGAGCAAATATTATTCTGTGCTTACGTCTAACCAATTCCTCCGCAACTGCCAGCGAGCGAATTATATGCGCCAAACCTGCCTCTAGTGGAAAGAAAATGAAAGTTTTTTTCTTGAAATAATTTGAACCCACCATAAAATTATAACAAAATCAGCACATACTATACCCGCAGGAGTGGCATTTTTTACAGCCTTCCTCCATTACAAATGAGGCGCTGCCGCATTCAGGGCACAAATCTGCCTGAAGATGAGCTAAGGTATTTGGCTCCGGGTCAACCGGATCAGAATTATCTATTGTTAAATTCAAAGGCAATGTTTCAATATTACCTTGAGCCTGATCTTGCGCCAAATCCTCTGCCAAAACCTTGGCAATAGCATCTGCCAAACTCATCACTCTGTTTTTTCCAAATCCAACATACGACGCTCCTCCAATCCCTTTAAGCTGCCCTACAATCTTACCAGCAACTTTCTTGGGATCTGTCTCTTTTGCGCCCCGAGCCAGACGAAGCGACAAAGATACCAATCTGCCCATGGCTTCCGCATCAGCCATGGTATGCATACCGGCCCGCCCCACTGTCACAAACACTTCAAAAGGTTGACCTTCGCTGTCGCGGTTGACGGTAATAAAAGCTTCCCCCACCGGAGTTGAAACTTTATAAGTCCTGCCTCGAAGTATCATCGGCCGCTCGGCAACCGGAGCTTCCGGGTCTTCAATTTTACCGCTATTTAAACTGGAAGAAATATTCAAAACCTGGACATGCTTGCTGCCGTCCCTGTAAACGGTAATGCCGGAGCAGCCTGTTTCCCAAGCCAAAAGGTATGCTTTGGCAATATCATCACGAGTAGCGGAATTTGGCAAATTGATAGTTTTGGAAACGCAATTATCAGTATTTTGTTGAAAAGCCGCCTGCATTTTAACGTGAATTTCCGGATCAATTTCCGGAGCAGTCACAAAAACTCTTTGCCATATCTGGGGTACTTCTTCAAACCCTTTAACCGAACCTCTATCCATGATTTTTCCTGCCAACTCCTCACTATAAAATCCCTCTTTTTTGGCAATTGCCTCAAATGTCTGATTGACAATAGTCAGTGTTCTCGTAGGAAGTCCCGGGCGTTTAACCTGGTGGATGTAAGCAAGAGCAAAAACCGGTTCAATACCGGATGAACAATCCGCAATAATGGAAATTGTGCCTGTTGGGGCTATCGTAGTAATAGTGGAGTTACGGATAGGCTTATCGTCTTTGTAAATTGAATGTGCCCAGTTGGGAAAAGGTCCGCGGGTTTTAGCAAGCTCTTGGGATATAGTGTGACCTTCTTCATTGATAAATTTCATTATTTTTTCAGCCAGCTCAATAGCCTCATCAGAGTCATAGGGAATTTTGAGCTTAAACAACATGTCCGCCCAACCCATTACCCCTAAACCTATTCTCCTGTTTGAGTGAACCTTTTCATAAATCTGGGGCAATGTATAAGGGTTAACCTGAACCACATTATCCAGAAAATGAACTGCTTTTCTTGTCACATCCCGGAGTCCTTCCCAATTTATTTCACTGTCATCCGCCAGCTGGCTCGCCTCGCGAAGCGGGCGGACAAATTTCCCCAAATTAATTGAACCCAAGTTACATGCATCCCATGGCGCCAGCGGCTGTTCCCCGCAAGGATTGGTTGCTTCTATCTTTTCCAGCTCCGGTACGGGATTGGCGGAGGAGTGGTTAATCCGGTCAATAAAAATAAGGCCGGGGTCTCCTGTTGCCCAAGCCCTCTCCACTATTTCATCAAAAACTTGCTTTGCATTTAATTTACCTACAGCCTCACCGGTCCCGGGATCAACCAAATCATAATTCTCACCTTTGTAGCAAGCATCCATAAACTTATCCGTTATCCCGCATGAAATATTGAAATTGGCAATCTGTTTATCCAGCAGTTGCAATCTAAAATTTTCGCGGGCAACATCATCGGATAGTGAGGGTGTCGCTACTTCGTAAAACGACTTGTTGTATTCATCCAGTTCGGATTTACAACGGATAAATTCTAGAATGTCCGGATGATCTATCCGCAAAACCCCCATATTGGCGCCTCTTCTTGTACCTCCTTGTTTTATGGATTCAGTAGCCGCGTTAAAAACCCTAAGAAATGAGACCGGACCGGACGCTACACCACCTGTTGTTTTAACCCTTGAGCCTTGGGGCCGCAGTCTGGAAAAGGAAAAACCTGTCCCTCCCCCTGTCTGATGGATCAGTGCAGCGTATTTGACCGCATCGAAAATCTCCGGCAAAGAATCTCCAATCGGCAAAACGAAACAAGCGCTGTACTGCAAACCGTTATTTTTCCCGGCATTCATGATAGTGGGAGAATTTGGTAAAAATTCCTGGTTTACCATGATGGTATAAAACTCGACAGCCAAATCTTGAACCGCCTTTGGAGTTGCCCCAAAGTCAAAATCAGCTGAAGCAATATCATAAGCCAAGTGCCAAAATCTTTCTGCGACGGTTTCCGCCACTCCGCCGTCACCTGTCTTTAAAAGATATCTTTCTTGAAGGATTTTTTTTGCGCTTTCGGAAAATGAAGGCTGCAGCAAATCTTTAGGCATGCCAGGCGTTTTTTTGTAGCGGGGGATAAATCTTGTTTCAAAAGTGCGGCTGTTTTTATCTATTTTTTTTACCTTCAGCTCACCATTGGTTTTCCTTCTGCCGCGAATCTTAGGAATAGTCACTATTTGCGATGTAGTGCTAGTTTTTTTTGTCATAACGTTTCCATTTCTTTCTTAAAATCTTTCGGATCGGAAAAAGTCCTATAAACGCTGGCAAAGCGCAAATAAGCAACTTGGTCCAATTTTTTAAGTTCAGATAAAACCCATTTTCCCAAAGTCTGCGATGAAATTTCCTGCAGTCTCCTTATTCTAATTCGCTTTTCTATCCTATCCAAAATGCTTGAAACCTTATCTATCCCCGGTCTTTTCTCTAAAGCTTTGGTCAATCCTATCTCCAATTTCTCTCTGACAAACGACTGCCGCCTACCATCTTTTTTAATGACCATTATCTCAACTTCTCCCAGCCGCTCGTATGTTGTGAAGCGCTTGGTACATTTTAAGCATTCTCTGCGCCGCCTTATTTCCCCGCGTCCGGGAACCGACCTTTTATCTATAACTTTTGATAAATTACTTTGGCAAAATGGGCATTTCACAAAACCAAATATACCATAACATATTGGTATTTATAAGTGTCAATATACTAGATGTTGTGTAATTTACTGTATAACTACTTTCTGCATAATATCGCCGACTGAAAGTTTATTAACTACTTCCTGGCCGGAGATAACAGCAGCAAAGATTGTATAGTTTGGCGCAAGCGCAGTATCTTTTTTAAGTATGAAAAACTGGCTGCCGTTGGTGTTAGGACCTGAATTGGCCATAGCCACTATACCCTTAACATAAGATCTGGTCACCGGTTCGTCGGGAAAGTGATACCCCGGCCCACCTGACCCTGTACCGGTTGGATCCCCGCCTTGAACCACCCAATCTTCTACCCTATGAAAGGTAAGTCCGTTATAAAACCCGTTTGACGCCAGAATCATAAAATTGGAAGCAGCCATAGTTGCTTCCGGGTAAATTTGAAGTTCTATCATACCTTTACCTGTTTGAATTATGGCTTTTTTGTTTTGTAAAACTTCCGGTTTTAAAATGCCGGGGAAGTCTGGAAGTTTTTTGTTCGTAGCCAAAGGCAAATCTGTTTGTTGAGACTGTTGTTGAGCTGCAGGAGATGAATCTTGATTAAACAGGAAATCCAAAGTGGCCGGGGTGGGAGAAGGAGAAGCGGAAATGGTACTTACATCATTCTTAAATTTTGTCACGGTAAAATATACTCCTGCCGCGACAATAAAGATTATTAAAAATACCCCCAAAACTTTCTGATTGGTAAACATCCGAGCATTATATACCACCAGAACCTATATCTTTGCAATCCCTTAAAAATATTATTTCTTTTTTAAATGTTTGAAGATTTCAATCTGACGGAGACGTTTTTCGGCTTGCTCGCGAGTTGGATATGTCCCCATATTCCGTCCGCTTTCAGCCATCACTCTATATCCTTCTTTAACTTTCGCAATCATAGTTTTTTTACAAGATCCAGAGTTTACCCGGATTGAGGTACAAATGGAAACTCTACTAAATTAGGACTCTTGCTGTTGGCTCCTGCATCTAAAAACTTCTCGCATGTATCACCAAATTGTCTATCATAGCGTGAATTTCTTGGATTTAAAACTGCATAATCAAAAAGACTCCGATCTATCAATTGTCTTATTATATGGGTATATACCTCTTGCTTATTTTCTTCGGTTATTCGACCTCCTAATCCACGTCCTAAAAGAAAAATAAATGAGATATTTCCATAGACTTGCTCCGGAGAGTTTATTTTTGGAAAAATACTCCTTGCTCCTTCAAGATCAACCAAAGGCTTTATATAATCTTCTATCCATTGAGACCCTAAATCACGAACTGCTTCCTCTTGTGCTTGTTCAAATAAAGTATTCTGTTTACCCCGCCATTGTTCTGGACCTTGTTTTCTAACAACATCATTCAAAAAGTGATCGACAAGTGAGGCGCATGCAGATACTCCAGATCCTTTTAACTCTTTTGCTTCTACTGCAACAGGTGCATTTGTCATGCTTATAGTATATCATTTTAATTTATCAAATGAATAATCCAATAATTCTCTTGCCTCATCGCGCCTATCCTCTGATCCCAGAAGCACTCCTAATACCTCATAATCTGACTTTCTTGCTAAAGTAACTAATGTTAATCCCGCTTCCGGAGTATAACCGGTTTTAAAACCTACAACTCCAGGATAAGTAGTTAATAAATTTATCCCGGAATACATGTCATAATCTTGATGATTTTCAGTTTGGGGCAAATAGACATGTTCGGATTTGGAAATTTCTGCTACCTCCGGAAAGCGTCTGATTAAATATCTTGTCAGGACGGCCAAATCGTAAGCTGTTGAGTAAGAATTGTTGGAATCTTCATCTAAACCCGTAGGATTTGCAAAATGAGTATTTTTCATACCCAATTGTTCTGCTTTTTTATTCATTAACCTGATAAATTCTTCCCTATCACCTGTAGTCCCCTCTGCCAATACTTCCGCCGCATCGTTTGCAGATATTAAAAAAATCCCGGAAAGCAATTCTTTTAGAGTTAATTTTTCTCCTGCAATAAGTAACATTTTGTCGGGTTCCGTATCAGCAGCTCTTTGGCTTACTATAAACTCAGAATCCAAATCTTTATGTTCCAATACAATAAGAACTGTCATCACTTTAACTAAAGAAGCAACTGGCAATCTTTTATTGAAATTTTTGACAAAAAGAACTTGCCCGGATTTTGTCTCCACAAACAAAGCCGCCTCCGCGCTTATATCAGGAGCACTGCTATAATTCCCATCTGGTTGCTTCGGAAACCACTGGTTTATACCTAAAACTTTTTCCTGTTGCAGAAAAGGCGATACCAGACCGGCCTTCTCTTTATTGAAGAAAATATTTAGCAAAACAAACAGTAGCACCACTAAAACAGCAGAAAAAATTGCCACTTTTTTCATGTAATTTTCCATAATACAAAACTTACCTCTTGACGTCTATAGCAATTCTCCTTCACAATAAAAATAGTGTGAAAGACGGCACACTTAAATTTTATGTGGCACCGTCTAATACCTCTTTTATTATTAATAGCCGTTATTACATTTATTGCTTTTAATTTTCAATCCGTAAAAAGAACTCTTGCCTACAGATTACATATCTCCGGAGATCCGACTACTTCCTGCTGTGATGTTTATCAAGTTTTAAAACAGAAGGGCAAATTTGATGAAAACGCCACAACCGCCATCTTCAATAACCAAACAATCAGTTACCCAAAAACTTCCTTAGCCTATGCTTATGCCCAATCTATAACTCAGGTGAACGATGAAGCCAATCAAGCAGTATTAGGAACAACTAATGCAGCAGGGGAGGAAAAATGGATTGAGATATCTTTAGACGAACAAAGACTTAGAGCATACGAAGGAAATAAATTAGTAATAGAATTCCCCATTTCTTCCGGCCTTTGGGCTTCAACCCCAAAAGGCACATTCAATATCTGGTACAAAACCCGCTCTCAAAGCATGATTGGCGGATCGCAAGCTTTGGGAACATATTACAATTTGCCTAATGTACCAAACAACATGTTTTTCTACCAAGGCTATGCTATACATGGAGCTTACTGGCACAATAACTTCGGTCACCCGATGAGCCATGGTTGTGTTAATTCGCCACTGGCTTCTGCTGCCCAGCTTTTTGACTGGGCAGGACCGGTAATACCTCCCGGGCAACGAATAGTCAGAGCCACCGCAGACAACCCCGGAACAAGAGTTGTCGTCCACTAATTATAGTTAACCAGCTTGCTTTAATCCTATTTCCAAACGAGCAATACTGCAAGAAAGCGCTTCTCTTAGGGGAGACTTGGGATTAAGCAGGGGAAGCGTTGCTTTATCAAGAACCAAACTAACTTTACCATCTAACCATTCTGCATCACAATCTCGACATCTTGACCCTGGAACTGGTTGCGTACTTCTCACCACCAGATTATCATATTCATCTGTAAATTTGTATGGAAGTTCAACAGGATCATTTACACCACCACAAAGCATACATGAACCTGGATTAGAAGAATCAGCATCATCAAATTGAACTAAAATGGTTTCAATTCTATCAGGTGTAACCATGATTTATTGATTTTTCTTATAGCACTTTGGCTGTAATTTTGCAACTTTTTAAGACTTCCTGCATTTTGTCATAAGTTAAAAGGCCTGCTTGGGCGCCGATTTTCTCAACCACAGCTGCCCCATTGGCCGCACCCCAGCGCATAGCTTCAGGCAAATCATGACCATAAAATAATCCTGCTAAAACTCCCGTAGCATAGCCGTCCCCTGCCCCTGTCGTTTGCGCTAAATTTGCCGGAAATGCTTCCAACTTATAAAGCTTTTCACCATCATATCCATATGAGCCGTTTTTGCCATCTGTAATAATAACCATTTGAGGTCCAAATTCCGCTAAGCCGACAAGCAATTTCTTGATATCTTTGCTGTCTCCCAAAACTTGCTCTGCTTCCTCTTTATTTAAAATCAAAAGTTTGGTTAAAGACAAAAGTCTGGAAAATTTTTTGATGCCAAAGTTAAGTTCGTAAGGACCGGGGTTATAAATTAATGGGGCGCCTGCCATACTTAGGTAATTTTCCACCTGCCCATTTAAATTATCCTCTATGGCAGTTTTGCCCATGGAACTCAAATATACCCAGCGGGTTTTATCCAAATCAGGCAATTTATATTTAAAACTCTGGCGGTAAGTCAGAATTGTCCTCTCGCCCTCGAAGGTAATCAGAGCTGAAATATTGGAATCCATCCCTTCATTGACAGTAATATACCTTACATCCACCTTTTCTTCCTTTAATTCACTTAAGGTAAATTTGCCTGCCAAATCCGTACCGACATTAAGATACACTGCTGTTTTCATTCCCAATCTTACCGCGCCCACCGCATTATTGCAGGAGTTTCCGCCTAAAACCTGGGCAAATTTATCGACCGGGATTTTGTCGCCAAACCGTACACAAAGCTCCCTGGTTCCTTTTTCCGTCTCAATTTGGGCATCATGGATCTGGAAAAATAAATCAACGGCCGCATCACCAATAGAAATTAAATCAAACATAAAATTAGGGTCTAAGATATAGCGTATAGGGTCTAGTATTAAAAATCAACCTCAGAAGATTATGTCAATAATACGCCACCATCAACTACAATCTGGCTGCCGGTCATATATGAGGACATATCCGAAGCCAAAAACAAAGCCACTTTTCCGATTTCATCCGGTTCGCCCATTCTTTTCATGGGAATTTTTGCCAAAAAGCTTTCCATAACTTTTGACATATCTGCTCCTTTTTGTGCTTCCTCAACGCCCTCTGTAACTATGCCTCCAGGAGCAATGGCATTAACCCAAATTTTGTGAGGTGCAAGCTCGAGCGCTGTATTTTTGGTAAATCCCCACACACCATGTTTTGAAGCATCATAATGGGCAAGACCAATAGATGAAGGGTGAAGGGCATCAATTGAGGTAATGTTGATAATTTTTCCGCCCCGGTCTTGTCTTATCATCTGCTCTGCTACGTACTTGGTGCAAAGAAAAACACTTTTCAAATTAACTGCCAACACTTTTTCAAAATCTTCCGAAGTCATGGAAGATATGGGGATACTGGGATAAATTCCGGCATTGTTAACCAAAATATCAATCGAACCATATGCTGAAACTGTCTCGCTGATTACTTTTTTTACATCCTCTTCATCTGAAACATCGGCTTCGATAAACAGGGCCTTATCCAGTTTCGCTTCCTTTAAATCTACTATTACTATTTTTGCCCCTGCCTCTGCCAGTCTCTTGGCAATCCCCAAACCAATGCCTTTTGCACCGCCTGTTACAATAGCTACTTTTCCGGAAAGATCGATATTCATTTTTTATTAAGCTCTTCTTCTATCAGTGTATCTAAATCTTCAAATCTGTGCAAATTTAATTTTACTCCATTTAAGAAAAAGGTGGGCGTATAAGTCACATCCAAACTTTGGCCTTCAGCCATATCGGCATCTATTTTTACCTTAAACTCATCTTCATCCAAAGCTTTTTTAATTTTATTCTCATCAAGGTTTAACTCTCTTACTAAATTTAAGAAAAATGAGGTTGGGTCGGAAAGTTGAGACCACCCGCTTTGGGTTTCGAAAAGTCTGTCTGCCATTTCCCAAAACTTCCCCTGCTGCCCTGCCGCTTCTGCCACAGATACTGCCAGTTTACTGGACTCATGTATCAATAAATGCCTATAAATTATCTGGACATCATCAGGGTATGTAGATCTAATTTTTTTAAGATAAGACTCTGCCACAGCACAGGCAGAACACTGGAAGTCTGAAAATTCCACAAGTTTTATCTTGGCACTATCCGGCCCAGCCTTTTGCCCTTTTGAGTAATCGATCTGTACAGTAGCCGTACCTTTTACTTCTTGTAATGATTGCTGCTTGCTTAGAAAAAATATCCCCCCCGCCAAAAGAACTACTGTAATAAATAAAATAATTCCTAAAATTCTAGTTTCCGTTTTCATATATATTCTTTTTACCTAAAATAACCGATAGTAGTAAAAGAATAGATATTATAAACGATAATACGCACCAAAAGCAAACCGCTTTAATTGCAAAAAGCTCCAAATAGGTTAAATATATCCCGAAGCCGACTCCGACTGTTGCTGCCAAAATCTGCATCCTGAAAAGAAATTGATTTTCGCTTGAGTGAGAGCGTAACAGGGCCAGTATTGCCATTATCAGATAGAAGACTATTCCCCAAGCAGGGATAGAAATTCCTAAGAAATTGGCATAAGGGCTATTTCGGATAATGTTACAACCCGTACCAACCAAACAATAAACAGAATTTGCATAAGTATATTCGTAAAATAAAAAAGCAGCTACTGCCAAACCAAGTAAAGAGAAAATAAAAACTAACCTGTTTGATAAGTTAGATGGAATCATACACTAAAACCGTCTGCAACCGCCTTCATATGCAAATGTTGTCCTTTTTTAAGTTCGCGTTCAAATTCCAGTATTGCCTGCAAAACCCCTTCGGAACTGTCCACAATTTTATATACTTCAAGTTCCTCCGGCCGCATGATCATATTGTCCTTAAAAGTTTTGATAATATTTTCCCAAAACTTACCATACAATATTAACGGTTTATGATGACCAAAATAAAGTTTAGCCAGTCCCCAAGCCATACCAAATTCGGAAATCGTACCTGTTCCTCCGTTAAATATGACATACACTTGCCCTTCTCCTAAAAGCGCCAGGGTCCTTTCTACATAATTTTTTGTTTTTATTTCAATATCGGTTTTATTGAGCGGATCTTTACCTTCAAAATGCATTTTCGGATCCGCCTCAAAAGTCACTCCAATGGCTTTGCCGCCGCCGGAGCGGGCGCCTAGGCTTGCCGCTCTCATTGCCCCGGGGCCGCCGCCATTAACCACCTTATACCCTGTTTCTGCCAATTTTTTGCAAACTTCATAAACCTCTTTATATAAAGCGCTGTATTCATTTATATGAGAAGAGCCAAAAATGGCCACCTGATCAATAGTTTCCGCTTTTAAATTATTCATATTGTTTTATTTTATCAATTCTTCTTACATGTCTCGGGTCTTTTGAGAAAGGAGTCTTTAAAAAAAGCTTTACAGCCGCAAAAGCTTCTTCAACGCTTAGAAACCTTGCGCCCAAAGATAAAATATTGGAATCGTTATGTTCGCGGGTTAAAACAGGCATTTGATCAACATGGCCATAATATACCGCAGCCCTCACATTTGGAAATTTATTGGCAACCATTGCCTCGCCTTGGCCGGAACCCCCTAAAATAATGGCCTTACTATTTTCCGGATCTTTTGAGACTGCCTCTGCGGCCTTGGAAATAAAGTCAGGATAATCATCGTTTTTATCGAACTCATAAGCGCCGCAGTCTTCTATTTCATATCCTTCTTTTTTCAAGAATGCTTTAATTTTCTCCTTCAACTCAAACCCGGCATGATCTGTGGCAAGATAAACTTTCATGTTTATTATTGTATCATGATCCATTTTGTACTACTTGACCGGTAATAAAGGATTAGTGCTTTAGAGAATGAAGCGCTATCGTAACAACAATTACGATAGCAGTGAAATTCTCGCAAGCATAACGTCAAATAAGCCTCGAGTGTTAATTTGATATATTTTGAGATATTGACTCAATATTTTCCATCTGCTATAAACGTTATGCTTACTGAAAAGTAGGTTTTCAAGAAAACTCGCCTTGCGCGAGTTTTTTTGTGGTATACTACAACTGTTCTTTCGGGGTAAGGTGTGATTCCTAATCGGTGGTATAGCCCACGAGTCGCCCAAGGCGACATGATTTGGTTTAATTCCAAAGCCGACCGTACAGTCGGGATGAAAGAAAGAATAATACACCATTTTTGGTGTCTATTTATATCCCCGAAAGGGGATTTTTTAATGCATATGTTTACAGGAATTATCAGTAATCTGGGAAAACTTAATAATAAAAATGGGGCAATTTTTACATTCAGTGCTGATTCAGTTTTTTGTAAAAAAATTAGTAAGGGTACCAGTATTGCTATTAACGGGACATGTTTAACTGTTTTTAAAAAACCGACCAAAAATTCTTTCAGCGTTGAAGTTATGCCTGAAACACAGAACAAAACAATGTTAGGACATCTTAAAATCAATGATTTGGTTAATCTGGAACTACCACTTACTCCACAAAGTTTTTTATCAGGACATATTGTCCAGGGCCATATTGACACCGTTTCTAAACTTTTAAGTATTAAAAAAGAAAAAAACAGCAGGATTTTGAAATTCTTCACCCCAAGAGGTTTTAAAAAATATATTATTGAAAAAGGCTCTATTGCCATAAATGGTGTTTCTCTAACAATAATTAAGGCTACAAAAAATAATTTTACAGTCGGAATTATCCCATATACCTGGGACAATACAATGTTCCATATCTTAAAACCAGCTGATTTTGTAAATATTGAAGTTGATATTTTAGCCAAGTATTTGGAGGTTCTCAAAAATGATTAAAAATTTATCCAAAAAATTAGCCCAATACGACAAAGGTAATAAAAATATAAAAATCGCCATTGTCGGAAGCAATTACCATCGGTATTTGACAAAAAGTTTAGAAGAAACATGCAAAAAACAATTAATCGCAAGCGGGGTCAAAGAAAAAAATATACAAGTTTTTGAAGTACCCGGCTCATGGGAGATACCAATAGTTGCCAAAAATATAGCCATAAGTAAAAAATTTGACGGGATTGCCGCTTTCGGGGTAATTATTAAAGGTGACACTTACCATTTTGAAATGATTGCCAACGAGTGCAGTAAGGCTTTAATGGAGATATCCTTAGAATTTAATATATCAATTGCCCTTGAGGTTTTGGCAACTTACAATTTAGCGCAGGCCAAAAAAAGAAGTACCGGAAAATATAACAAAGGTATTGAAGCGGCAAATACACTCCTTAAAATGATAAGAATACTTTCTGAAACTAAAAAATTATGAAACAGGATAAACCTATTCGTAAAGTTGCTTCTGCCACCTTACCTGCTGCCTACGGCATTTTCAAAATTATTGTTTATAAATCCAAAAAAGACGGTTTGGAGCATATCGCCCTAATTAAAGGCGACGGATTTAAAGAACCGGTTTTGGTGAGAATTCACTCGGAGTGCTTAACCGGGGAAGTTTTTTCATCTTTAAAATGCGATTGCAAAGGACAACTGGTTGCAAGCTTAAAAAAAATCAGTAAGGCAAAAAGCGGAGTTTTAATTTACCTAAATCAGGAAGGACGAGGCATTGGATTAACCAATAAAATCAAGGCGTACGCCTTGCAGGAAAAAGGATTTGATACTGTTCAGGCCAATGAACAACTGGGTTTTGCCGCAGACCCCAGATCTTATAAAGTTGCTGCTTTAATATTACAGAATTTAGGCATTTCCAAAATAACACTTCTAACCAATAATCCGGATAAAATAGGTCAGCTAAAAAAGTTTGGGGTAACGGTCGAAAAATGCTTACCCTTGGAAATAACTCCCAACTCAACTGATAGAAGTTACCTAAAAATCAAAAAAGAAAAATTAGGCCACACATTAAAACTGGTTTAAACATGAATCAAGATATTTTTTTCCTCAAAAAAACACTGGATCTTGCCAAAAAAGGAATGGGGTGGACAAATCCCAATCCGATGGTAGGGGCAGTTATTGTCAAAAACGGAAAAATTATCGGAAAAGGTTTCCATCATCAGGTAGGACAAAAACATGCGGAAATTGAAGCGCTTTTAAGTTGCAAAGAAAATCCAAAAGGCGCGACTTTATATATAAATCTTGAGCCATGCATTTTTTTTGGAAAGACTCCTCCTTGCACAGATGCAATTATTAAAGCTGGGATTAAGAGAGTTTTTTGTTGCACTTTGGATCCCAACCCAAAAGTTCATAGTCAGGGAATAAAAATATTACAAAGGGCAGGTATTTTAGTCGAAGTGGGTAGATTAAAAAGTGAAGCAAGAAAATTAAATGAGGCATTTTTTACTTTCCATGAGAAAAAACGGCCTTTTGTTGCCTTAAAATTTGCAAACTCGCTGGATGGAAAATTGGCAACCAAAACCGGTGATTCAAAATGGATTACAAATGATATGGCAAGAAAATATGCCAGAAGTTTGCGCGGACAATATCAGGCAGTATTGGTGGGAATAAATACCGTCCTCAAAGATAACCCGCACTTGGGAGTACGCATAAAAGGGAGAAAAGATCCTATCAGGATAATCTTAGGACACAAGAAACAAATTCCAATAAATTCTCAAGTTTTACGGGATAATAATATTCTCATTGTATCTGCCAAAAAAATTCTTGACCTTCTATCAATCTTGAAAGAAAAAGAAATTATCTCTATTTTAGTTGAGGGGGGCGGGGAAACTTTGGGCGAATTTATTGACGCTAAAGTTGTTGATAAAGTATATGCATATCATGCCCCTATTTTAATTGGCGGAAAAAATGCTGTAAGTATTGGAGGAAAAGGCGCGCAAACTATTAAAGAATCTTTGCATTTGAAAAATGTCTCTTACAAAAAATTCGGTGATAATATTTTAACAGTTGGTTATAATGCCGATTACTTCTTTTAAACTGCTTATTAAATAATCCGGTTTTGCAGATTTTAGCCGGGCAGTGGACACATTGCCATGAGTAATGGCAATACTTATAACTTTCAACTCTTTACCAATTTCAATTTCTTCTGTTGTATCTCCTATTATCATAGTTTCGCTTGGTAAAAATCTATGTTTTTCCATATAAGCTTTTAACCTGTCTTTTTTAGTCCTACCTTGTAACGGAAGATCTGCTGCGGTATTACCTATTAAGTCTGCAAAATATTGTTCTATTTTTAATCTTTTCAGGTGTTTTTTTATTGAATCAATAACATGGTTGCTGAAAATTACAGACCTGATATTATTTTCTAAAAGCCATTTTAACGCTTCTTTTGCATATGCCCTAGTCCTAATTTTATTTATTCTTGATTCATAATTTTTTAAGAATGAACTAGCTGTGCGTTTAGTATTTTTATCAAAATCTTCACTGCTTACTCCCATGGCAGTATAAAATTTTTTGACGGGAAAATCGTAATATTTTTGGAAATCGGAAAAACTTGGCGGTTTTATTTTAAGTAATTTAAAGTTTTCATTATTACTCTGATATACCGCATAAGTATCTGCAAAAATTGTCCCGTTCCAATCAAACGCCACCAGCTTAATCATAAAGGAATTATATATGATATTATTAATATATGGCAGGGTATGTTGTAGATATTGAACAAAAGTCAAAACAGAATGAGTATTTTAGGGAAGTACTTTTTACTGCAGGACACAGCCAACTGGTAGTAATGACGCTTTTACCAAATGAAGAGATTGGAATGGAAACCCACCCTGATATTGACCAGTTTTTAAGGATAGAGGAAGGAGAAGGCAAAGTCATTCTTGACGGAGAAGAACATCTCATCAAAGACGGCAGTGCAATTGTAGTTCCGGCTGGGACAGAGCATAACTTTATAAATACTTCTCCTGATAAAAAGTTAAAGCTTTATACAATTTATAGTCCGGCAGAACACAGGGATAAAACTATTCATAAAACAAAACAGGAAGCAGAAGCAGACACCGAAGACCATCCTTCCTGATAAACACTGTTATAATTGTCCAATTAATGAGATTTAAACCTGTTTTGCTTTTAATAGCCTTCGGTTTCCTTGTTTATTTCAACAGCCTTTTTAATTCATTTGTTTGGGATGATGAAGAACAAATCATCAATAATACACTGATACATAAAATTACCAATATTTCATTGTTTTATACCGGCAGCACATTTAACACGGGAGGCAGCGGGGAAATGGGAGGGCTTTACTACAAACCCTTTATGACTACTGTTTATTCTCTAATCTATGCTGTTTCTGGAGCCAATGCTTTCTCGTTCCATTTTTTCCAGGTCAGTTTACATATTATCAATGCTATATTGGTATTTTATATTTTCAAGTTTTTTCTGAAAAAAGAAATCATTGCTTTGGTATTATCGCTAATATTCTTAATACACCCCATTAACACTGAATCTGTTGTTTATATTGCGGCTTTACAGGAACCGTTATTTTTCTTTTTTGGCAGTTTGGCTTTTGTATTTATTTTACAAAATAGAAAAGGTTTTATTTGGTCTTTATTAACCGGTGCCGTACTTTTGTTTTCGTACTTATCAAAGGAAACAGGATTGGTTTTTCTACCTATAATTTTTGCCTATCTTATTATTTTCAAAAAAACAAAAATTTCTTTTATTGTTTCTACTGTAGTTTCTTTGGCGGTTTATGTCTTATTGCGATTCGCAGTTGCAGGGATATATTTCAACAAACATGGTCTTACTTCAATTTCCAATATGGATATTCTCGGCCGCCTTATGAATATCCCACAAATTATTTTTTTCTATTTAAAAACTTTTATTTTTCCAAAAGATTTACTCATAGACCAACAGTGGACAGTTAGTAAAATATCTTTAAGCGAATTCTATCTGCCTCTTTTGGGAATATTTACGGTACTGGCTATTTGTATATTCTTAGGATTAAGACTTAGAAAAAAACACTCATCAAATTTTTTGACCTACTTTTTCTTTTCAATCTGGTTTTCAGTTGCTCTGGGGTTCCATCTGCAAATTTTTCCTCTGGACTTAACTGTAGCGGAAAGGTGGTTTTATCTGCCAATTATAGGTTTATTAGGCATGCTGGGAGTTATCAGTCTTAATTTTCGACTCCTCCCTGCCGTTATCTTAATCATTATTATAGCTTTGTCTGTCAGGACAATGGTCAGAAATTCCGACTGGCAAAACGGGCTGACGCTTTATGGGCATGACATAAAAATATCCAGGCCTAATTTTGACCTGGAAAATAATTTTGGGGTAGAACTTTTCCGTTCCGGAAATTATAGCGAAGCCAAAATCCATTTTGAAAATTCGGTAGAACTTAAACCAAACTGGTGGACAAATTGGAATAATCTGGGGGTAGTCCTAGAAAAAGAAGGGAATTTTGAGAACGCAAAAAATGCCTACAAAAAAGCCTTAGATAAAAACTCTGGTTACTATTTGGCCAATGAAAATCTGGCAAGGCTTTTATCGTTCCGCGGTAAACCGGAAGAGGCAAAAATACAAATTGAAAAATCTCTACAGATTCTTCCTCAAAATCCCAAATTATGGCTTTATTTGTCTATAGCAGAATATAAAATGAGTAACTTGGATAGCGCTAAAAAAGATATTGCCGCGGCTTACTTTTTTGATCCGGCAAATCCAGAGATTTCACATGTCTATCAAACTTTGCAACAAAACCAACCGCTTAAGTTTGAGTAATGAGCATAGCGGTTTGCAAAGATTTGCCACAAGGGTAAACTTCGCAAACTAAGCTGCGGGTCTTGGACCAAGTTAGAACCCTCTTTAATGAATAGTTATACCTAATCTAAGCTGACTCTGGGGGATTATGTGGAAAATTATTATTTAGACTTTCCTAATTAATGGGTAATAATTTAAAAGGCAAGGCAACAATTATAAGAATTATTACTAATCCATACTTTTGTAACCTGCTTTTGTTGTTAGGTTAAAATTTCTGCTATACTCCATCCATGTAGAGATTAAATGTATAGTTGGGATAGAACTTATACTTACTTACCTGTATTCGTTATTATACCCAATATAAACTTCTAAAAAATGACTTAACTCATTTATTTTTATGACTTATAACACAGACAAGACTGATCAATATGCGTGTTCTAATACTCACACAAAAAAGATATCACCTGAATCTCTTTTAGAGCTGGTACACCAAGGCAAAACTACTTATGCTGGTTTAGAAAAAATCAAATTTCTTAACTTTGCGCTTATAGATTATCTTGAAGGATTAAAACAAAATAATAAACCACTGATAGTAGATGTTCGAAATATAAAGAGTAGTGCCTTTTTCAATGCTGAGATTTTATATCATTTTCTATTACATGCTGATTCAGTAGATTTCATAGTAGATAGATCTATACATACTAATTTTAGTCTCAAGTACTCTAATGAAAGCTTTTTTAGTAATACATTTTTTATTGGCGAAGAAGTAAATGCAATTACAAAAGAAAGGATGTATAACAAAAAGTCCTTTTTTCGTAAGTCTTATAAACGTTGTAAAATTGAAAAACTAAAGTATTTATCCTTACCAAATTTACAAGAAAAGATTTTAGAATACCAACGTCATGGGAAAAAAGTTGCATTAGTTTCAGGAGTGTTTGATGTTATGCACGAAGGGCATCTGAGCTTACTGGAAAATGCTACCAAATCCGCTGATATCCTTATTGTACTCATTAATAGTGACTTTTCAGCTAGTAGCCAAGCTAAAAATAAACATGGTGATAGGCCAATACATTCTCTGGAAGAGCGTATTGCGGTATTAAATTCACTTGAGTTTGTATCTCATATTACTGCCTTTGATAATGAAACTATTTCCCCAATTTTGGAAAATCTAACTGATATGGTCTATGTTAAAACTGAAAAAGACCTATTAAGAGATAGTATTATTTATGAGATGGAGATAGTCTCTAAAAATGGTGGTCTTAATATTGTAGTTCCTTTCACTTCAACACAAAGTGGTAATAAATTATCTAGTAGCAACATCATAAAAGAGAGCAGAAGAAAAACTATTGAGACTATTACACTTTCAGAAGATGAAACATGGTCACCCAGTGCAACAAAGAAACTGTTAGAGTTAGTATCACTTATACAAAAATCTGAAAATATTCAAAAGTTTTTTAACATAAAAAGACTTTTATATAGGCTTCACTCAAAATCTAGAGTAGAACGATCCTTGGTTGAGCGTCGTGCTATACAAAGGATTATCTCATTTGCTAAAAACTTGATAAAAGAATTCGCCTTATCTCAAGATTATTCTTATATACTCCTTTATATTTTAGGTAAATTATTACATTTTGATATTAGGATAGTAGCATTACAATATAATAAGCCAGGGCTGCCATATGGAATGGTTAACGCCTTACGATTAATTGATGGTACAACAGTTTTCTTTACTTCGGAAAAGGGTTTATTAGCTGATCCTGTGACCTTTGAAAATAATTATATAAAACTCATGCCTCATCATACACACTTCATGGCCAAAGATTTGTCAAGTGCTTTTGCTGCTAGAGTATATATCTATCCCGCTAAATTACACTATAAAGCTTTATCAATACAATTACTTCTAAAAGAATATCAACAAAGACCAGCAAAGTTATTATCAATTCAAAAAGAAATAGAAACTTTAGCTCATGAGATATGGATAGTAATAGAACAGTCTCCTTACCAAATTCCCCATGTAAAATCTCATAATGATTTAACAATCTCAAACAAAAGATGGCCTAGTATTATTGCTCATGGAGGACTAGCTCTATTATCTCCTAAAGATCCTTATGCGGAGAATTCTAAATCAGGTATCTTACATGCCTTGAAGTCAGAAATAGATGCGGTGGAGATTGATGTAAATCCTTGTAAGGATAGTTGGATTGTTTCTCATGACCAAAGACTAGAAATAGGATCAATAGCTAAAGGTCTACTAAAAGATTTAACTGAAAATGAAGCAAAAAAGATTCATTTGCGTTTATCATCTGGTAAACCAAGTTCTGAAACACTAATGAGCTTTACAGAAGTTTTAGCTCTTGTGGCTGCAAACCGAGAAGACGATAAGCGCGAAATATATGTCAAAATAGATGTTAAATACGTAATCCCAGGTTGTGAAGAAAAACTTAAAGCCATAATTATAAATTCTGGTATCCCCTATAAAAAAATACTCCTCACCTCACAGCTTGTAAATTTTAATAAAAAAATGCATAAGTTGCTTCCTCAGCTCCCTTTTGAATTTAATACAGTTGAGACTAATTTGTATTTACTGGCTTATGGTCTGATGGATGAAAAGATTATGCCTTCACTTTATATGAATTACATAGTTAGTTATGCATCTTGCCTTAATGCTAAAACTGTCTCTTTAGCTCAATTTGCTTTAGATAATTGGGGAGAAAATATTTCTACAACATTAATCAGTAAACTGCACCAACTTGGATATTCTATACAAGTTTGGGTGGCATCAACTATTGAGGAGTACTGTAAATGTGCCTCTTTAGGCGCAGATTATGTATTGATGCAAGATCCAGCTGTAATTGCACAAGCAATAAGACTTAAATATTCCAAATCTCTTCTGCTATAATTTTATTGTATCTAAACTACGGAACTGAAGGGAACCTTCCTCCCAAAGTTGTTTCAGGAGATATCACCTTCGGCAATATTTCTGAACCAAGCTGAGCATACCGGTCTAGAACCTTTATGTCACTATAGTCATTGTATCATTTCGAGCCTAAATGAGACAAATGAGACAGTACTCAGAAGGCTTGTCTCAAAATTGCCTCTTGTACTTTTGTTTAAGTTAGTATAAGATAGTATAAGTATGGAAAAATTACTCACGATTGCCGAAGCAGCAGCACTCATTAACGTTCACCCTGAAACCCTTCGCAGGTGGGATCGAGAAGGAACTCTGGTCGCATTAAAGGTAAATGATAGGGGCGACAGGCGTTACCGAGAGAGTGATCTTTTGGAATTTATGAACGTAAATCCTGAACTTATCCGATACGGACAGATTGTATCTCATGGAGGTTACTCTATTAAATGGGATAGCCAAGGATTTTTGAGCATGCCAGCCAATTTTGGGCTTATTGCACGAATAGTTGCTTACAATGACAAAAAAAGCTTTATTGGCTTTGCTTTCGCGGTGGCTGGGATGAGTTTATTCGCAAGAACGGATGAAGATGACAATCTTGATAAATTAGCTTTGGACAAAATAAAAGAATATATCGATAAAAAAATGCTTTCCAATGAAGATATATATACTTTTGAGTTTTCAGACGGCGAATTTCATGAAGTTCAAAATCCCGAATGGTGGCAGGGAAAATATAGCAAACCACTAGTTCCAGGATTAAGAGTTGAGGCACATGCAACACATCCTACAACATCTTTACATAAAGCCTGGAGAGTAATCTTGCATTTTAGATCACAAAATGGCGACCAATGGGTAACCAACACATTTGGACCGAATAATACATTTCATGAGTATTTTGTTTGGATAGATTCAAAAGAACTCACAAAAAGATATCTTCCCAATACCGCAAAGGTAGCTGAAATTTTAGCCATTGAATACGGAATTAAGCGATTTGAGGAGACAAAAGATGCAAGCGGTGACAGAGACATAACCATAATTAATGAAAATAATGCAGCGTTTTTTGACGGAAAATGGAATAAGGATAGTCTCCTACCAGAAGAACTCATGTAAAACTTACCTTCATTTATGTCTTTTTAGCAATCATAGTTAAATCTCCTGTATTATACTTTAATAAATTATTCCTGCCTAGTTAGGCAGTATGTCAGCTAAAAGAAGAAATACATATAATAAAGTAAGGCTTTCACTTTTCCTCTGTTCCTATGGTGCGTATACTATTCTTGACCGTTTTAAAAACAAACCTAATTATAGGATTGTTAGTCGGTTAAGTAATATTTTGAATTTAGACATCCACTTACTTAACAAGTTTTTCAGCTTCGGCATCAATCCTAGGGGACTACCAAACTTAAACAGTTTAACCAAATATCTGGTTCCAAAAGAAAAGATGCTGGTTTATTTGGAGATTGAGCACGAGATAATAAACTTAACTTTAGAAAAACAGGATAAGGAAAATACTGCTTTTGAGGATTATGATAAAGCCATAATGGAACCAGCCATAGAAAGGGTTGCAGGAAACCGCTTAAAGAATATTGAAGATGATAAAGTTTTTGACACTCAACTTGAGGAGTTGAAAAGAAAATATCAGAACTGGTACTACGCTACGGCCTACAAATATAAACTGCCAACATCCCGTATAATCCCTTTTATCTTAAGGTTGATCCAAAATTAATTCATTTTTCAAACTGTTTTACTGCCTCTCTATATTTACAAAAATCACAGTCTTCACCGCTTTTAGGTAAACTGTCAGATTTCAGGCATTTTATGGCATTAAGCACTACTCCTTCAACCCAGGAATCATCCCCCTCATAGGGCAGGAGTTTAATATCAAACTCTAATTTACCGTCAAAGGCTTCCTTATCAGTATTGCCGTTGCAGTAGACAAAATATCCGGTTTTGGAAACTTTAAATCCATTTTTTCGGAATAGCCATTGATATATTTCCATCTG
>JAHIUE010000045.1 GCA_018817205.1 Patescibacteria group bacterium | reverse complement strand
TTTGACAGGTAGTCTGTTAATTTCTGCAAAAACAATGTTTGCTTTAAGTTTTCTCGGAGCTTATATTTTTATGTATCTTTTGGGATCAAAAATGTGGGGTAAAATGGGCGGTAGCATATCTGCTGTTTTTTATAGTTTTGCACCGTATCATGCATTGGATTTTTACGTTAGGGGGGCAATGGGCGAAATGTGGGCTTTGATGTTATTCCCGGCAGTTTTGTGGACTGCCATAAAACTGGAGGAAAAATCTAGTATCGTCAATATACTGCTTTTTGGAATTTCTCTGGCGGCACTTATTACTTCCCATAATTTGTCAGCTCTCATTTTTCTGCCGGTAGTTTTAGTTTGGATAATAATGTTGTTTCTTAAAAGAAAGAATAAACGTTTTTTATGGTTGGTTTTCGGGTCTTTCGTTATTGGGATTATGCTTTCGGCGTTTTATTTGCTTCCAGCTGCTTTTGAGAAGAGTTTAGTGCATCTTGAAACTATGGTGGGGGGATACTTTTCCTACACGGAACATTTTAAAGGGATTAGGAAGTTGTTTTTGGAGAAAACTTGGGAATATGGAGCATCAATAAGAGAGGTTCCCGGCGGTGAAAGAGATAGTCTTTCCTACCAAATTGGTTGGGTACATCTTCTGGGATGGTTTTTGGCAATAATTACTGCTTTTGTATTTTGGAAGAGGAATAGGTATGTTTCTGTAATTATTATATTCTTCTCGATAACGACTTTTTTAGCTGTCTTTATGATCCATCCCCGGTCAGAATTTGTTTGGAAGGTTTTTGATCCGCTGAAATATCTGCAATTCCCTTGGCGGTTCTTACTCCTAGTTGTATTTTTTGTATCGCTTTCCTCAGGCAGTATTTTTCTACTTCTAAAAAAGAAGAAACAACTAGTATGGATAACTTTAGTTGTTGCAGTGGTTGTTTCAAATTTCTCCTATTTCAGACCGGAAAAATTTATTCAGACAAATGATGAAAAACTCCTCAGCGGTAAGGATTGGGATAAACAAATAAAACGGTCCATTTTTGATTATTTGCCGATATATGCAAAGGAACCACCGGCAGAACTTGCAACCGAGAGATACAAGATTTTAACCGGTGACAGTCGGATTTTTGATTTTAAAGAAGGAACAGATTGGTTTCAATTTAAAACGGAAACAAATACACATACTATTATTCGTTTATCGCAATATTACTTCCCTGATTGGAAAGTCTACATAGATGGTGAAGAAACAAAGGTAGAATACAAAAATAACAGCTTGGGTTTAATGACTATAATTTTGGGTGAAGGAAACCACGTGATTACTGCTAAGTTGTATGATACTCCTATTCGGTCTTTCGCAAATCTAGTAAGTCTAGCAGGATTTATAATTACTGTATTATTATTTTTGATTTCTTTCAGCAGAATCCGTAAGTGGATTGCATATTATAAACAAAGAATGGGTTAAACTTCTATTATGAACGAAAGTGTTGAACAAATTGATCCAACCAATGAGCTTACAGCAGAGACGGTAAGGAAGAAAGCGGTTCAGGGTGCAGCATTATTGACCGGTAGAATGATTTTAATGCAGGGTATATCTTTTTCCGCGATGGCGCTTTTAACGGTTTTCCTTGCTCCTGCGCAGTTCGGTATTTATTTTGTTGTATCAGCGATAAAAAACTTTCTGGCTTATTTCAGTGATATTGGTTTTGCTGCGGCTTTAATTCAGAAAAAAGAAAAATTAACTGATATTGAGTTAAAGACTATCTTTACGGCGCAACAAATTCTTGTTTTAGGATTGATAGTAATAGTATTCATTTTAACTCCGTTGATTCAGAGCATTTATCATTTGAACCAACAGGCTATTTATTTACTTTGGGCACTTCTTCTTTCATTATTATTTTCTTCATTTAAGACCATACCGTCTGTATTGTTAGAGAGAAAATTAGAATTTAATAAATGGGTGATTCCTCAGATTGCCGAGAATATTATCTTTAATCTGATTGCGGTACTTTTAGCATGGAAGGGGTATGGGATAACGAGTTTGGCAGTTGCAGTAGTAGTGTCTAGTTTTATTGGGCTGATTTTGACATATATTATTCAACCGTGGCTTCCGGGTATTGCTTTTTCTATACAAGCTTTAAAATCATTACTAAAATTTGGCATTCCTTACCAACTGAATACTTTTCTTGCGATGATAAAAGATGACGGTATGATTCTTTTTTTGGGAGGTATTATTGGCGCGCCCGGGGTAGGGCTTTTGGGATGGGCGCAAAAGTGGGCTTATGCGCCGTTGCGATTTTTTATGGATCAGGTGATTAAAGTTACATTCCCGGCGTTTTCCCGTTTGCAGGATAACAAGAAAGAATTATCAGATTTAGTTTCCAAATCCATTTTCTTTGTTTGTCTGTTTGTTTTTCCTTCTTTGGTAATGCTGGTACTGCTTTCGCCGGTATTAGTAGAAATTATTCCAAAGTATATTAAATGGAGTCCTGCGTTATTTGCATTATCTATTTTGACAATAACCTCTGCTTTAGCAGCTATTACTACTCCTTTGACAAATACTTTAAATGCCATTGGTAAAATTTCTTTGACTTTTAAATTGATGATCATGTGGACTGTTTTAACTTGGATTATTGTTCCCCCGTTGGCTGTTTTCTACGGGGTCAACGGTGCAGCTTTGGGTTTTACGCTTGTCGGATTAAGCTCTGTTGTAGCTTTATATTTGGTATCAAAGTATGTTGATATAAATTATTTGCAAAGTGTCGCAAAACCTTTAATTTCAGCTTGTCTAATGGGAATATGCGTATTCGTTATGAGAGGTTTTTTCCAGACCTCTATACAGCAAGTAATAAGCATGATCATTACAGGACTTGTTTCCTATTCGCTGACAATTGTTATACTTGAACCAAAACTTCCTGTGTTAATTAAAAATTTCATCAGAAGAAAGCAATGAAAAGGCTGTTATTTTTAGTTTCGTTTTTGGTATCGATAATTTTTACCTCTGATGCTTTCGCCCAAAGCAATGCATTCGTATCAATTATTAATCCAGTCAGAGGAAATGATTTTTGGGATATAGGCAGTCAAAGAGAGGACACTGCAGTTTTAGGACAAATAGATATATTAAAAAAGTTTAATCTTTCTGCCACTTGGCTTGTAAGGTTTGATGCTTTAGATAACGGAAGGATTATAGATTTATTAAAGAGCCGTTTCCTGGATGAGGAAGGATTGTTTTTAGAAGTTACTCCATCATGGGCAACAGCAGCAAAAGTTTCCTATCGTCAATCTGACAGTTGGCATGCGGCAGGTAGCGCTTTTTTAACAGGTTACGAAAGAGACGAACGCGAGAAGTTAATTGATACGGCTTTTGAAAAATTTCAGAGCATTTTCGGATATTTTCCTACTTCCGTAGGAGCATGGTGGATTGACAGTTACTCCTTAAGTTATATGCAGAAAAAATATGGTATTACTGGCGCATTGATTGTGGCGGACCAATATTCAACAGATAACTATCAGATTTGGGGACAATATTTTGGAACCCCGTATTATCCTACCAAGAGTGATGCGCTTCATCCGGCTCAAAGTTTAGAAAGCAAGCTTGATGTTGTTTTGATGCAGTGGGCTACAAGGGATCCGGTGAATGGTTATGGAAATGGAGTAATGGAAAGCACTTTTTCCCTACAAGCAAATGATTATATTGATTATCATGATTTAGACATAGAGTATTTTTCTTCTTTAATTGATATCTACACAAAACAGCAATTTAACCAATTTGCGCATATGGTAGTTGGTTTAGAAAATTCTTATTCCTGGAAAAAATATGCAGGTGAGTATAAAAAACAAATTGAGGTTTTGGCTACGAAAAAGAATTCCAATCAGCTTTCGGTCATTACAATGAAAGATTTTGCCGGTTGGTATAGAAAGAGTTTCCCGCAACTTTCCCCCGAACAATTAATCATTGCAGATGATCCCTTAGGGAGTTACAAAAAAGCAATCTGGTTTATGAATCCTTATTATAGAGTTGGTTGGTTTTTGAATCAGGACGGTTCTTTATTCAGGGATATCAGGCAATATATAGACGGAGAAGAAGAGCTTTGCTTTAAGGTGCGGTGTGACAGTGTAAATTTTGCAACATCTGCCACTAGGGTTCTGGATGATGTTAGTTTTGGTCATAAGTGGTTAATTGATCAAGGAAAAATTTCTGATTTTAAGGTAGAAAAGAAAGGTGAAGAATTTATCATTGGTTATAAGAATGAAGCGGGAAATTTACGGAAGATAGGATTTTTGCCGCGGGATATCCGCATTGATGAAAAAATATATTCCATTGACGGCGCAATACTGAATGCAACTAAAAAAGAAAATGTAGCAAGTAAAAGTGTTGTGGTAGAAATGGGATCATTAAAATGGTCGTTTGCCTCTGTGATAATGAAAATATCCAAATTTCTTATCTTTCTCACTCTGATGATTATTTTACCGGGATATTTGTTAGCAAAAAGGATTTTTAAACGGGATATGCCGATTTTATTAAGATTGTTTATTTCTGTTGCTGTGGGTTTTGTGATGCTGACGCTGCTTTTTTACGTTACAAGCCTTTTTAAAATTAAGCCTCTGATTTTTGTCTACCTGGCGGTTAGTCTGTTTTTCTTTATTCGTATTAAACCACTGTCTGCTATTTTAAAAATCTTTAATTCAATTATGAATGGGATGAAAGGGCGTTTTAATTTAATTCTAATTTTGGTTATTTTGATAGGGACTACCTTTCAGGTTATCCCAACATTCAAAAGTGGATTAAACTTTGGTTATGGTATGGGTTTTTGGGGACCAAATACTCATGATGGAGTTTGGCATATGGCTTTAATAAACCAGTTGATAAGATCAGTGCCGCCTGAGAACCCAATTTATTCCGGAGCAGCCTTAAAAAACTATCACTTCTTTTATGATATTTTAGTGGCAGTTACAAATTATTTATCAGGTATTCCTGTTGTTGATTTACTGTTTAGATTTTACCCAATAATGTTCTCCTTAATGCTGGGAGTAGGTTCTTATTATCTTTTGATGAGGCTTTTTGAAAACAGAATAGGTAAGAAACAGGCGCAAATTGCAACTTTCTTAAGTCTTTATTTTATTTATTTTGCAGGCAGTTTTGGGTGGATAGTTGAATTTTTGCGGGAAAGGCATTTTGGCGGCGAGTCGGCATTTTGGGTAAATCAAGCAGTTTCATTTAATTTAAATCCTCCGTTTGCCGTCTCTTTGGTTATTGTGATTGTTTTATTCCATATCCTGTTTAATTTGTCTAATTTTTTAAGGATTAGAAGTATTATCTTGGCGGTTCTTATAGCAGGATCTTTAATTGGTTTTAAGTCTTATGGTGCGGTTTTGGTGCTGACATCAATATTATTTGTTGGTTTGGTGAAGAAACAATTTTCTTATTTGCTGATTTTTATAGGAGCACTATTAATTTCTACCTTGATATTTTTACCTAATTTTGAAGTAACTTCGAGCCTTGTGTTGTTTGTTCCGTTCTGGTTTATTCACTCAATGGTTGATTCTCCGGATCGGGTGGGTTGGATAAGATTAACCTTAGCCAGGGAAGCAGGTTTTGAGACAAATAATTGGTTTAAATTTATTTCAGCAGAAGTTTTGAGTCTAATAATATTTATTTTTGGTAATTTAGGTGTACGGATAGTCAGCTTATTCTCGCTTATTAAGATAAAAAGTATAGTTAAAGATGAAAAACTTATTTTTATTTTTATCTTTGCTTTTCTGTCATTTTTAATTCCAATTTTATTTATCCAATCCGGGAATCCTTGGAATACGATTCAATTTTCTTACTATGGTCTTTATATTTCTGCTCTTGTGAGCGGAGTGGTGTTACTGAAGGTTTTGAAGCTTCCCAAGTATATTTCAGTTCCGGTAATTTCAATAATACTTCTTTTGGCACCAATTAATTCGGTTGTGACAGCAAACGGGTATTTTGGTCGGAATCCCCACGCCTTTATTTCTGTCAAAGAAATTCAAGGTTTACAATTTCTATCTAATCAGCCGGATGGGGTAGTACTTACCTTTCCTTATGATGAGAAACTAAAACAAAAAATCCCTGAGCCCTGGCCGATTTTAGCTTATGACAGTACGGCTTATGTTTCAGCCCTCTCCCAAAAAGCGGTGTATTTAGAAGATGAGCCGCAAAATGCCATACTGTTGACCGATTACAAAAAAAAGTCAGTTGCCTCAATGGATTTTTTCTTGAAGCCGATTGCAGAAAGTATCAATTTTTTGCAGGAGAACAACATAAAATACGTTTATCTGCCGAAGATATTTAATGTAAGATTAGACGAAAGTTTAAATATTGTTAAAAATATTTTTGAAAATGAAGAGGTAGTTATATATCAAGTAAAGCAATGAAACCTAAATTATTATTGTTTTCTATTGTGATTTTTGCATTCTTTCTAAGAGTGCTATTTATAAATAGCAGTCCGCCAGCATTATACGGGGACGAGTTGACTATTACATTGGATGTTTATTCTATTATCAAAACAGGAAATGATCAGCTAGGTAATTTTTTGCCTTTAACATTTAACATGAGTGCAGGGCGACCTGCGGGGTATGTTTACGGTTCAATTCCATTTGTAGCTATTTTTGGACCTACGGCCTTAGGGGTAAGGGCGCTTTCGATATTATCCGGAATAGGGATTATTATTCTTTTGTATCTGTTTGGAAGAAAACTTTTTTCTGAAAAAGTAGGACTTATGGCAGCCGCAGTTGGCGCTATCTCTCCTTGGGAGATTTCCTTAAGCAGAGGTGGTTTTGAGGCTCATTTTGCTTTATTTTTGGCTTTTTTAGGTACCTACTTATTTATACTGGCAAGAAAAAAGCCAATGTTATATATTTTTTCGGCTCTCAGTTTTGGATTGACTCTGCATACATATCTCACATATAAAGTTGCTATATTGTTATTCTTGCCGTTACTTTTTTGGTATCAAGATATTATTAAGAAAGTAATACAGGAAAACAAAAAACCCTTTCTAGTAGGGATTTTTGTATTTATAATTTTAGGCGTATTGTCTTTTAGTCAAACATTTTTGGCTGGTTCTGAAAACAGGTTTTTTAATATAAATATTTTCTCACAAAGTAGTGTAAAAGATAAAATTGAGCAAAAAATAAATTTTGAAAGGCAAATAACAAAATTGCCTCGGCCTCTGGCTAAATATTTTCACAATAAACCCATAGAGTATACCAAAGTGTTTATTGAAAATTATTTACAAAACTTCTCTGTAGATTTTTTGATTCTGCATGGAGATAGAAATCCCAGACATAATATGGCGACTACGGGTGGTATTTATTTCGTAGAATTAATGTTAATTTTTATCGGTTTGGCAACATTTTGGTATAAAGAAAGACGGACGATATTATTCTTGGTCTTCTGGTTGATTTTGGCCCCGATCCCTACAGCAATTGTTGATACTCCGCATGCGCTAAGAAGCGCTTTTATGCTCCCTCCTCTTATTTTGCTTTCTGCGGCAGGACTGGTGACTGTTTTTAATTATAAAAATAAATTATTTGCAGGTTTAATTCTATTATTTTTTGTGATTCAATTTATTTTCTTTATACAAAAACTATATTTTTTAGCTCCAAAAGAATACAGTAACTTTTGGTCTTATTCTGCAAGACTTGCATCAGAAATTGCACAAGAGAATAAAGACAAATATAACTATGTAATCTTATCTGATAGGATAGACAATATGGAGTTTGCTTACCCTGTTTATGCAAAAATTGATCCCAGATTAGTAATCTCTCAGAACAATGAAAGAGCTTTGCTTGGCGACAATAGGGTAAAAAGATTTGACAATGTTTATATCGGATATATTCCCGAGACTCAGATAGAAAAATTCATTAATTCACTGGATGGTTCTGTTTTTTATATTGGTTCACCAGGCGACAAGAGGTTTCTTACTAATCCGGAAATAATTAATGATTTAGATGGTCTTGAGGCTCTGGTTCTAGAAAAAAGGCTCTAAGTTATGAATAGAATAGGATATTTATCACTCATTTTTATTTTACTAATCTCGTTGTTTTTTAGGCTGTATGTTAATTATTTTATACCGATCAACCAGCAGGGAAATTTATTGGTAATATTTATGGGTTTAGCCAATTTAATATTGATATTTTATATTATTCAAAGACTAGTAAATTATAAAGTCGGGTTACTTGCAGCTTTGTTATACGCCATATCTCCCTGGACAGCGTATCTTGAAATAGCAGCTAATTCATACATTATCCTGCTCACGCTCCTTTTGGTTCTTTATTTGGGTACTCAGGTGTTTAATATCAGCAAAAAATTTTCCTTAATGCTCATTTTTTTCACAATTGCTATTTTTATCTGCAAGTTTAATCAGATTACAATATTTTCCGATGTAGGTTTGATTAATACGGTAAATAGTTTTAGAGGTGAGATTAATCAGACCATTTTTGTTCCTTTGGGGAAAATTATTGAAAACCGCTACATATATCTTAGTGAGCATTTGCTATTTAATACTCTGAAGCAATTTACTCCGGCAACTTATTTTACAAACCAAGCCCAATTACTGGGATTCTCTAATGCTTCGCCAATCTATTTAGGTTTGATAATACCTTTCTTGTTTGGTTTTATAAAATTCATTAAGTCTATATCGAAAAGCAAGATTTCTGAGGTAATGATAGTTATTTTTTTATTGCTTCCATCTATATTATCGAAAGATTCGCCTGATTTGTTTCGATTAGTTTTAGTTTCACCAATAATTTTTTTTATAATAAGCAACGGCATATATGAATTTATATTGAATTACAAAAGAAAAGTATTTCGTTTTTTACTCTTGCTTACAGTATTTA
The DNA here is from genome assembly GCA_018817205.1 of Patescibacteria group bacterium. Taxonomy (GTDB): domain Bacteria; phylum Patescibacteriota; class Microgenomatia; order Daviesbacterales; family UBA10151; genus UBA10151. Next base: position 519 of record JAHIUE010000045.1, on the reverse strand, counting down.
TGGTGATCTTGCAATTTTTCGCAACGCTTTCCGATATAGCTACACGGGAACCGGTGAGACTTCAGATGTTTTTAGGCCAACAATAAAATGAGAGAATTAGACAAGATAATCGCAAAATATATTTTTGTTATTTTATTGGCGTTGACAATGCTTGGGGGGTTCTTGAGGTTTTATAAAATTACCGAGAATCCGATTAGTCTTTCGATCGACGAGGTATCATTTGGTTATAATGCTTTTTCGATTTTGAAGACCGGCCGTGATGAATATGGCAAATTTTTTCCTCTAACTTTTAAATCAACCGGAGATTACAAAAATCCGGTCCCCATATATCTGATGGTTCCATCGATTGCGCTGTTTGGGTTAAATGAATTCGGTATCAGGTTTCCTACCGCGCTGATTGCTACTTTGACTATTCCTATTTTTTTTCTGCTGTTTATGGAAATTAGTGGATCTTTTAAGATTTCGCTTGTTGCAACAGCTCTTCTGACAATTTCTCCCTGGCATATTTACTATTCCAGA
>JAHIUE010000044.1 GCA_018817205.1 Patescibacteria group bacterium | reverse complement strand
TGGCTCATACCCCGGTAAAACACGGGCAGCATGGCCATCAAACAAAAGCTTGCCTCCAAATTCCAAGTAAAGCTTTTCTGATTTGTTTAGTCTTTTGCGAATAGCTTTTTCCTGAACCTGTAAATATTTCTTTGTGTCAAAACCGATTTGTTTTTTCACCTGATAATTTTTGTTATTTCCTTAGTTAGTTCACATTATATTTCCGCCAATCCCTTATACAAAATATCTTTCATCAACGACTGATATGGGATATCCTTTTTATGGGCTTTAATTTTGAGTCTATCAATTAATGATTGTGGTAATCTCACAGTTATCGGTTTGCTAGTGAGTTTAAGATTGGGGAAATTCGCTCTCCTGGCTTTACTCCAATCAACATACTCAGTTGAGTCATGAGTTTGCCAAAATTCACGCTCTTGTCTTTCTGATTTAAACTCAGGAATTTTTTTAAATTGTTTTGACATAATTGTTCTTCTCCTTTCGATTAGCCTTTCTGGCTGAAATAATTCTAATTTTTTTACTTCTTAGGGCAAAAACTACAAACAGCAATTTTTCTTCTGCAGTTTTACCAACTAATATATATCTTTCTTCTTTCTGAGAGTGCCCGGCATCTTTTAAAATTATCGCTTTTTCATCTAAAAAAGCTTCTTCTGCTTCGTTTGGAGTAATTCCGTGTTTTTGATAACTTTTATTAACATTTCCTTTATCCCACTCAAAACTCTTAAATTCATCCAAACTTAACATTGTACATATTTTATAAATACATTGATCTTTTGTCAAGCACTAAAACTTATGGTATAAAATGAATTTAGAAAAGGTGGATAAAACCATTAGAGAGGTTCGTAGAAGGGTCAGTCAATAAAAGTCAGCGCTGTGCCTTTTTTACCGGCTCTTCCTGTTCTTCCTATTCTATGCACATAATCGTCATATGTTCCTGGTACATCATAGTTGATAACATGAGTTACATTCTCTATATCAAGCCCTCTAGAGGCCACATCTGTGGCCAGCAAAACCTGAACTTCATTATTTTTTTGGAAAAGAAAGATTTGTAAATGTTTCCTCATAAAAATCTTCCTTTGGAAATGGGTTTGTCATGTTCTTATTTTATCAAAATCTAATCTATCAAGCTAACTTAGCTCATTATTTTTAATGAAATAAAGGCATAGAAAAAAAGAAGACGCTCTACTCTTCATCTAAAAACAAAAAGCGCTAGTCATCACAAACAATACTTGTAACAAACAACACCTTGAAAAATACGTCAATCAGCTCACCCGATGGGGCGATTTTTAAATGACAAATTAGTTCCATTCAATTGTAACTAATTTAGGTTATAGGCAGGCAAGGCAAAGAAATATGAGCTAAATGCTATTATCAAAACTAATATAAAAAGAATTGCTAAAGATATTACTAACACACCTTTCACAGACTTACCTTTTTTCTTTTTATATATTATCAACAATATACTAACTAACAAAACAGCCATAAGGAAATAACCTCCTATTTGGCTTATTCTGGCCACTAAAAATAAACTTTTTTCTGGGTTAAGATTATTCATTCAGGTTTGGTTATATTAACATTTCTTTCCCGATAAAACAAGCAAAAAGAAATCCAATAAATCGGGCTTTTTGTCCCTAGCTCTTCCGATCAAATCTTACTTGAAATTTGGGAAAAATGGATCAGACAAGCGACAGAATGACTTGTATTGTCTCTTACTTTTAGATATTGACATCTTTTATAACAAATAGTATAAACTAGATTAGTATGCTACAACCTAGAACCTATACGCCAGAACAAGTAGCCGAAATACTTCAACTCAGTAAAAATACTGTCTATGAATTAATAAGCAGAGGAGAAGTTATTGCCAAAAAAATAGGTAAAGTCTATCGAATTCCCCAAAGCTCAATCTCCTTTGTATTTACTGGAATGGATAAAGACATATTAAGAGCCCAGAAGAAAGATGAAATGAATTTAGAAAAGATGGACAAAACCATTAGAGAGGTTCGTAGAAGGGTCAGTCAATAAAAGTCAGCGCTGTGCCTTTTTTACCGGCTCTTCCTGTTCTTCCTATTCTATGCACATAATCGTCATATGTTCCCGGTACATCATAGTTGATAACATGA
>JAHIUE010000043.1 GCA_018817205.1 Patescibacteria group bacterium | reverse complement strand
AATTGATTGGACTGTTGCAATGTGGCAGCTTGCTACTTGGTCAGTTGCCGGGACAATTGTTCCAATAGACAAACGCTTTGAGGATTTAATTGCAAGACACGTAAACAATCCTAATAGTCCCTATAAATTTACTAAAGCGGAGTGGCTTGAGATGAGAGACTGGGGTAAAGAAAGAATACAGCAGTTATGTGGTCATTTAGGAATTGAGCCCTCAAATTTTCATGAATGGCTAAGATTTAATATACAATCAAATTGTCCGTCAGAAAAAGCTAAAAAAGAATCTAATGATCTAATTCGTAAGCTTTTTCACAAAGAGCCAGACAAGGATGAATTTTTACCAATCAGTCCGGCATATAAATATTTGGCAGGAAGCATTTTAAGCATTGAACCTTCTGTGACTGAGACACGGAACGGAGAAACTGTAGTAATACCTAACCCCCAAAGAAAAACTGTAGAAAGATTGTTAGCACGACCGGAACGATTTCTTCATCTATGTCAATTATACGGATTGGTCAACAAGGACGATAATGAATAAATTAAAAATAATTAAACCTCTTATAATCGGGCTTGGTGTTGCAGGAAAAAGGCACTTAGAAGCACAACTGAAATTAGGATTTCAAACTGGAGTATATAGTTTAAATTTTAAAAAGACAGACCCTATAGGTAAACAGGATAATGTTATTATCTTTGATAACTTAGAGGAAGCAATAGAGTGGTCTAATTTAGTTCATGTTTGTACTCCTGACGATAAACATACTGAATATGTAGCTATGGCGCTCAAAAAAGGAAAGGCAGTCCTTTGTGAAAAATCTTTTACAACTAACCTTGAGGATGCTTTATTTTTGCAGAAATTAGCACACAAATATAACTGCTTATTGATTATTGGCCAAAACTATCGACTTACCCCAACATTTGCAGAAATAAAGAAACGTGTCTTAGTAGGTGATCTTGGGACTATTAAGAAAATTGAAACAACATATCTTCATGATAGACTTCAGTATCAACAAAGAGCTCCATTGAGAAAAAACCAAGACTTCCTTTATATTGCCGGTTCTCATGCTGTTGATCTTGCTTGCTGGATAGCAGACGAAGAAATAGTCAATATCAAGGCATCTTCAGAAAATATATTAAATTATCAAATATCTATAAAGTTTTCTTCAGGAATAATGGGGAGCATTAAATTAGATGCTATTTCTTCTAGGCCGGTGAATGGAACAGATTTAATTGTTGGAGGAGATAAAGGGAAACTAGTAAGTCATAATAAACTAGATAAACTTTTATTTTACGAGATAGGAAACAGAAAGCCTCGATCCACTAAATTCCTAAATACTCAAACTCATACTACCGCTTTAGAAGTAAAAATAATTGATGACTATTTGTTGGGTAAAAGAAATTCTTATTGGCCAATACCCAATGTAGACGAAGCTATTAACACTATTAAGATACTAGATGCTGTTGAAAAAACCGTTTCAAAGATTATCTGCCAATGAAGAAGACTATTATTTTTATTCTGGTAGCAGCTGTAATTTTAGTTACAATATGGTTTAGGGATGGCCATATTATGGGAACTGCCGAAGATAGCCTAATTTTTTATAACATCTCGCGTTTCTTGCCGGAATCTCAATTTGCCTGGATGGAGCATCCGGGATTGGGAAGAGTCACAATTAACTTAACTGCCGGTCGGCCTACATACGAGGCGCTAACATTTTTACATCAGTTGGGTTTGGCTAATTTCTTAATTCAGGCTATTGTTTTTTGGTTTATCCTGGTCAGCGCAGGAACAGGGATTTATCTGCTAGTTAGGGAATTTTTCCCTCATTTATCCTCAAAGTATGCTTTGCTTTCTGTTTTATTTTATTGGTTTAATCCTTTATCTTTAGTGAATGTTTGGAATAGATTTTTAACTGATTACATTTTTTCTTTTGGTTTACTACCAATTGCAACTTTTATATTCGTAAGAGGATTAAATAGGAGGAGCTATCTTTGGCCTTTTATTCTAGTTTTAATATTGCCTCTTTATAGTTTCGCTTTTACTTATTTGGCGTTTGATATTTTGTTGTGGATATTTTTCTTTTTCATAACTTTGTTGTTCTTTTTAACGCATAGGCAGTTACCTGGGAAGTTATTTTACATAAAATATTTCTTATTAAGTCTGTTACTATTTTCTTTTACTAATATTTGGTGGATAAGTCAGTTAGCCAGTTTTAATTTGTTTAATAATATTAATTCATCAGTCCTTAACTTTGATATATCCGGTAATTTGGGTACCCTAGATGTTTTAAGTAAGAAAATGGGTAATTTAACTGATGTTTTCAGTTTGACGAACGCTTCGTTTGTTAATGAAAATTCTCTCTATTGGGTTAGAATATTTCATTTACCGCCCTTTATTGTAATTTCGTATTTGATCATAGCGGGTATACTTTATGCAATTATTAAAGGTATTAAAAACAGTTCGATATTGATTTTAGGGGGTTTGTTTTTTATAAGTATATATTTGGCAAAAGGAATAAACCCTCCCTTTGGAGAAATTTATCAATTCATCTTTGCTAATGTCCCTTATTTACAAGTTTTTCGTAACCCTTTTGAGAAAGCCTCCTTCATTTTATCCTTATCAGCTTCATTATTGATAGGTTACAGTGTATTCAACCTTTCTCAACAACTTCCTAAATTTAGGCAGCTTTTATATATTACTTTCTTAGGTTTCATTGCAGTTATGTGGGGATTTCCATTTTATACGGGATTGGTGTTTACCTCGCCTGAATCACCGGCGAATAATCCTCAAATAGGATATAAGGTGCAGGTTCCTGAATATTACCAAGAAGCTGATCAGTGGCTTAGTAGCCAAGGGGAAAACTTCCGTTTTATAGGTTTTCCTTTAGGAGATGAAGGCATTACTTACAATTGGGAAAAAGGTTATTCTGGTGTGGAATTATCATCCGCCCTATTTTCTACACCGGGTATACTTCATAATACAGCAGTTCCATATTATCATACACTGGTTCCGCAGATCCAAGAAACTTTGCTCACGCAAGATGATTTCCTAAAGCTAGCAAACGCTTTAAATGCTAGGTTTCTTTTTGTCCGTCATGATATTAATTTTGAACTAAGGAAAATGGAGGATCCGGCTGCAATAGATAAAAATCTGGCAAGTAGAGAAAAGAATGATGAAATAAAAAAGGTGGCCCTTTTCGGACAACTGACATTTTGGGAGAATTTAAAATGGCAGGACAGGACTTTTTATCCGGCTAACAAAATTATCAATAGCCCGTCTCAAGAAGTAGTGGAATTATTATCAGTTGATGTGTTACAGGGAGACGTATTGGTGGATGAACAGGAAAACCTACAGTTGCAGGATGTTAAATTGCCTGAAATATCTTATGAGAAAATTAACCCTGCCAGATATAAAGTACATGTTTCGGGTGCACAATCGTCATTTGTTCTGGTGTTTTCAGAACTGTTTAATAATGCCTGGCAAGCATCTTATCGGGATAATAGGATAGATAAGCATTTCAGAGGCAATTTTTACGCTAATGGTTGGTTAATTGATAAAACAGGGGAGTTTGACCTTATTATTGAGTACTTGCCTCAGAAATTATTGGAATTAGGCGAAAAGATATCAGTTATTTCTTATATGTTGTTAGCTGGAATATTTATACTGTTAGTATCAAGAAAAATTAAGATAAAAAGGAGTTAAAATGATTTATTGGTTTATATTAGTTTTAATAATTATTTTTCAACGGATTCAAAAAAAGAAAGATATTTTTTATCTTAAACCAGCCCTTTATATCTTTATTATTGGAGCATTGTTAAGAGTCCTTACCTTAAATGATATTTCTGAATTTTTGATGAGAACAAGCTTTATTTTTTTTATTGTCGGCTTAGTTTTATCTTATGAAACTAAGTGATTTTATGGTGTTAAAACTTGCATAATATTTCTCCTTGTAATTTCACTTGTATTTACTAATCTATCTGTTCCTTCAAGATTAAAACTATAAATATTTTCAACAGGTAGAGGTTTTGGTAAGACGCTGAATCTTGTGAGAGATTTGCCATCCTTGACCGCAGAGATTAGCTCCTCAAAACTACCCATAGTTACAACTGTTTTAAAATCTGATATATTGTGGATCAATTGTAGTTTAGAAGGTAATCCAAACACCAACACATTATGTATAATGTCTCCCCGCTCACCTGTAAAGTAGAATACCAAAGGTCCTTCTGTTTTACCAATATTTTTAAATTCGGGAAGCTGTGACCAAATTTTATCATAAAGTTGTTGACTTCTTATATTTTCTAAGTTGTTAAAATAAGACTTTGTTGAATATATATTTAAAACCAATAGTAAAGCTAGTAAAGTAAAAAGTATGTTTTTTACTCTTTTATCTATCTTTAAGCTAATAAGGCTTGCAAACAATAAACTAATCCCAATTGCAGGAAGTATTAAATATCTATTATCAGTAAGTAATATAGATGTTAAATACTCTGGTCTCATCCATGGTATAAGAAAAGAAAAAAAGGTCCAAACTAAAGAAATAATTAGCGCATCAAAAATTTTAGATTTTCTATGTAAAATTATAAGTAAAATCCAAAAAATAATGATTAAGGTTCCGATAAATGTTGATAACGCTTTATTATTATTACTTACTGAAATATTTGGGATGATCATTCCTCCTAATGCAGTAATCGGGTTAAGAAGAAAAGCTGCTTGTCCTTTTTGAATTAAATTGTATCCTGTTTTGAAACTAGCTAGGGTTCCGTTTGTTAATACTTGAGCGGAATTAGTGATAGTTTGATTGTCCCAATCATTTGGGGGAGAAAATAAGTTGGTCTGGGTTAACAAAATTAGGTAGATTAATAAAATTATTGTTAATCTAATAACTACTTTTTTAAAAATTGCAAAAGTCCTATGCTCTATTAACCAAAAAATTTCTATCATAATAATGAAAGGAACAACGCTCATTGATCGTATAGGATAAATAACTATAGTGGCAAAAAAAAGTGTAGTAAAAAAAACTACCCATTTAATTTGGTAACTATCCCTTGATTTTAGAAAGTAATATAGAAATAAATTAAAAAAGCACACTACTAAATACGTGGGCATATGAAAGACCCAGTCAGTTGTTTGAAGACCAATAGTAGTTACAGAGAAAAAAAGAACAGCAAAGAAAGAAGCTAGTTTATTTCCAGTCAAATAGGAAGCTAAGGGATAAAGGGAAAAGGAGGCTAGAAGTCTAAATAAGTATGAGATTATGTAATAGGGCGAAGAATTATAGTGGTAAATTTTAAACAAAAATCCATTAATAATATCCTGAGAACCAAAAAGAGTGAAAAAATAAGTTAGGTGATCCCAAACCCCTATGGAAAACTGGCCTACCATTCTCTCATATCTCCAAAAAATGAGCCAAGAATCTCCAAATAGAGAAAGGTTAAAGGAAGAATAGAAGGTATAGAGACTAACTGAGATTGTAGTAAAGATTAAAAAAAATAAATACATAAAGTTATTTTTTGATCCATACTTTGAATGTTTATTCATAGTTTATTTGCTTATTAGATCATATAATATTAAGGTATTTATACAAAATGACAAGAATGAGTTTTCACATCTTTGCAAATGCTGCGTTAGGAAAAGGTCTATCGGGTGGGGATAGAATTTTTATAGAGTTTGCCAAAAGATTAAGGCAAAAAAATAAAGTCATAATTCACGTTTGGAAAGAAGGACTGGAAATGTGTCAGAGACAAGGTCTAACAGAGGGGGTAAGTTTTGAACTTATTAATGTTGACAGATGGTGTAAGTTTGGTTTTATAGCGTGTTATTTGGCTAGGGTTTTAAAGTCTGTTTGGTTAGCGCTCTTTCTTAATTTAGATAACTCAAAAGATGTAATACTTTTTTCCGCTTCGGAATTTTGGATGGATTCCCTGCCGGGATTTGTTTTAAAACTTCGTTACTCTAAAACTAAATGGGTAGTGGGGTCTTTCCAGGCGGCCCCGAATCCTTTTAAAGGTTTTACTGAAGGCTCAAGGGAAAATACCTATAAATTTTCTGCTTTTGTCAATTGGTTAGTTCAGTTACCTATCAAGCCTTTGATCAAAGGGTGGGCGGATTTGGTTCTGGTAAATAATGAATCAGAAAAGAAATATTTTAAGGCATTGGATAAACAACACAGGGTTTTGGTGGTATTAGGAGCAGTTAATATAGATCAAATAAATAAGTTTATAAAGAAAGAAGACCTACCGAAAATCTATGATGCTGTATTTCAGGGGAGATTTCATCCCCAAAAAGGAGTAGTAGAGTTAATTGATATATGGAAGTTAGTAACAGAAAAATTATCTGGTGTTCAACTGGCAATGATAGGTGATGGTCCATTATTTGATGCGGTTAAAAACAGAATTAAAAAATTAGGTTTAAAAGATAATATCAAACTTTTTGGTTATGTTTTTGATGGGGATCAAAAGTATAGAATTTTTTCTCAAAGTAAAATAGTAGTTCATCCGGCTTTTTTTGACTCCGGAGGTATGGCAGCAGCTGAGGCAATGGTCTTTGGCCTGCCTTGTGTAGGTTTTGACCTTGAATCCTATAAATCCTACTATCCAAAGGGAATGCTCAAAGTAGAAGTAGGGGATTTAAATAAATTTGCCGAGACAATCTTAGAATTATTAGAAAATAAGATTAAAAGAGACCAAATAGGTAAACAGGCCAAGGAGATGATAGATAAAAGCTGGAGTTGGGATCGGAGAGTTGATCAGTTATTATTTTTACTTAATAGGAGAAAATTGTGAAGTTGCGGATTGACAATCAGGTCCATTTTAGATTGTAATACTAAAATATGTTTTTAAAGAAAAATATTCTTCCTTTTATTATCTTTACAATAGTTGTTTTTACTCTTCAATTCATAATAGCAAGTAAACATTTTAACTATGGTTTCAATAATGATGATTGGTATGTTCTGGCTTGGTATAAGCAAGTAGTGCAAGATCCTTTTTTAGATATAGTAAAAGCTTGGAGAGAAATTGGTTCTCATAATTTTGCGCGTGTCTATTATGTGGGTACTTTATTTAGGGTTTTCGAATATAATTATCAGCTTTATCATATTTTCAATACCTTCCTGAAAGCTTTGGCCGGTTTGAGTGTTTTCCCTCTTATTTATTTACTATTTAGAAAGAAGTCGTTGGCATATTTAGCAACTTTTTTATTCTCTCTTCACTTTAGTTCTTTTGCTACTTTACATACTGTTTTTGTTGGAAATGAATCACTGGTCATAATAAGTATGAATATATTTTTGGCAATTTATCTTTGGGCTCTCTGGAAACATAACTTTAATCTAAAAATAATGTTCACATTATTGATGTTTCTTCTGGCAGCATCCTTCTTTGACATACCCAGATTTTATCCGGTTTTAATATTATTGCCTTTTTTAGAACTTCTTAACTTTTGGCTTAATAGATCGTCAACTACTTTTAAAGCTTTGATTCTAAGGTTAATCTTTTTATATTCACTTTTTATTGCTGTAGTGCTTTACTCTCCTGATGCAGTTTCAAAAGAGTTAAATATTAATAAACTAAAAGATATTTTTAGTGCAGGTAACTTCCAGCTTTTTATCAGCCTGTTTGCTTCATTTGGCTCAACTTTTATTCCCCAAGGACTATTGGACCAACTAAGTATTTTTGCACGGGTAGGAAATACTGCTTTGTATCAGGATTTTTGGATCTTTCTCAACTTCTTACTCTTTAGATTTTTAGTTCTTTCTTATCCGATACTTTATATTCTTGGTTTATTGGTTTCCCGTAAACCTAAATGGTTTATTTTAAGAAGTTTGTTTTTAAGCATTAGTTTTTCTATTCTCGCTTTCTTAGCTGCTAATAATTGGATTTATCTTGACCCAAAAATTAAAGCTGCGGTTGACCCGGGAACATATTTTATTTCTGGAATAATAGGTATATTTGTGTTTTCTACTTCAATCTCTTTTTTTATAGAATGGTTGAATAAAAAGGGAAATTATCTTGTACTAGCACTTAGCTTGGCACCCATTTTTTCTCTTTTATATACATTCTTTACCTGGATACTCGCTGGTGATAATGTTATTTTTACGGGAGTTCATGCTTATTTAAGCATTGCAGCTATAGGATCAAGTCTGTACCTAGCAATCATTTTTTACTTAGCTTTCCAAAATCTTAGATTTAAATCTGGGGTAATGAGAAAGATAGCCGCAATTTTAACGGTCATCTATTTTTTCTTCTTTATAATTTTGAGTTCAATACAGGTTGATAAATACTATGCAGATTGGTTAAAAAACGGGTATGCTGCTTCCGATCAAAACCGAATACAAACTAGTTTTTGGAAAGAAGTCGGAATGGATGAATCAAAAGATAAAAGTCCAATCCTTGTTTATCTTGATACATCAGCGGATGATGGTTATTTCTATGGTGCAAGTTTTGCTTGGGATATTCCTCCTATGCTAACTATTGAGAAGGGTTTACCTTTTGACCCTGGTGGGCATTGTAAATCAGTGATCCGTTTTAAAGACTTAGATAAACTTAGAATTGAAGAAGTTAATAGTAAAGAGATGATTGTACAAAGCGCCTGTGGTGATGACCGTTTTTATAAAATGGAAAATTTCTATGCTTTTAAAATGATCAACCGAGACCTTGTTCCTATAAAATCAGAAATAATAAATAAGTTAGGATTTGAATAGAAAAACAGTCTAACGGTTTATAATGGGGATAGTCTTAATTTTTTCAGAATTTCCGGTTTTATATCAATAATATCTCTATTTTGCAATTTAAATGCATAAAAGTTATCTAAGGAGAAAAAGTTATTTCCGCCGCCATTGAAATATTTATACAAAAAACCCTCCTTCCCTTCTAGTTTAGTATAGCTTGATAAAAGTTTTTCTTCATCGCTAACGAGTAAAGCAACAGGACAAGGTTTTTTTGAGCCGTATGGGCTATAAAGGCTATACCATCTGTCAAACCTGTCAATCATAATAAAACTGTAATTATATCCATTCGGAAAGTCGAATCTTGTATCTAAAAAGAAAAAATTATTACAGGGGTTGGAATCGTCTTTTAGAAACTGCCAAAATTTATTTTTCAGATAGATTTGACCTGAGACATCATTACCATAAGCAATATTATATTGTAGGTATTTTTGTATTTGATCATTGCTGAAAAAGAAATATAGTATAAGCAACAAGAAAACAGAAGGCGCAAAAGATTTAAGAAGCCCCTTACGTTTACTAATCTTAGTGTAGGCTAAAACTAGCGTGCTGGCTATTGCTGCGGAAATCCCCATAGAGGGGATGGTTGAATAACCATATACTCCCATTGGTATGCTGACGAAGTCATATAAAATCCAGGTGAACCAAACGAAGGTCACGGCTAAACTAATCCCCAAAAGATAAAGGCTCAGATAAATATTTTGTCTGTTGCGAAACCATTCCAAAAAAATGAAGAGAGTTATGACTAGAATATATCCTCCTAAAATTGCCGGTGTAGCAAAGGTATATGGATCGTAAGACATTTTAAATGATGTGGGTAAATTCATCCCGTGATCTATGGCGAAGAAGAACAGCAACTCTAAAAAGAAATTTGTAACAAAGACGCCAAGGAAAAATTTCAGCGGTTTTTGGGATAAAATTTTTGATAATATAATAGTAGTTCCCCCAAAAATTATTAATGGTCCTCCAAGAAAATAACCAAGAAAATTATTTAAAGTCCAGGTGGGGGAACCTAGTGATCTTAAGATATCTCCTGTCAAAAAAATACTGCCAAAAGAACTAAACGGGCTTAATAACATTTGAAAATTCCCCAGGGAAACTTTTTGTATGATGACTAAAGTGTTTCCGTAAAAAACTCCTCCAGTGCCCTGTAATCCAAAAAACAACATAAAAGGTAAGAAGATGATTGTTAAGTTCTTAGCTATTTTATAAAAGTTCGATAAAGATATTTTATTGAAGAATATGAATATTGCTAAAAAACAGATAAAGGGCAAGATGGGGTAGGCCCTGATCGGATTAATAAAAAAAGCAGAGAATAATATTAAAGAAGACAGAATTAACCAGAAGATGTTTTTGAGTCTACCGGCATTGATTAAATAGAACAGCAGTAAGAAAATATTTAGTCCTGTGATAACCAGATAATCTTGAGTTCTGGCAACCATTTCCATAGAGCCAACAGAGCCGTAATGAAAAGAAAAAATTATACCCGATATAAACGATAATAACCGGTTTTTGGATATAACCCGGACTAATAGATAAAAACTAATGACAGAGAAGATCTTAAAGATCAGACCTGCTATTTGATATGCTTGGTAGTCAAATCCGAGTATGCCGTATAAGATACCGTTGTAATAAAGGGGATTAACCATATGGGGTCCTCCTAAATCCTGCCAAACTTTACCAAATTGAGAAAGAGGATTTGGTCCTAAGGCTATGTAATCGGAGATTAAGCGAACATCGTCCGGAGTAAAACCAAATTCTAGATGCGGTTTTAAAATAAATGCTTGAGAGAAGCTGATTAGCAAAATAAATATTAATAAGAGACGCCATTCTTTCTTAAGATAAGATATAATTTCTTTCATCAGAGATTTATATATAATAAAATAAAGATGAAGAATTTACTACTGGATAAAAGGAATCTGCTTGCAATTTTTGTTCTATTGTTAACCACAGTTGTTTTAAATGGATTTATTTTTTCAAATCAGCTTAATTATGGTTTTAGGGATGTGGATTGGCAAGTGCTTTATTACTTTAAGCTTTTCGATAACTTGTCATTTAATCATTTATTACAGGAAGTTCAGGTCTTGGGAATTTATTATCCTGAATCATACTATGTCGGAATATTAGAAAAATTCATAGGATTAAATTTTGTACAACTTCATTTAGTGACTCATGTTTTTAAGATCTTTGCAGGTCTTAGTATTTATCTTTTAATACTGACAATCTTTAAAAAGAGATTGCTGGCATTTATAGCAAGTTTACTATATACCGTCTCATACACCCATGCAGGAGTTCTCTTTCAGCTTTCTTCCGGCGGGTATTTTTTAACTACCATATCTTTGGCTTCATTTTTAATCTCATATTATTTTTCTTTATTTAACAAAAACTTTCTAAAATGGTCTATAATTTCAAGTTTATTACTGACTATCTCTTTATTGCTAAAACCGGAAAGAATGTATCCGCTCCTATTTTTAGTTATTTTGTCGGAGTTTTTTCTGATATCCTTGGGAAAATTTAAAAAGAATTTATGGATTACATCTTTGAAAAGAACTTTCCTAATCTTTTTACCGCCCGTTATTTTTTATTTGTTTTACAATACTTTATATAAAGGTACTGTTACTGGTTTTACCCCTAATCAGTTCTCAATAATTACCAATCTAAGAATAGACAGTATTATAAAGGGAAATTTACAGTTGCTGATATATCCTTTTTCATCACTTGGCAGCCTGTTTTTATACGAGGATTATTGGAAAATATTAGGTAAGTTGAATTTTGGGGATTTGGGTAGCTACATCACCTCCTTAATTTTTGGTCCTGTTATCAGATTGGGAATAATGGCAGTTGTTTTGCTTATGTTTATCTACAAAAAGCCTTTGAAATTATCAATTATGATTACGACATTTGTTTTTATTTTTGGTTTAATAATCTATGTACTCAATGTTAATTGGCAAAATATTTCTCCGGCGGTACGCATTCATTTTGATGCAAACCTGATGGCTATGCCTGCTATATTAGGTTTTTATATTTCGGTATTGGCAGGCTTTTTTACCGTTAAGTGGCTAAGTAGTAAAGATCAAAAACTGTTTCCTCTTGTTGTTGGGTTTTCTTTCTCCTTTTTGTTTATTTTGCTTACTTGGCTTCCTTCGGATTTACAGTTAGTCTTTATGGGTCCTCAAAGATATTTAAGTATACCCTCAATTGGTACCAGTCTATTTATATCAGGATTTCTGGTAATAATTTATGATCGTATAAAAAGCACAAAAGCCATCAAGAATTTTGCCTGGGCGATTTTTTTACTGCTTATCCCGTTTATTATTATGAATTACAAAGTAACCAGTATTTTTTTTAACTACGAATTAACCAATGCGGGTCTGCGAGGAAGTGAGCAGATCAGGATGAAAAGTAAGTTCCGTCAACTGGTGGGGAAAATCAGTCAAGAGGAAAGGTCATTATTCTATTTTGATGAAACTGCGGATAAAGAAAGCGGCTACTTTGACGAAGGTACTGTCATGGCGGGATTTGAATTTTGGACCAGGGTAAATATGGATGGTTCTTTAAATAATTTTCCGGATCCGGGGATGATGAGAACCAATATCCAGTGTCCTGAACATACTCACCAAAATTGCGTTGATATATTAAAAGTTGGATTGAGGACGGAAGGCGGTCAACTGGGAATTTGGTATAAAGATCCTATTAGGGGAAACAAAAACAATTTTTACAAAATAAGCAATTTTCATGCATATAGGTTTATTAATAAGGATATAGTGGATATCGGAGAAGAAGTTTTAAAAGAGCTTGGTTTATGATATGATCGTGAGCAATTAAGCCTATGCCAATAAAAGCTCCTAATAGTTTATACGATCTAATTATAATTGGCGGATTGGGTCATATTGGACTCCCGCTAGGTATTGCTTTCGCTGAAAAAGGATTAAAGGTTTGCCTTTATGATATTAATAAGGAAACTGGTGAAAAGGTCAAAAAAGGTCAAATGCCTTTTATTGAATATGGTGCACAAGAGATATTAGAAAAAGTATTAAAGGAAGGTACGTTGACCGTTTCATATGATATTAAGGATATTTCAAAAGCTATATATGTAATTGTTACTATTGGTACGCCGGTTGATGAACATCTTACTCCTCAAACCAGGGCTTTCCTGGAATTTTTTGAAAATATCAGGGAATATTTAAACCAAAACCAAACAATTATTATTAGAAGCACTGTTTATCCAAATACTTGTCAACAATTGCTTCGAATGCTTGGTAATGGAAGGCAATGGCATATAGCATATTGCCCCGAACGTATTACTGAGGGGTATGCTATAAAAGAACTGAAAGAATTGCCTCAAATTGTAGCCGGTTTAAGCGATCAGGCGGTAGAGAGAGCAGCAAATTTATTCAGTGTAATTGCCCCAAAAATTATTAAAACTTCAATGGGAGAGGCAGAGCTTATTAAATTATTCTCCAATGCTTTAAGATACATTCAATTTGCCTTGGCAAATCAGTTCTACATGATTTCGAGCAGATTCGGGGTAGATTACGAAAAGGTCCGTTGGGCTATGAAAGAGGGGTATGAACGAGCAGCAAATTTGCCTACAGCCGGTTTTTCTGCGGGGCCATGTCTTTTAAAAGATACCATGCAGCTTGCTGCCTTTGATTCGAATAATTTTTTACTAGGTCATGCTGCTATGATGATTAACGAAGGCTTGCCTAATTTCATAGTAGATGATTTAAAAGAAAGACACGATTTGGCTAATAAGAAAATAGGTATTTTAGGAATGGCATTTAAGGCCGATGTTGACGATACAAGAGATTCTCTATCATATAAGTTAGGAAAAATTTTAAGATTCAATGGTGCTCAGGTTTACTACTCAGAAGAATTTACTAAAGATCCCACATTTGTTTCTAAAGAGAAATTAGTCGAGATTTGCGATGTAATAATAGTAGCTACCCCACACTCAAATTATAAAGGTATGATGGTACCTAAAAGAGTTGAGGTGATAGATTTATGGGGAATAGTGGTAGGTGGGGAACGTAAGCTTCCCAAGGGTTATATCACCGCCGAATATAAAGTAATTCCGTCTTTTGAGAATGTAACTGCAAAAGAAGTATTTTCCGCGAAGAAGGTAAGCTACTCAAGGAAATAATGGATAGAAATTGTGTATTTATTGGTGGCAAACAAATTGGTTTTAATTGTTTAAAGATTTTACTTAAAGTAGGAATAGTGCCTAAGTTGGTAATTGGTAATTTTGATGATTTGGGAAAAGACAGTTGGCATCAGTCTTTGGTTAAATTTGCTTTAGAAAACGATCTTTCAACTATAAAAAAAAGGAAAGTTAAAGACACTTCTGTTTATAACAAAATCAGGGAAATTAATCCCGAGATCATTTTTTGTATAGGAGGAACTCAAATTATTCCCAAAAAAGTTTTAGATATCCCTAAAATTGGATGTCTAAATCTTCATCCGGCTCTTTTACCAAAATATAGAGGTAGATTTTCAACTGTTCATGCTATATTTAACGGGGAAAAATATACGGGTGTGACTGCTCACTGGATGGATGAAGGTATAGATTCTGGCCCGGTTATTTTTCAAAAGAGAATTAAAATTGATAAAAATGATACCGCAAAAAGCTTATATGATAAATTTACAAAAGAAGGTTCAATTCTTTTTGCGAAAATTGTTGATTTATGGTTAAAAGGTCAAAAAATTATTTCAACTCCCCAGAACGAAAAGCAGGCTACCTTTTACCTTAAAACATTACCCAATAACGGTGAAATAAATTGGAATTGGGACGGAGGCAAAATATTAAGGTTTATTAAAGCTATGATTTTTGAACCATTTCCGCCAGCAACTTTTAAAATAGGAGATAAAGAAATGGTAATAGTGGATAAAAAATATTTTAAAGGATTTGAAAAATGAAGAAAATATCTTGGTGGGAGCCGATTATTGGTGATAAAGAGAAGATTCTTGTTGATAAGGTCTTAAAAAGTAATTTTCTAAATGATGGAGAACTTACGGCAAAATTTGAAAAGAAAGTGGCAAGCTTGGTTGGAAGCAAGTATGCAATAGCGGTAACCAGTGGAACTATGGCAATATATCTTGCCTTGAAGGCAGTGGGAGTAGGGCGGGATGATGAGGTAATAATCCCAGATATGACATTTATTGCAACTGCCAATGCAGTAGAGATGTGCGGAGCAAAACCGGTACTTGTTGACGTAGATCCCGAAACCCTTACCATAGATATGCAGGGGATTAAAAAAGCCATTACAAAAAAAACTAAGGCTATAATTCCCGTTCACGTAAGTGGTAGACCAGCAGATATAAATGAGGTTTTGAAAATTGCTAAAGAAAATAATCTCTTTGTTATAGAGGATGCTGCAGAGGCTTTTATGTCTAAATATAAAGGCCGATATTTAGGGACATATGGAGATACAGGTTGTTTTTCTTTTTCTCCTCCAAAGATTATTACCACAGGGCAAGGAGGTATTATAGTAACAAATAACACAAAAATATATCAGTCACTTAAGGAATTAAAGGATCACGGAAGGCCGAACAGAGGAACTGGTGGGAATGATATACATTATTCAATAGGATTCAATTTTAAATACACCAATTTACAAGCAGCGGTTGGTTTGGGACAATTATTTTATCTAAAAAAGAGAATGCAAAGAATGAAAAAAATTAATTTTTTATACCGTAAATACCTCAACGATGTAAAGGGTATAAAGATATTTGATTTAGATTTAGAAAACGGAGGATTGCCGTTATGGACAGATGCTTTGGTTGAGAAAAGGGATGCGTTAGATAAATTCTTAAAAGAAAAAGGGATACATTGTCGACGTTTTTGGTTTCCTATTCATACCCAAAAACCCTACAAAAATCCTGATAAAAATTTCCCAAACAGTTCCAAGCTTTCATCAAACGCATTGTGGTTGCCTTCTGCCTTTACAATGACTGACAAAGATGTTAAATATGTGGCTACCTTGATTAAGGACTTCTTAAATGACTAGTAATATTAATTCTTCCACAAAACTTTCTATTTTATTACCTGTCAGGAATGAAGGAATTAATGTTGAGATGATGCTTAAGATTTTAACGGCAGTTTTAGATATTTCTAATGAAATTTTAGTTATATTTGATTTTGCGCAAGACGACACAATTCCTGTAATAAAGAAATTGCAGCCAAAATTTAGAAATATAAGATTAGTACATAATAAATTTGGTAAAGGTGTGCCAAATGCAATTAAAGCAGGAGTAGAAGCTTCCAAAGGCGAATATATTTTAATTTTTGCAGTTGACGACGCCGGACCTGCTTTAGCAATAGGGGATATGGTAAAGCTTATGGATGATGGTTGCGACCTTGTCAGTTGCACAAGATATGCTTACGGGGGTAGAAGATTAGGTGGTTCTTTTGTTGAGGGAATATTATCCAGGATTGCCAATAGACTATTTAGCTATTTGTCCGGTTCCTATTTAACTGATTCTACTACCGGATTTAAAATGTTTAAAAAATCTATTTTGGATAAAATAGATTTAGAATCGAAACCAAGGGGATGGGCAGTTGTTTTTGAATTAGCAGTAAAAGCCCAAGCTGCAGGAATGAAGTTAGGGGAAGTGCCAATTATTTCCATTGATAGATTGTATGGAGGAAAATCAACTTTCGCGCTAGGTCCCTGGTTTGGAGAATATTTGAGGTGGTTTTTGTGGGGGGTGTTAAATTTGCATAATTTAAAAACCAAAAAGAAACTGGTGAGAGTTCCTGATAGTACTGCCTTCTAAGATTTATGCAAAAAAAGCATTACCGGATGAGTGATAATGACTATAGGTTGGTAGTTAAACAAACTCCCATACCCACAGTTAATTTAGTAATCTTAAGAATGATAAAAAAAAGCTGGGAGATACTTCTTCTGGTTCGAAAAACTGGGTACGCAAAGGGATGTTGGTGTATGATCGGAGGAAGAGTTTGGATAGATGAGACCCTGAAAGAAGCGATCGATAGACACGCTTCGGATTTAGGGATAAAAGTTAAAATTATCCCGCCATTTAATCCGAATTTTCCTACGTTTATTGATGACCGGATAAATCAGGATGAAACAAAACATCCCATTAGTATGATTTATCCGGTCAAAATTGTCTCGGGGAAAGTAAGAAATGAAGGTATGGAATATAAAGGTTATAAGTGGTTTCCAGTTGATAAGCTACCTAAAATTGCATACGGACAAAAGCTGCAAATTAATAAAACAATTGAAAGGCTAAAATTAAGATGAAAAAAAGTATTTTAGTAACCGGTGGCACTGGTTTTATCGGAAGTGCTTTAGTTAGGACTTTAGTTAATAATGGAGAAATTGTACGGGTTTTAGATAATCAATCCCGGGGATCAATGAGAAGACTTGATGGTCTTAAAGGCAGGTTTGAAATGATTAAGGGTGATATCAGAGATCCAAAGTTAGTTGAAAAGGCTTGTCAGGGAGTAGATATGGTATTGCATCTGGCATATATCAATGGGACAGAATTTTTTTACACAAAGCCTGAATTAATTTTAGAGGTTGGGGTTAAGGGGATGATGAATGTTTTGGATGGTTGTATAAAGCATCATGTACGTCAGTTGTTACTGGTCTCAAGCTCCGAAGTTTATCAAACTCCACCGATTATACCTACTCCGGAAGCGGTTCCTTTAGTTATTCCGGATCCACTGAATCCAAGATATTCATACGGTGGAGGAAAAATTATCAGTGAACTTTTAGTTCTAAATTATGGAAGAAAATTTTTTAAGAGGGTAATAATAGTGAGGCCACATAATGTTTACGGTCCTGATATGGGCTGGGAACATGTTATACCGCAACTAACTTTGCGAATGAAAAATATAATTGAAAATAATAAAAGTAAAGAAATTATTAAATTACCAATACAGGGTTCCGGAAAAGAAACTAGGGCTTATATTTATATTGATGATTTCACAAATGGTATATTGAAAATTTTAGATAAAGGTAAGCATTTGGAAATCTATAATATCGGTACAATGCAAGAAGTTTCCAGTAAGCAACTGACTGAGGAAATTGGCGCATGTTTTAATATAAAGATTAAGATAGTTCCCGGAAAACTGAATAAAGGTAGTACTTTACGTCGTTGTCCGGATGTAACGAAATTAAAAAAGTTAGGTTTTAAACAAAAGACTTCTTTGAAAAACGGTTTACAAAAAACAGTGCAGTGGTATAATGTTTTTGCCCATTTACAACCTAAAAATGACTAAGTTAAATTCGGGATCTGTGTTTGGTACTGGAGGTAGTCAAGTTACTGAAAATTGCCAAATTTGTGATAATTCAAATTTGAAATCCGTTTTATTCTTGGGGTATTTACCCCCTGTTAATCAATTGCATCCTATTGGTTCAAAACCTAAGGAACAACCTAGTTATCCGGCGGAATTACTTTATTGCTCAAAATGTCATTTGGTACAACTGGGTTTAGTTGTTGATCCTCAGGTAATTTTCCCTAAAGAATATCCTTATACAAGCGGGACTACAAAAGTATTAAGGGATAATTTCGCTGATTTAGGACAAGAAGTAAGGAAAATTATTGGTTTACATACGGATGATTTAGTAGTTGATATTGGAAGCAATGACGGTACACTGCTTAGTAATTTTATCTCATACGCTAAAGTTTTAGGGATTACCCCTGAGGATATTGGCAAGTTAGCAATTAAGAAGGGCATACCTACTGTACAAAATTACTTCAGGGCTGAAGTGGTTGCCAAAGTTAAAAAAGAGTATGGAAAAGCAAAAATTATTACAGCAGCAAATGTATTTGCACACATAGAAGATGTAAACGGGGTTTTGGATAATATTATCTCGCTTTTGAGCCCGGATGGTGTTTTTATTTCCGAATCACACTATCTTTATCCATTAATTAAGACAGTTCAATATGACACAATTTATCATGAACACCTACGATACTATTCGTTAGCTAGTTTAAATTATTTGATGAATATGCATGGACTGGAAATTTTTCATGCCAAACAAATACCCTCACACGGAGGGTCTATCAGGGTCTATGCTGCCAGAAAAGGTTTGTATCCCAAGAATAAGAGCGTCTCCAAAATATTGGCAAAAGAGAAAGAAATAGTTACCCAGATGAACAACCTATTTAAATTTAAGAATAAGGTTGTATTATCAAAGTTGGGATTACAAAAGCTACTTTTAGAGATAAAGAAAAAAGGAAAGAGAGTTTTTGGTATTAGTGCTCCTTCCCGTGCCAGTACACTGATTAATTACTTAAAATTAGATCAGGATATATTGGATTGTGTAGTAGAGATTAAAGGTTCTTATAAAATAGGAAAATATATTCCCGGTACACTGATACCTATTGAGGATGAGAGTCAGTTATACAGTAAACAACCTGATTATGCTTTGATTTTATCTTGGCATATAGCGCAAGAATTAATGCCAAAACTTAAAGATAAAGGGTTTAGAGGAAAATTTATTATTCCTCTACCAAAACCGAGGATTGTTAACAATTCGGATTTAAATTGATTTATTCTTTTCTAGAAAACTGTTCTTCACAACTTCTTCCACTATATAAACCGGACGGGCTTTAGTTTCTTCTACAATAACTTGAATGTATTTTCCAATAATACTAAGAGCCAAAAGTTGAATCCCTCCAAATAGAACAATTGAAAATAATATCAACTTGGGAATTTCAATTTTTTGATCAAATAATATAAATGAAGATAAATAAATAATAATAAAGATGAAAGAGAGAATTACTATAAATAGACCGGCATACACAATAATATCCAGCGGCACATAAGAGAATCCATAAAAGCTTTTTTCTGCATGATGGATATAACCTAATAAATTATAAGAGCTCTTTCCTCTTTGTCTGGGACGTCGGTGATAATTTACAAATGTTGTTTTAAATCCCACCCAGGCTCTTAATCCTCTATTAAATCTGTGTTTTTCAGGGAGTTGCTTAATAGCATTCATGACCTTTTTATCTATTAAGGCAAAACTGCCTGCATCAACAGGAACTTCAATATTAGAGATACTTTTAAAGATTCTATAATACAATTTCCGAACCTTGGTCATAATAAAATTGTCTGCTGTTTTTGTTCTAACTCCAACTACCACATCAAATCCCTTTTCCCATTCCTTAATAAAGTCCAATATAATTCTGGCTGGATCCTGTAAATCTCCCTCAAAACATACGTAGGCATCTCCCTGAGCGTAATCTAAAGATGCTTGAACCGATGCTTCATTACCAAAATTTCTGGATAGGAAAACGCCGGCAACCCTTTTATCTTTTTTAGTAATATTCCTTATTTCTTCCCTGGTATTATCAGTTGAGCCATTGTCAACAAAAATGAAATCATAGTTATATTTTTTGTTTTTATCTGTAATTTCAACTAGCTCTTTGTAAGCAAATGCCACATTTGGTTCTTCATTAAAGCAGATAACACCAATGGAAATATGCTTTTTTTTTGTTTTCATGGTTGAAAATTCTAAATTTAATTTTATTTTTATCCCTTTTCTGCTACGAAGAATATTGACACGCCTATAGGTGGTGAAAACCATTTTGTTGACCAAACGTCGAATACAAAAATATAATATAAAAGTTGATTAATTAGTTTATTATTTACAATTAATTCTGATCCAAATTCATTTTTTTTAAAGAAAGGAAGTTTTTGGATTAGTCTAAAAGGCAACATGGGCCAAAACAATATATAGTTAAAATATTTAATTTCTTTTATTAAAAATCTTGTCTTCCTTATTTTATTTTTAAGCATAGAAATAGTATATCTAGTTTGATGATGAGATTTAACATCAAGTTGGCTCCAAAGCAACTTAATAGCCGGCACAAATATTATTAATATTCCTTTAGACCTCAGAACTCTATTTAGTTCTTGTAAATATTTTTCATCTTTTTCAATATGTTCCAGTACATCTAAACAAGTAATTACATCAAAGGAATTACTTTTAAAAGGCAACTGCATACCATTTTTTAAAAGATGCATTCTTTTAAACCTCCTCTTTTTACAATACTCTATAGCTTTTTTTTCAACGTCAACTCCATATGCTTTTCCATATTTATTCAATAAATGCAGGTTATATCCTGTACATGATCCGGTATCTAATATTTTCAAGGAAGATTTATTAGGCAGATTTTTTAAAATTCTTTCAAGCAGAATTCTTCTTCCTTTAAACCACCAAAAGTCGGCTTCGTTTTTATATAAAATATCATATCTTCTTAATTCCATAAATTTAATAGATTGGCTGCGAATTATACTAGCATATTTATTTTACGATTGCTACATTTTCTTCTATAAATTGCATATGTTGCTTTGATATGATAGAAAAGGATTATGAAAAAGGTCTCGGTGATTATACCAACATATAATAGTTGGAATACTTTAAAAAATTGTATTGCCTCAATTCAAAATCAAACTCTTAAACCAAGAGAGGTTTTTGTTGTGAATAATGGATCAACAGATGGAACATATGAAAATGTTAAAAAGAAATTCCCCGAAATCAAACTTATTAATTTAAAAACCAATACAGGAGTTACCGGCGGAAGAAATACCGGTATAAAAGAAGCTAAGTTAACGGCAAATTATTTATTTTTTTTCGACCACGATATGGTCGCCGAGAAAAATATGCTTAGTGAACTTGTTAAGGTGGCAGAATCTAATAGCAAAATAGGGATTGTTACCCCAAAAATATATTATTGGGGTAAAAAGAAAAGAATATGGTCTGCCGGCACTGCTATAAATTTATGGACAGGTAAAATTCTGTTTAGGGGAGGAGAAGATAAGGGCCAATATGAAGAAGTTGAAGAAGTTCAGGTAGCTCCGGCCGCATTATTAGTTAAGCGTGAAGTATTAGGAAAAATACATTTTTTTGACGACTGTTATTTTGCCACTTATGAGGATACGGATTTTTGTTTTCGTGCCAGAGAAAAAGGTTACAAGACATATTATGCACCGCAAGCATTGGCTTACCATATGTTATCATGGGATCCAAAAGATGATGTAGACAGGGTGCTTTCAAGAGCATATTGGGTAGGAAGGAATAGGGTGATATTTATGAGAAGATTCGGAAAAAATTTTATTGTATTTTCTTTTTTTTTAATTCTATTTTGCATTTATTATTTTCTCCTTTCATTTTCCAGTAATAGAATTATTGATGGGATGAAGTTTCTGAGAGGTACATACGACGGATTATGGGTAAAGAGCAATGTTTAAGTTATTTTACAGTATCTCAGCCGCGAGATTAAGAGGAAACAAATGGTTCGCCTTGTTTATAATGGCGATAATCCCTACTATACTTATTGCTATTTGGTTTAGAGGAGGGAACATATTAGGTACGGGAGAATCAGGCTTACCTTTTTATGATTTTAATCTGCAGCTTAATATTAATAATAATGCTTGGGCATATTATACCTTGGGACACCCTCTAAATATTGGCACGGCTGCCACACCTACCTACTGGTTTTTTGCCCAACTGCAACATTTTGGTATACCTGGAGTTGTCTTACAGGGTATTTTCTTCTGGCTGGTTTTTATGTTGTCGGGTTTGGCGATTTATAAATTAGTAAAAGAACTTTTTCCGGAAATAAGCAATCTGGCTTGTTTTATCGGAGTTTTATTTTATTGGTTTAACCCTTTTTCATTGGTAAATATATGGAATAGGTTTTTAAACAATTTCATTGTTTTCTATGCGCTTTTACCAATTTCCGTATATTTTTTTATTAAGGGATTGCGGACAAAAAGATATATTTATGCAATATTAATCGGTTTGGCTTCGGCTATCCTGTCATATGCTTTAACTTCTATAGCTTTTGTTTTTTTGATGTGGGGAGTACTGTTTTATTTTGGTTTTTTTCATTTTTTAATACATAAGAAAGACAGGTCTTATATTCTAAAATTCTTCTTTTTAACCGTTTTATTTTGGTTTTTAGCTAATTTGTGGTGGATAAGCCAGGTTTTCAGTTATGTGGGGTTGGGTAGTTTTGATGCTGTGACCAGCACTTCCTTTAACACAGGAAATAATTACAATATATTTTCTCAAATAAGCCAAAGGCTAGGTTTATTAACTTACATATTTAGATTAAAACATGTTTCTTTTTATGAATATACTGAGCAACTGAAATGGGTAGGGATTTATCAATTCCCTATTCTCACATTCTTTGAATTTCTAATATCCGGTATTATATTGATTCCCCTGTTTCTTAAAAGAAGAAACGTTTATATATTGATGTTTGGAGGATTGTTTCTTATAGCTTTATTTTTGGCTAAAGGAAATAATCCTCCTTTTGGTGAATTTTTTGATAAGGCGTTTCTGTATTTTTCATTTCTGCAAATTTTCAGAAACCCTTTAGAAAAAATTGGGTTTATTTTATCATTCCCCGCCGCCATACTTTTTGCGGTTGGTTGTTTTGAAATTAAAAAATTGTTTGGTGCCAAATGGGGGAAGATTTTTTGGATGATAATAGTTTTTTGGATTCTCGTAGTTTGGGGTTTTCCTTTTTGGATAGGATATGTTTTTACAGGCAATGAAACTCCAACAAATAAATTAGAAGTAGGTTTCCAGGTAAAGGTGCCGCAGTTTTATCAGGATGCATCAGACTGGTTAGCCTCACAAAAAGATAATTTTAGATTAACAGTTTTACCGTTGGGGAGTGAAGGTATAACCTATTCATGGGAAAATGGATATTCAGGCGTAGAATTATCTAATCAAATCTTTCCAAAATCTTCGATATCTTTTAATACCAATATTCCATTTTATGACGATATTTCGAGTAATTTAGAGAGAATATTTTTAACGAGGCAAAACTTTCCTAAAGTGATGAGTGCTTTAAATGCTAGATATATTTTGACGAGAGGAGATATTGATTGGAAAATAAGAAGAATGAGGGATCCTTCTAATATAACCGATAGACTGCAAAAGATTGCTTTAAACAGCGGTCTTAAGGAGGTTAAGAATTTTGGTAAATTGTCTTTCTGGGAATATATAGATTGGAAAGATAATAGTATTTATCTTACTACGAGCCTCATTAAATCAGGATATGGAAGCTCGATAGAAGATTTATTAAACGTAGAACCAGAACAAGACACAGTTCTTTATAACGGGAAAATACCAATTGATGATAAGTTAACAAAATCAGAGATAATTTACCCTATTTTTAAATTTGACTTGAAAAGTAAAAGCATAGAACAGAGCATTTTACTAAGGGAGGATATTATTTTTCCGTCAGTAAGAATTTTACCCTCATCATTTTTATATCCTCTTATATTAATTAAAGAGGGTTTAGAAACTGCAAGAATAACTGATCAGAAGAATAAGATAATTAAAAAAATTTCCCTGCTTGGGAAAAGATTGGTTGAGGTAGAAAAGGAATTTGAATCAAATAATTTTGATGGAGTTGACAGGGCGTTAGATAATTACCATAGGCAGCTTCAGGAGCTGTATGCTTATCCTCTAGAAGGTAGTCCGTATAACAACCCCCCATTTTTTATACAAGAAGATTTGTACAAACTATTCTTTAGACATTTTCAAGTGATTGATAATTTAGTAAATAACTCCCCAAATGATAAAAAGGCAGGGATTATTTATTTACAAAAATTACTAAAGGAATTTGTTTTGAAAAAAGGTATAGAACCGATTTACGGATATTTAGAAAAAGCCGATTATCCTTTAAAAGATAGGAATATATATCAATTTAGAGTCGACAAGGCAGGTAATTATGAACTCCTATTTAATATTAATAATTGGGATAGCTATTTTAAACCATCATATAGTGAATATGTCCAGTTTCAAATAGATGATAAATTGATTTTAAAAAAAGGAGAATTGAAGAAAAATGGACTACTATCTTTTGGTTCGTTTAACATAACTGAAGGTACTCATGAAATTGGATGGAATATGCCGGAACCGATTAATTTAATAGATGGGCCATCGGAGTTATTGATGAAAGTAGATCATGGAGTAGCTGAAAAATCTTTCCCGATAAAGAATTTTAATCCTTATGCTACCTATGTTTTGAGTGTAGATTACCTGATTAAACAAGGAAGCGGTGTTCAAGTTAGCATCGAGGGGAATAATGATCCGGTTGAAAACAATGCTGTGCGCAGGCAGTTTTTGAAGGATTTAGGCCCTGATGGTTATAATTTTGATATAAGGAATTATACTGCTTTTTATACGCCCAGAGGCACATCGGATACTGCTACTCTGATTTTTCGCGTTTCCCCTTGGAATAATTGTAAAGGAATATTTTGGACAGAAGGCCAGGAAAAATGTGAAAATAAGGAATTTAGTAGACCGTATGATCGCACTACTCAAGTCTTAATACGTAATGTGTCACTAATTAAAGTTATGACTGAGGGGCCATTCTTACGGTTAGAGGAAGAGAACTTTTCTGCCGGTAGTTTACCGGAAATTATTTTTACAAAGGTGAATGGATCAGAGTATAAAATTGATATTAAAAATGCAACGGATAAATACGCATTAATACTTAGCGAGCTTTATGATCCGGCATGGGAAGTTTTAACAAGTGACGGGATCGAAGTCGGAAACAGCCATTTTCTGGCAAACGGTTATGCTAACGGATGGCTTATTGATAAAAAAGGAGATTATGAAATGATTGTTAAGTTTACTCCGCAAGATTTATTAGTAAAAGGAAGAAAAGTTTCCTTATCGGCCGTTATAGCAGGTTTAATATTGGTGCTATGGAAACTACGAAAAAATCATGATGAAAAAAATTAAAATTTTAGTATTCATTTCAATACTAATTATTGGTTTGCTAATTATTTCATTATTAAAATTCAACTTTTCTGTTGAGTCAATGATTTATTGGTGGATAATGATTTTTTATACTTTTATGATTTGGCAATTCCGGTTAGACAGTAAAGTTACCATTTGTGGAGCCTTATCCCTGTTTATTTTATCAGCGCTATTGACTTCTATTGGCCTAAAATCTATTGGCGAGATTATAATGTGTATAAGTTTCCTGGGTTGGGTTATTGGGCTTATTCAATCATTTGTTGAGTATAGGAAATTGAAATAAGATCTTAGAATACTTTAGCTTTTATTTTGTAGATTTTATTTTCCGGATTAATTGGTGGTTGAATTAAATCCTGATAGAAAACTTTTAGCGTCGGGTCTTTATAAATCAGCCTTAATGCATCCTCGTTATTTAATATAAAAGACGCCTGTTTTGAACTTGAACCCCAATCCTTTGCTACAAATGGATAATTTGGGTCATTTTCAAAATATACGATTGCTCCTTTAGGCAATGTTGGATAAAGAGCGATTACATATTCTATTAATTGTTTAGCATATTTTCCTCTTTCGGCCGCCCAATAAGTGGTTCTTTGTAAAATTGCTGATGTTGCAGAAAGAGTAAATAAAGAAATAATTAAGACTGCACAGAAAATTCTTGCAGTTTTTAATCGGTATACATTTAAGATGATAAGTCTTATGATGGTCCAGAATGCAACCAGCCCTGTTTCTAAATACTGAGTTGATTTATGGAGAGGCAGTAGAATAACCGGCACCAGACTAAATATAAACCAAAGAGCAAAAAAGAGAAACTTTTTGTTTAAAAATAGTTTATTTTTTTTAATTAGTAAATATGTAGTTCCTGTTATAAGTAAAAATAAACTAATAAAAAAAGCAGAAAAGATAATCAAGTAATAATTCCCCCAATATCTCATCAATGCCGAATTTAACTTAAATCCGGGCTGGACAAAATCTATTAACATTTCCGGCAGACCCAATGCCCATCCGACATACCACATATATGAATTGAGGAGGGTTTTTATGTTGAAGACTGTCTGGTATTGTAATTCTTTTGTAGAGAAACCTATTTTGAAAATTTCCAAATATAGATAACCGAATAAAACAAAGAAGAAAGGTAGAACTTGCCATATTTTCCTTATGGCTTTATCGACTGGATATTGGATAAAAAGTAGCGCTGAAATTAAAAAAGGTAGCACAGAGGTTAGTTCATGAGAACCCAAAGCCAAGAGGAATGTAACAAAGGAGAAAGCCGAATGTTTTATAATTAAAATTAGAGTTAGAAGCAAAAAGGTGGTAGCTCCCAGTACCTGTATTCCACCTGCAAGGTAATAAAGAGATGCAACTTGAGCGGCGCACACAGCATAAAAGAAAGCTACAAAAAAAGAGAGGTTTCTATCTTTAAAGAGTTTATAAATTAGATAGTAGGCGAGAGCCGAATTTAAAAACAGCAGGAAAAATTGCAGGACTCTAAATGGATAGGGGTTTAATCCAAACAATGCATAGAAAGTATTAAAAAGAGCCTCTCTAAAAACTGGTCTATAAAATGCAATTCCCCTTTCGGCAAACGAATGAAAACCAAAAAAGTTAACGAATTGAGATATGCTTCCACCTGTAAAACTTACTTTGAAATGAAAAAAATCATCCTGGGAAAAAATAAGTAAACAGAGCTGGATAGTATAGGGAAAGGATAATTGCAAATATAAAAAGAATAGGAAATATTTTCCTTAACATATACTAAATTATATATCAAAATGTAATATAATCTTTTAGATGAGACTTTTGTGCAAGTTTATTTTCTTAACAGGGTTGTTTTTTGTTCTGTTAAGCAGCCTATTTATTGTCTTAAACCACTTGGGGTTTGCATTAAGACTCTTAGGTTTATCATTTTGGATTATGGCAGGAGGATCGTTGCTCTATATATTAGAGCTAAAAAATGAAAGATAAGTTTTTGGTAATAGTATTATTATTTTTATTATTTGCAGTTTACTGGCAATGGTTTCTTCCGGGGCCAAAAGTAGCCAATGATTATCCAATAATTTCCACGAATTTACTTAAGTCTTTAATGAATTTTCCTTATGTTTGGTCAGAGGGTGGAGCTGAGGGATTAGGAGAGTATTCGGCTTTTTTTCTTTGGTCCTGGCCACCGTCATTTATAGCAGGTATTCTGGCAAATCTTGGTTTAAGTTTCAATGTGGTGGAAAGAGTGCTTCTTTTTATACCGTTTTTACTTTTAGGATGTGTCGGTATTTGGAAATTTTGTGGGAGTATTAATCTTACGGACTGCGCTAAATTTATCGCCTCTTTGTTTTATTTAACAACTACTTATATTCTTTTGGTTATTGACGGTGGGCAATTATCAATAGCACTTATCTATGCCTGGTTTCCTATAGCCTTTTTGGCAATAGAAAAATCTATTAAGGGAGGATTTAATAAAAAAATCCTGGCAGGTTTGGCAGTCTCAATTTTGGGTTTTTTTGATTTTAGATTTATTTATATTTTATTTCTGCTAAGTTCAACGTTATTTTTTTATCAAATATTATTGGTTTCTAAAAAAAGAGCCGCTTTGTTTTTAGACTGGATAAGCAGTGGAGTAATAATTGGCGCAGTAGTAATGGGATTAAATGCTTATTGGCTGTTATCTTTATTTAAAGCTCCCATTTCTTCCAGCACTTATGCTTTCTTTACTCAAGCTTCTTTTTTAAGTCTTATAAATTTAGGTCATAGTATATTACTACTTGCACCTCACTGGTTTAAAAATATCTTTGGCAATATCACAACTTTACGTCCTGAATTTATTCTTATCCCAATACTTGTATTTCTTGCACCCATACTCCGACTGAGAAATTCGGTCGTTGGATTCTGGTTATTAATCGCCATATTTTCTATCTTCTTAACTAAAAGTACTTCAGAACCCTTACCGCAAGTTTATCCTTGGCTTTTTTCGCATATCCCCGGTTTTTCGTTATTTCGTGACTCAACTAAGTTTTTTATCCTAGAAGCGCTTTCGTACAGTATCTTACTGGGAATAACCACAGAAGAGATTCTTAAAAAGATAAATAAAGTGCCAAAACTTAAAATATTTTTTTTAGTATTTTTATCTAGCTATTTTATTTTTCTGACAAGACCGGTTTGGCTCGGACAAATGACCGGTACTTTTTCTCAGCCTTTATTTAAACAAGAGTTTGCAGAACTTGGTCAAATCATAGAAAAAGACAATAGTTTTAGCCGGGTATTTTGGATTCCCTCTTTTCCTTCCTTAGGCTATTCCAGTCAAATCCATCCCAGAGTAGAAGCTGCACGTTTGGTTCAAAGAAGACCTTTTGATATTGGTACAAAGGGATCGTACGAGACTTTTAATTTTTTAAGAGAAGCTTCATATATGGGTGAAATTTTCGACGTTGCCGGGATTGGCTATATTGTTTATCCGTATCTTGATCCTCGAAGAGATAACATGCATCCGGATAATATTAAATATTACCATACTTTCTTGGATCAATTATCAAAAAGACCATGGCTTTCAAGGGTTGAAAATTCTTCTATTCCGTTGCTTAAAACAAAAAACCACCAGGATAAATTTTTTATGACATCCAATATCTGGTGGGTAATAGGATCAGATAATCTATATAATGAAGCAGCAAAAAGTGCAAAATTAAAACTTTCTAAGAATGCTCTAATCTTTGCTGAAGAATATCCCGGAATGGGTACAAAGCTTAATGATTTTCCTGAAGCTAAAATTGTGCTAAACAATAAGACGAATTTAGATTTAGCGGCGAGTTTCTTGGATCCAAAGGATTTACTTTTTCCTGCTAAAAACCTGGATTTTACTCCTAATGAATCCGGCTGGTGGAAAAGGGAAGCGGCTGATTTGATTAGATGGAGAAGTTTTTTGCAGGAGAAGTACGGAATTGACAATCAGGATTTTGATTTAGGAGGGGGGTGGGTGGTAGGGGAAGGGAATTTAGAATTTAGAATTCAGAATTCAGAATTCAGAAAAGATAAAATATTGCTTGCAAGAGTGATGGAGAGTTCAAGAAGCGGAAAATTAAAGTTTTATCAAGACGATAAAATAATTGGAGAAGTTTCAACAAAGATTTCCGGGAATGCAAATGTCAGGTGGTTTGAGGTTGGTAAGTTGAATTCGGATAAACAGGTAACAGTTGCCTCAGAAGGTGATATTAATGTTATTAATGCTTTGGCGGTTTTAGACGAAAATAAATGGACTCTCTTTCAGGATAGAGCAAGGCAACTTAAGGGGAAGATTGTCAATTTTGATGAAAAGTATGCGGAAGACGATAGTAATCCTACCGTTACCTACCAGGAAATAAACCCGACAAAATACAAAGTTATTGTAAGTAATTTAACTAAGCCGTCACTGATGATATTTTCCCAAAGTTATGACAGCCTTTGGAAAACCAGTGGAGATAAGACTCCCCTGCCGGTGTATAGTTTATTGAACGGGTTTAAGGTAGAAAATGATGGAGAATACATTGTGGAATTTGAGCCACAAAAATACGTTTATAAGGGATTAGTAATTACAGGTGCTACAATAGTAATATTAATCCTGCTTTTACTTAAAACCAGAAAAGCTGCGTAGTATATAATTAAGTAATGCTTAAGGCTATCTTTTCAACGGCGACGTTTAAACAATCGCAAATAACAGTT
>JAHIUE010000042.1 GCA_018817205.1 Patescibacteria group bacterium | reverse complement strand
GGCCATCCTCATTGTCCTGTTTGCGGGCAGGAAGTGTCGAGAATGAGCGTGCAGGGGATAGCAGAAAAAGTCGTCAGTCGTCAGTCGTCAGTCGTCAGCAAGAAAGGTAGAAGAATAATGATTTTGGCTCCGGTTGTGAAAGACAGGAAAGGGGAGTACAGCCAGCTATTTGAGGATCTAAAGAAGAAGGGTTTTTCCAAAGTAAGAGTTGACGGTCATATCAGAGATTTATCGGATGATTTAGTCTTAATTAAAACCAATAAGCACACTATTGATGTAGTTGTAGATAGATTAGTATTGGATAAGAAAAGTGTTCAAGACAACAATATTTACTCAAGATTAAACCAAAGTATTGAGACAGCGCTGAAAATGGGTGAAGGATTTTTAATTGTTTCCGATATTTTGGATGCTTCTTTGGAATTCCCCTTAAATCCTAAAAAAATGGCTGACCATTTATATTCCGAAAGATTCGCCTGCCCTAAAGACAACATCTCCTTATCAGAGATAGAACCGAGGCTTTTATCTTTTAATTCACCTCATGGGGCATGTCCGGTTTGTTCCGGCTTGGGAACGCTTCTAAGGATTGACGAGACGGCCATCTTAAACCCGATCCTGTCAATTGCCGAAGGAGGGATTTTACCCTGGAGCAAACTTGCTACCAATGAGACCTGGTTTACACGGCTGATAGAAGCCATGGGGAAAGAATACGGATTTGATCTAAATACCAGGTTGGGAAATTTAACATCAGAAGCAAAAAAGATTTTGTTATTCGGAGCCGACAACGAACAATTCAAGGTAGAAGGCAGGAATAGGCAGGGCAGGTGGACCCATTTTTATTCGGAATTCGGAGGTTTGGTTGCCTATCTTAAGCAAAGATACGAAGAAACAGAGTCGGACTTTGTAAAAGGGGAGATTGAAAAATATATGTATAAAGAGACTTGCCCGAAATGCAAAGGAGCAAGGCTTAAAGACGAGGCTTTGGCTATTACTATAGACGGACTCAACATTGCCGAAGTAACCGGCCAATCCATAGGACAAGCTTTGGAATGGATTAAGGCAATAAAAACAAACGAACGGGAAGCGATTATTGCCTCACCGATAGTCAAAGAGGTTAAAGCCAGACTGCAGTTTCTTGTTGATGTGGGTCTTGATTACTTAACTTTAGACCGGGCTTCCCAAACTTTGGCAGGAGGAGAATCTCAAAGGATCAGGCTGGCTTCTCAAATCGGTTCGGGGCTTTCAGGGGTTTTATATGCTTTGGACGAGCCTTCAATCGGCCTTCACCAGCGGGATAACATTAAATTAATTTCGACTCTTAAGAAACTGCGGGATTTGGGCAATACCGTAATAGTTTGCGAGCACGACGCGGAAACTATGGAAAAAGCAGATCTTTTAATTGAGATTGGGCCGGGGGCAGGAGAACACGGGGGCAGAATAATTTTTGCAGGTACGCCCGATCAAATTAAAAAAAATCCCGGCTCTGTTACAGGACCTTATTTATCGGGAAAAAAGAAAATTAAGGTTAATAGTGAGCTTAAAAGAGAACCGGTCAATATGGGCTCTCTTAAAATACTTGGTGCAACCGAGCATAATCTTAAAAACATCTGTGTTTGTTTTCCATTGGGTCAGTTTATATCCGTGACAGGGGTTTCCGGTTCGGGCAAATCAACTTTAATTCATGATATTTTATACAAAGCTTTGGCTCAGAAAATTTATCGCTCCCGCGAAAAAGCCGGAGCCTTTAAAGGTTTGGAGGGGGATCAATATGTCGATAAAGTTGTGTTGGTTGACCAATCACCGATAGGACGTACTCCCCGCTCCAATCCGGCCACTTATACCGGTACCTTTACTTTTATTAGAGATCTGTTTGCCCAAACCCAGGAGGCCAAAATCCGCGGTTATGGGCCGGGCAGGTTTTCCTTTAATGTTAAGGGCGGCAGGTGTGAAGTTTGCGAGGGTGAAGGTACGATAAAGATAGAAATGCAATTTATGCCGGATGTTTATGTGACTTGCGAGGGCTGCAACGGCAAAAGATACACCCGTGAGGCCTTGGAGGTTCATTTTAAGAACAAAAACATTGCAGAGGTTTTGGATATGACAGTGGAGGAAGCTTTGAAATTTTTTGAAAATATCCCTCAACTTAAAAACAAACTGCAGGTGTTGTTTGATGTTGGATTGGGATATATCAGGTTGGGCCAGCCTGCCCCGACTTTGTCAGGCGGGGAAGCCCAGAGAATTAAGCTCTCGGCAGAATTGTCAAAACGGCCTACAGGCCATACCATGTATATTTTAGATGAGCCCACAACAGGTCTGCATTTTGCAGATATTGAAAGGCTTTTGACAATTTTAAGAAAGCTGGTTAATTTCGGGAATACGGTCATAATTATAGAGCATAATCTGGATGTAATTAGAAATACGGATTGGATTATAGATTTGGGGCCTGAAGGCGGGGATAAGGGGGGAAAAGTTATTGCCGAAGGTACACCCGCCAATATTGCCAAAATCAAAGATTCCTATACCGGCCAGTATCTGGCAAAAATTATATGAAAAAACGCAAATTTGAGGCAGTTTTATTTGACATGGATGGAACACTTCTTGATACAAAAGAGTATCTTTTTCAAGCCTACAAGTATTCAATTATGCGTCATTTAAAAAGGAAGGTTTGCTGGAAAGAAATAGCACCAACTTTAGGACTTTCTTTTAAAGAATGCTACCGTATTCTGACCGGTTTGGAAGATGTTGAGGAACTTATGAAAACTCATGATGAGTTCCAGTACCAAAATTTGCATTTAATAACAGCATATCCAAATACCCGGAAAGTCCTAAAAGCTCTAAAATTAGCCGGAGTGACCATGGGTGTGGTGACAAACCGTTACGGGAAACAAGTACAGGAATCTTTGGAATTGGCCGGAGTCAGGCAATATTTTAAAGTCGTTATTACTCCGGAGGAAGTTGACAAACCGAAGCCTGAT
Source organism: Patescibacteria group bacterium (assembly GCA_018817205.1). Taxonomy (GTDB): domain Bacteria; phylum Patescibacteriota; class Microgenomatia; order Daviesbacterales; family UBA10151; genus UBA10151. The sequence goes on along the minus strand of JAHIUE010000042.1, from coordinate 8,946 downwards.
CCCGAACCAATCCATTTGGCGCTTACCAAATTGCGGGTAATGAGCAAAGAAACTATAGTTGTAGGCGACAGCCCTTGCGATATCCAGGCAGGCAAAAACGCCGGATGCAAAACAATTGGCGCAGGACACGGCTATCACGGCCGAAAGCTTGTCAAGACAGAACCGGATTACATGATTTCGGATATTAAAGACGTTTTACCAATAATACTTGCTTAGCTTTACACCTTCGAGGTGTAAACGTAAACTATTCATCGAGTAGGCTATGTTTTATAAATTCCAATGTTCTGGCGTAATCGATTTGATCCTCCACAAATTTTTTGTATTTTTGAGAAATTTTAAACAAACTTATTACTTCCTCAATCGAGCAAAAGAAGGGAGCTTGCGTAATATACTCTGCATACGAAGACCATCTATAGTCTTCCGGCCGTTTCGCTATTCCTGAAACAACCGGGTTTAAGTGGATATACCGTGATACATGGATTAACTGCTCTTCTGTTTCGATTCTGACTGATTTGAACGCCCCTTGAAAGAGCGGTCCGACCCGATTATATTTTACATTGAAATATCTTGTATAGCTATTTGATAATTGACTTACAAAAATAGATATGCCGTTTTCCCTTAATTGTTTAACAAGAAAATGAAAATGATTAGGCATTAAGCAAAAACACAAAATTTCCACCAATTTTTCATTTTGGAGAGGCTTGAATAAGCTAGATTGAGTGGATTGGGAAAATTTTGATTTGGGTCCTGAAAATTGATAATAATAGAAAGTTTTTTGAAATCTTGCATAATCTCTTGGTTGTGTGTAAGTACTTCTTTTATCGCTTCCTCTATTGTAAATATGGTAATACTCGTTAGTAACCAGGGGAGTTATTCTTCCAGGCATAACTTAAGTTTAGCTTTACACCTTCGAGGTGTCAAGGTAAAGTGACAAATAATGCCAAACTAGGTAAAATACAAAGATGACTAAAAAGATCTTAATTGCAGTTATTTTTTCATTATTTCTCTTTTTGCCTCAAACGGTTTTTGCAGAGGGTGAGTTTGCGACGGCTTATGATGTTGTCTATGACGTAGACGAGGTGGGAGTAACCACTGTCACCGAAAAAATTTCCCTTAGGAATTTAACCTCCGAATCTTATGCCACCGAATTCAAGTTAACCATAGGTTCGACTCAGGTTTTTGATATTAAAGCTTCGGATCCGGGTGGAACTTTGGATGTTTCAAGCAAGCCGGAGGATAATTTAACTGCTATCAATATTAAATTCAACCAGCAAGTGGCGGGTTTGGGTAAAGTGCTTCCGTGGACCTTGAGTTTTAAGTCCAAAGATTTTGCCGAAAAATCCGGCAAAGTTTGGCAGGTTTGGATTCCACGAATTGCCCCCTCAACAAATTTGGAAAGTTATAATTTGACTCTGGCTGTCCCGCAAAGTTTTGGGGAACCCAGTTCCATTAGTCCTTCTCCCAAAAGTCAGACTTTCTCTTCAGGTAAGATATTTTTGACCTTTGATAAAAGTCAGCTTGTATCTTCCGGAGTTTCGGCAAATTTTGGCACAATCCAGCTATTTGATTTTGATTTGATTTATCACCTGGAAAATAAAAATTTAGTGCCGATTTTAACAAAATTAACCCTCCCTCCCGATACTGTTTATCAGGATGTTGTCTATCATCGGATAGACCCAAAACCGCTTAATGTCACTCTTGACAACGATGGAAACTTTCTGGCTTGGTACAAGATAGGCCGGGGACAAAAATTAGATGTGAAAGTAATCGGCTCGGCCAAGCTTTATACTAAATCCAAGGTACAAAACCCTGTCCTAAGCGATGCTTTAAGGGATAAATACACAAAAGGGGATAAATATTGGGAAACAGATAATCCTCAAATAACAGGTAAATTAAATGAGATATTGGAAGAAAATCCCGCAGAGGATTCTACTTCCCGCGCCAAGGCGATTTTTAATTATGTTGTTAATGCTTTGAAGTACAACCAAGATAGGCTGAAGGACGATATTGAAAGGTTGGGGGCGGTGACGGCTCTTAATAACCCGGACTCTGCCGTATGCATGGAATTTACAGATCTTTTCATTGCTTTGGCAAGGGCAGCCGGTATTCCCACCCGTGAGCTGGAAGGTTATGCATACACTGTGAACCCTGCACTTCGCCCGCTTTCTTTGAATAAAGATATTTTACATGCTTGGCCGGAGTATTGGGATGAGAAACGCGGCTGGGTGATGGTTGACCCGACCTGGCAAAATACCACCGGCGGGGTAGATTATTTTAATAAGCTTGACTTGAACCATTTTGTTTTTGCTGTTAAGGGTTCATCTTCCGTTGCTCCGATACCGGCCGGCTCTTACAAATTCGACGGCGAGGATTCGCGCGATGTTAAAGTAACCCTTTCTGAAAACGATTTCCTGGGTAAACCGCAGATTGATGCGGAAATTATTGCGCCAAATTCTGTTATTGCCGGTTTCCCGGTTAAAATAAAAGTAAAAATACAAAATAGCGGTAATGCATTCTACCCGCCGCAACCGTTAACTCTTGATGCCGGTCGCCTTGCTGTGCTGGACAGTGCAAGCTATAATTCTGGTGTAATTCCCTCATATGGCTGGGCCGAGTTTGAATTTAAATTACGGACAAAATCTTTATTTGATTCATATCAGGATCAGATTGTAATAACGGTAGGTAATCAAAAGTTTACCAAAGATATGACTGTTGCCCCGTTCGTTTTGTTTAGGACTATCCCGCTCATGATAGGCGGCGCTGTCGGGTTTATGGTTTTAGTATATTTATCAGTTTTAGGTTTACATTTCTACAGGTTTAGGCTGAGAAAAAAATGATTCCTCAAAGAGCAGGAGTTTATATTTTCATAAATTCCGAAGGGAAAATTTTATATGTAGGCAAAGCTTTGAATTTGCGCCATAGAGTATCATCTTACTTCAGGAACAAATCCGATAATCCAAAAACAGCTGTTTTGGTTCGCGAAATTGCCCGGGTGGAAACAATTACAGTTTCCTCTGAAATCGAGGCTTTGATTTTGGAGGCAAATCTGATTAAAAAATATCAGCCTCCATTTAATATTAAACTTATTGATGATAAAGATTTTTTATATATCAAGATTACAAAAGAGCAATTCCCTAAAATAATTACTGCCAGAAAGAAAGAACTAGTAAATTCAAAAAAGTTTTTTGGGCCATTTCCGTCTGCCCGGATTGTCCGGGATACTTTTAAAAAGCTCCGTCATATATTCCCATGGTGTTCCAATCCGGGCGGCAAAAGACCATGTTTTTATTTTCATATTAATCTTTGTCCGGGACCTTGTGTGGGAAGAATTGGCAAAAAAGATTATGCCAAAATTATTAACTGTTTTATAAAATTCATGGAAGGAAAGAAGAATGAACTGATAAATGATTTAACAAAAGAGATGGAAGAGTGTGCCAAAAATCAAGAGTTTGAAAAAGCCGGCGAAGTAAAAAAAATCATTTCCGGCATTGAATATTTGACATCCTCAACCAGTATTAAAGAGTACCTCGTAGATCCTAATTTTTTGGAGAACCAAAATCAGCTTGCACTAGCCTGTTTGCAGAAAGATTTGAATTTAGAAAAGATTCCTCAAAGAATAGAAGGCTATGACATTTCAAATATCCAAGGCAAAGAAGCTACAGGATCGATGGTTGTTTTAATAAATGGTGGAATAGATAAGTCCCAATATAGGAAGTTTAAAATACGGATATCAGGCAGGCCTAATGATGTTGGGATGATGCGGGAAATGGTCAAGAGACGTTTTAAGCATAAGGATTGGCCTATGCCTGATTTGATAATAGTCGATGGCGGCAGAGCTCAAGCAAGAGTAGTAAAGGGGGAAATTCCGGTTTTCGGATTGGCAAAACGAATGGAATGGTTATATCTTCCAGACGGCTCGGTTTTGAAGTTACCTAAGAATAGTACATCGTTAAGACTTTTGCAGAAACTGCGTGATGAAGCACACAGATTCGCAGTAAATTATCATCGACACTTACGTGGTAAAATGTTTATATGAGAAAACTGCTCCGCTACTTTTTAATCAACTTGGTTTCTCTTTGGGTCACTACCCAGGTAATCACAGGTCTTGTTTATACGGGAGGAATAAAAAGTTTACTTTTTGGCGCCTTAGTTTTCATGCTGATTAATTTGATTTTAGTTCCTTTGCTTAAAATCTTGCTTTTGCCGCTTAATCTTATGACTTTAGGGCTTTTTGCCTGGATTACAAATGTTTTGGCGCTTTATGCTCTTACTACCATTGTGTCTGAATTTAAACTGGTACCTTTTACTTTCCAGGGTGTTACTTGGAACGGATTAAATATTCCCGCATATGATTTGTCCCCTTTTTTAGTAGCAATCGCGGCATCACTACTCATAGGTTTTATAACTAATTTCCTGCAGTGGTTGACCCATTAAAATTTAGTGTATAATCCTACTAATGAAAGTCGCAATATCGCTCATACAAATAACTTTGGCCATACTGCTCATTTTGATAATAATAATTCAGCAAAAAGGTTCAGGTTTAGGCAGCAGTTTCGGGGGTAACATGGGTTTTTACCGGACCAAAAGAGGGGCAGAGAAACTCTTGTTCTATGCAACGATCGTTCTTTCGGTTGCATTTATAATCTCCGCACTGGTAGGGTTGGCTTTTTAATATGCATCTGAAGGCTGTCAAACTATACTTACTTATCTTATTTGGGTATTTAAGAAGAAACACCGGATGGGTGGTACTTGTTTTTGCCGCAGTTGCAATTTTATTGATTCTTCAGGCTAAACTAAACTTGTTTACTCAAGACAACGTAGTCAGGATCGGCATAGTAGGTACTTTCCAGGAACACGATTTGCCTTTCGAGGTAACGTCTCTTTTGTCAACCGGATTACTCAAGGCAGATTCCAACGGGCGGATCAGCCCCAACTTGGTTACCGGCTGGGATGTTAATAATGACGCCACCGAATTTAAATTCAAATTAAAAGATAATCTTTACTGGTGTGACGGTACCCAAATTAAATCTGAAGACCTGTTATTTAATATCCCAAATACTGAAGTTAGTTCCCCAAACGAGAGGGAGGTTTTATTCAAGCTGAAGCAGTCCTATTCACCTTTACCCTCCCTTTTACTTAAGCCTATTTTTAAAAAAGGTGCGTTAATTGGCACCGGACCTTATAAAATTTCTAAAATTGAAAAAAGCAGGATCTTTATCACAAAAATTATTTTAAAGTCTTCTGATCCTAAATTACCGACTCTGCATTTCCGCTTCTACCCCAGTGGAAAAGTGGCGGTAACGGGTTTTAATTTAGGTGAAGTGCAGGTGCTTATGGGTTTGAGCGACATGAAGGCCGTTCCGCAAAATGCCCGAACCAAACTTAGACAAAAAACCGATTATTCAAAGATTGTGACTGTTTTATTTAATACCGCGGATAGCATTTTGAACAACCGTTCTCTTAGGCAAGCATTTGCATACCAAACTCCGAAAATCAAGAATGAGGAGACAACGAATAATCCTTATCCGCCCGATTTTTGGGCCCGGGACGAAAATGCCAAAAAGTATTTATCCAATGAAGAAGAGGCTTATGAAGCTCTGGAAAGAGCCAAATCCTCTTTGTCCGGGGAACAACTTACGGGTGAAGTCTTTTTAACTACCACGCCAAACCTGGAGGAGACAGGCAGGCAGATTGTATCGGCATGGAGTCAATTGGGGTTTGATGCCAAACTTAGGGTTGAATCGGGTATACCGCAAAATTTTCAAGCCCTGCTTATTACTCAAAGCATACCGCAAGATCCTGACCAATATTTTCTATGGCATGCCACTCAAACAAAAACCAATCTGTCGAAATACGATTCAAAAAGGGCGGACAAGGATCTGGAAGATGGTCGGAAAGCGGTTTCCGAGGATGAGAGGAAGGAGAAATACTTTGATTTTCAAAAAACCCTGCTGGAAGACGCCCCGGCAGTTTTTCTGTACTTTCCAAAATATAATATTTTTTACCTGGAAAAAGTGGAACCCCTCCTGGACAAAATCCTAAGTCTTCAGTCTGCTAAATAATATTTACGTTTACACCTCGAAGGTGTAAAGCTAAACTTTTTGTTTTGTAAAGCTTATAGTGATATAATAACTACTATGTTAAAACAAGAAGGCGGATTTCCTGCGGGTTATGATCAAAGCGGTAAATCTTTATATTATAATACAGAACATATTTACAAACCTTTGAGTGGGTGGAATTCAATATTTGCATCAAGAGTACTAAGATTTGGTCAACCTTCTGATATTAGATTAGTTGGAAGTACGCGAATTGCACACGCTGATCAAGACCGTGAGGAAAGTCTAAAAGAATACATAAGAACTTCATTTGGTATTAAACAAATCCCTGTTTACATTTTTGATGACCATAATCATGCTTTATTTGCATGGTACGAAGCATTAAATGAGCATAAAATAGAAAAAGGGGTAAACTTATTGCATTTTGACGACCACCCAGATAGTTCTATACCGGAAAGACCCTTGTGTAGTCAAAGTTCTTCACTTCAGGATATTGCTGATTATGCGCGCTCGATTTGGTGCGACGTGTTTATTGAACCTGCTTTATCATCTGGTTTAATACAATCTGTCTATTGGGTAAACTATCGGAAGAATTGGCAAAATGGGAAAGGTCAAAATATGCACAGGGTTTCTGTTATAGATACTCAAGCTAGCCTATCTAGGGATTATACTATCTTGAGAATTACAAACGACCTTTCGTTGTCTCCTAATGTAAAGTTTGTTCCCAAGAGAACAATAGTTGATATAGATATTGATTATTTTGATAGCATAACCGATCCTAATAAGGAAAATGCAGAAATAGAGAGATTAAGAGAAGAAATGACACATGCAGATGTAATAACTATTGCAACTAGTCCAGGATTTATTTCTGGTGAGAGAGCAATTAGGTTAGCAAACGAATTGCTAAGAAACTAAAATAGGGCGAAGATGGTGACGAGGTCTGGTAGATTTTTTTTGGGGGTTGACTAAAGAGTCTTCCGGTGGAACAATACGTTTGGAAATCTCAAAACCTGGTCAGCGGCGGTATGAGATTTTTTGTGTTTCAAAGGAAGACATATGGCAAAAACATTAAAAGAAACATTAAAAGAGATTCAGATCTTAATGGGTCGCCCGCAAAAAAAAATTGTCGGAGCTTTAAAATATTACTTAAATTTTCTCAATGTGGCAGAAGAGGAAGATAAAAAGGAGCAAAAGACCCAAAATACAGAGAATATACAGTCAATAAGACACGGCAAGATAACTTGGGTAGATGTCAAAGACCCTACCAGGCGGGAAATCAGCCAACTTGCCCAGCAGTTTCCTTTTCACCCTTTGCATCTGGAGGATTGTATATCTAAAGGGCAGTTCCCCAAAATTGAACAAAGCCTGGAGGACAAATATTTATTTTTACTCTTTCGCTTTCCCCGCTACAGTACCTCCAACTCCACAATCACTATTAACCAGATCTGTTTCTTTTTAGGAGAAAATTATCTTGTCACCATACATGAAAACGCCAATGATGCGATTTTTCGGGTATTTCAAAATTGCAAGGAGAACTCGGAGGAACGCAAGGTATATATTGACGGTTCTTCTTCCCATCTTTTATATACAATTATTGAGCAATTGACAGACGAGCTCTCCCCGCTTCTTGCCAAGATTCTGACAGAGGTAGATGAGGCGGAAGATATTGTCTTTGATGACAAAGTTTCTGGGGTTTATAAAATCGGCCAGCTTAGACGGAAAATCATCAGTTTAAGAAGGGTGATCGGACCTTTGCGGGTTTTGTTATCCGATATGGCCACAAGGATAAATAAGTTCAGCCGCAAAAATTTATCGGTTTATTTTGACGATATTACCCACCGGGTGGAAAAGGCCTGGGAGACTTTGGAGGAAGCAAAGGAAACTGTTGATATTTACAAAGATGCCGATTTTATCATCTCCACCGAAAAAACCAACCGGATTTTGGCGGTACTGACAATAATCTTTACCTTGTCAATCCCTGCAACAGTAGTCGGTACATTTTACGGCATGAATATTGTTTTGCCTGGTGGGTTGGAAGCCGGATCCTGGAAATTCTTCGGAAGTTACACTACCCTGATAATAGTTTTTGTGGTCGCTGCCGTGCCTGCACTGGTGATGGTCTGGTATTTCAGGAAAAGGGGTTGGTTGTGAATGTGTTTTGGGGTATTGACAGATGAGCAGGGTGGGTGGACAATAAAGCTGTAATCTCTAAAACCGAAAGAGCAGGTAAGGGATTTTTTTATTGGCAAAGCCAAGAAATTTATTTCATTGGCGAAAGGTTTTTAATGGTTAATAATAAGATCAGAACCACCGTATTTTTAACTATACACCTTGCTGTTGTGGCTTTAATTTTTAGCCTCTCGTATTTTGGCATATCCTTTCTGATACTTTTGGCAGTTGCAACAACCGCTTTTTTCCTGGAAACTATGTATCTGATAATTTTCAACAGGGCAAAAATCAGCAAAATTGCCAATAAATTGAATACGGCTGAAAAAGAAGTTACACGCTTCCGCGAGGAGTCTCTGGATTCCGAGAGAATTCACAGGGAACTCCTTTATATCGGGCACCAATTAAAATCCATCCAGACAGAGATGGATTTTTTGAAAAGACACGGTACGTTTAAGGCAAACGGAAATGGACACCACAAAGGTGTCCATATTTAAACTTCTTGGGTGACCCCGGAGCGATTCGAACGCTCGACAAATGCCTTAAGAGGGCACTGCTCTACCAGCTGAGCTACGGGGCCGTATAATATATTCTATCAATTATAAGGTTAAATCTCCATATGTGGTATACTTTGGCTTATGAGCGGAAGACAAGAACAAAAATATAGGGCAGAGCGCGATGACTTAGGGGTTTCATTTGAAGACTTTAAACGTAAAGGTGGTTG
>JAHIUE010000041.1 GCA_018817205.1 Patescibacteria group bacterium | reverse complement strand
TCTCGCTCTGCCCAAAAATATTCATCTGCAGCAATAAGAAGAGCCAACTCGGTAGCTTCAGGGTTATTTGTTCCATCATTCACTCTTTGTACAGCATGATTCATCATAGCCTGAAGATATGGGCCATAGATTTCTGATTGTAATCCTGCCTTAAGGTGTGTAGGAGTGTCCCAATGAAGAGATATGACTTCTGCAAGACGTTCTATTGGTTCGGTTTCTGCGATCATCCGGAAATTTTATCATGATGAGGTAAAGAATTCAACTATAGGGCTAGCGGGTTTTTGTGTAGAATTATTGCAAGTCCCCCCGCGACAACAACTAATGCTGCTGCAACTTGCACAAAAGTAAAATGATGCTTAAGCAGAGAATATTCGAGCAGTATTGTGATAATAGGCGCCATCATCAGTAGTGATGTAGTAAAAGTGACGCCAATTCTTTTGATGGCTAAATTAAAGGCTATAACATTCATCGCCCAGAGCAGTCCGCTTAATATAACCCATCCGGTAAATGAGTTTAAGATTCCATAATTATTTACTAAAAGAAGCCCAGTTATTAATAGAAAAATGGATCCGAAAATAAATCTTCCCAGCGAGAATAAAATAGGATCTACTTTTTGTACGCCAATTCTGGAAAAGATATTTGCAACTGCCAGGAAAATAGCGCCAAAAAGTATATAAATATCCCCGGATTTAACGCTTGCTAAAGTTAAACTTCCCACAGAGACAAAATACATTGATAGAATAATCACAATAAATAAACCCCAAAATGATTTAGATAATTGCTCTTTTAATATAAACCAGGCAAATACAGCAGTTAAGGAGGTGGTAACTATTTGAGATAAGGTGGCAAAAGTGCCCGTAGATTCAGTTAAGCCTATGAAGCGAAGAAGTATAAAAATCCCCGAGGCAAAAACACCTACCAAAATTATTAATCCTAGGGAAGAGATAGACAAATTGCTGATTTTACGGATTGGTAAGCCCTTGAAGTAAAATAAAGCAAAAATAAGAGTAAAAAGTAAAGAAAATAATAGGCTTTGGGTTGAGAAAACAAAGGGGTTGTTGCTTTCCAGGGTTCCAACCTTATCCACTATGCCCAAAATGCCTAAGCCAACACAACCGACTAGTGCGAAAATTACGCCTTGAATAGACTCTTTGTTAATAGCCATTGATACAGTATACTTTATTTGTTATTCTTGCTACATGCATATACAGGATAAGTTTGATAAGATAATTAAGAAAAATATTTCCCTTGTCTGCATTGGCCTTGATAGTGATTTTAATAAATTGCCCGCACATTTTAAAAATTCCGAAAACCCCCAGTTTGAATTTAATAAAGCAATTATTGATGCAACCTATGATTTAGTTGTCAGCTATAAACCGAACTCTGCCTTTTATGAGGCAAGGGGACCCAAAGGGATAGAACAGCTTAAAATGACCTGTGATTATATTAAAAAAACATATCCGGAGATACCAATTATTTTAGATGCAAAACGGGCAGACATAGGTACTACCAATGACGGGTATGTAGCATATGCGTATGAGCATTTAGGAGTTGATGCTATTACCCTTCATCCTTATCTTGGTTCGGAAGCAATAAAGCCTTTTTTAGACAGAATTGATAAGGCGGCAATAATTTTATGCCGTACCTCTAATCCTGGAGCTGGCGAGTTTCAGGATCTTGTTTTTGATGGGCAAAAGCTCTATCAAATAGTCGCAAAAAAGGTGGTAAACGAGTGGAATAAGAATAATAATTGTTTTCTGGTGGTGGGGGCAACTTACCCTGAAGAATTGGCAGATGTAAGAGGTATCGCAGGAGATATGACAGTTCTAGTTCCGGGAATCGGGGCCCAAGGTGGAGATGTTGAAAAAACAGTCAAAGCAGGGCTAAATTCCCAAAAGATGGGGATGTTAATAAATTCATCTAGGGGGATTATTTTTGCCTCAAACGGAGAGGATTTTGCGGCAAAAAGTCGGGAAGAAACAATAAAACTCAAGGATGAAATAAATAAATATCGATTATGAATGACCAGATAAACGATGAAGTAATAGAAATGCTTAAAAAAGCAGGAGCTGTTATAACCGATAGCCATCTTGTTTATACTTCGGGTAAACACGGCAGTGTCTACATCAACAAAGATGCCCTCTATCCTCATACTGCGTTAAGCTGTCGAATCGGAGAACTTTTTGCGCTGACTTACAAAGATCTGGATATAGATGTTGTTTGCGCGCCTGCGCTGGGAGGAATTATTCTTTCCCAATGGACAGCATTTCATTTATCCAAACTTAAAAATAAAGAAATCCTTGGCGTATTTACGGTTAAAGATGAGGAAAAAAATCAGATATTTACCAGGGGTTATGATAAGTTAGTTACAGGAAAGAATGTTTTGGTTGTTGAGGATTTAACCACAACTGGAGGCTCAGTGTTAAAAGTGGTAAATAGCGTAAAGCAGGCGGGCGGGAATGTTGTGGCAGTATCGGTTATGGTAAACCGAGACCCGGAATTGGTAAATTCGGAAATGATGGGTGCACCATTTTCCTCGCTTGCAGTTTTAAAAGCCGAAGCATGGGATGAAGCAGATTGCAAGCTTTGCCAATCAGGGGTGCCTATTAACACCACCGTGGGCCATGGCAAAAAATATCTGGAAGAGAAGACAAAAAGTAAGTAACTGTGCTATATTGGTCTTTGCTTTCATGACTAAGATAATTCCCGATTTTAAGGTCCTCATACTACTTATTTTTTTAAGTTTAATGCTTTTACTTTTGGATACTTTCCATCTTCTGAATTTCCCAAAACAAGCAGTATTTTATATTACTAACCCCGTATCTTTTGGGATTTATAATACCGGCAATACTATTGGCAGACAATTTTATTTTATCTTTGCCGCCCGTTTTGCCGCCCAGGAAAATATCGCCCTTAAGGAACAAATGGGCAGACTTATTTCGGAAAATGCCGATTTACGCAAAAAACTTGCAGAAGCGGAGGCTTTAGTCTCGCAAAGCCAGCATCTTGACCCTCAAAAATACAATTTACTTTCAGCTCGGCCAATAGGTTTGGGCAGGTATTTAAAAATAGATAAAGGTGCATCTTCGGGAGTAAGAATTGGGCAAGCTGTTGTATATGAAGATAATTTTATTGGGAAAATAGTGTCTGTTTCCGAGGGCGGTGCTTCTGTTCAGCTTCTGACAGATCCCGATTCTAAAATTACGGCCTTTTCCCAAAATATTGACGGTCGGGCGAAAGGGGTACTAGTTGGGCAATTTGGTATGGAAGCAAGATTGGATAAGATATTGCATGAAGAAAAAATCGGCACTGGAGATCTTGTTTATTCAGAGGGTCTGGAAGAATTCTTGCCGCGGGGCTTAATTTTGGGACAAGTGACCCAGGTTTTAGATCAGCCTAATGAAGTATTTAAGCAGGCGAAAATTGCACCCGTTTTTGATATTAGGGATTTGGAACTGGTGTTTGTGATACAGGAGTAGCTATGAAAACACTTATTATTACACTAATCATTGCATCATTTTTGCAATCAACTATTTTGCCTATAGATTTAGTTTTAATAATTTTAATCTGCCGTGCATACATAAAGTCCGGTAAAAGCAATTTATATCTTGCTTTTGCTTTTGGACTTATAACATCGCATCTAGATCTTGGTATCTGGGGTCTTCAAAGTTTAATCTTCCTTATTATTATACAAGCGGTCCAAATGCTGTCTAAAGCCAGATTTGCAACTAACCCGCTTTTGATATTGCCGATAAGTTTTATCTTTTTATCTTTGAATGGATTTATAAATTTCTTGATTGGTGTGCAAATATTTCAGCTTCAAAAATTACTACTTGAGGCTTTTCTATCATTGCCGGTCCTATATATGATACGGCTGTGGGAAGAAAGATTCATTGTCCAGAGAGAAATCAAATTAAAAGTATAAGTTTTTAAGTTATGTTCAAAAAAAGAAAATCCCTTGGTGTTGCTTTTGCCGAAGAGGTTGCAAAGGTTACCGATAAAAATGGACATTTTCAAAAAGGTGAATCGCCGGAGTGGGTTGATTTGTTACTACCTAATTTCCAACCCGGTCGTGCGCAAGATGAACCAAAAGGGCCTTGGAGGTTGGTATTTTTTTCTGCTCTTTGTTTAGTATTATTTTTCATCATATTTTTGCGGCTTTTCCATCTGCAGATAGTAGAAGGTTTAACCAATAGAGAGTTGGCTGATGGCAACCGGGTTCAAATCAAAATAATCCATGCTCCCCGCGGAGTTATCTTTGATCGGAATGGAGAGATCCTGGCTGCCAATTCACCGGCTTTCAGGCTATTTGACAAAGTTGACAAAAAGGCCAGGTTCATCACACGCGAAGAAGCTTTTGAAAAAGAAGTGAAAAACGACCCGACCGCGGCAGATCTGGAGGTTGATAATGTCAGAACCTATCCTATGGGAGAAAAATTTGCTCATATACTGGGTTTTGTTGGGCAAATTTCCGGAATTGAACTTCGGGAACCGACTTACAAAAATTACCGGCTGGGGGATCAAACCGGTAAAATGGGAGTGGAGGCAGAATACGAGAGACTCCTTCGGGGAAAAGATGGAGGAGAAATTATTGAGGTAGATTCCCAGGGCAAGAAACTTAGGACACTGCGGCGCGAGTCTCCTATTCCGGGGCAAAACATATACCTCTCGGTTGACGCTTCTTTGCAGGATAAACTCTATCGGGAAATGAAAAATGCTCTTGATAAATCCGGAAGTTGCTGTGGAGCGGCAGTGGCAATGGATCCTAATACCGGTAAAGTTTTGGCATTGGTGTCGCTACCATCATTTGATCCTAATGTGATAAGTTTTGGAGAAAATGATAGTGCAATCAGTGAAATATTTTCCAATTCTAATTCGCCAACTCTAAACAGGGTAATTGCCGGGACATATCCGCCTGGTTCAACTTTTAAGATAGTTTCCTCGCTGGCTGCGCTCGCTTCTTCTAAAATTAATGCAGACACTACTTTTGTCGATAACGGGGTAATTTATTTAGGGCCATATAAATTTAGTAATTGGTATTTTAACCAATACGGACGGACAGAAGGTTTGGTTAATTTATCAAAAGCCATACAGCGATCAAATGACACTTATTTCTATGAGGTAGCCAAGATAATTGGAGAGCGGTCGCTTGCTGATTGGTCGAGGAAACTTTATTTGGGGGCTAAGTTGGATATTGACCTGCCAGGGGAGGAAGTAGGACTTGTGCCTGATAATGATTGGAAACTAAAAACTTACGAAACGCCTTGGTATCCGGGAGACACTCTGCACATGGCTATTGGTCAAGGATTTGTTTTAACCACGCCTTTGCAAATTTTGGGTATAACTTCATATATCGCTACTGATGGAAATCTTTACCAACCGGAGATTCTTCTTTCCTCCGATCCTAAAGTTTTAGTTTCCAATTTGTTGCCAAAAGATAAGATTAAACTGGTGAAGACAGGATTGGAACTGGTTCCCAAAACAGGAGGAACGGCTTGGCCGTTTTTTACTTTCCCTATTCCCACAGCAGGCAAAACCGGTACAGCGGAATTTGGAGATCCTAAAGACAAGACTCATGCCTGGTATACATCATATGCTCCTGCCGATAATCCTAAAATTGCCTTAACAGTTTTAATAGAAGGTGGAGGAGAAGGATCCTCTATTGCCGCTCCGATTGCCAAAGAAGTCTACCGCTGGTACTTTTCCCCTGATAAAAATAAATTGATACAAGATGTTTATTCCAGTGCTACTGATTCCGGAAGAACTTTGGGGGAATAAATGGATATAAAGAGGCTGACGATTTTTGATAAAGAATACCCCAAGATTCTCAAGGAAATCTATGATCCACCAAGAGTTTTGTACTACAAAGGGACTATCTTTCCGGATGAAAAGTGCATTGCTGTAGTTGGAACAAGAAAGATGACAAATCAGGGTAGGAGAGAAACAGAGAAATTTACCAAAGGTTTGGTTATGGCGGGGTTTACTATTGTTTCCGGTTTGGCTAGAGGTATAGATAGTGTGGCCCACAAGACGGCTCTTGCTGTAGGCGGCAGGACAATTGCGGTTTTAGGCAACGGACTGGATCATATTTACCCACCGGAGAATATAAATTTGGCAAAAAAGATTGTTAATAGCGGCGGAGTTATTCTTAGCGAATACCCTTGTCACGCGCCTCCAAAGCCTGAAAATTTTCCAAAAAGAAACAGGATTATTTCCGGATTGTCTTTGGCGGTTTTGGTGGTTGAAGCAAGAGAAAATTCCGGATCTTTGATTACTGCCAGGTGTGCTGTGGAGCAAGGCAGGGAAGTTTTTGCGGTGCCGCCGAATGACCTTATAAATTTAGGTGCGCAAGCGGTATTTAATCCGGAAGAAATAACTGATATACTGCAAGAAGTAGTTTAACTATAATAATATGCCCAAAATATTGTTGCTTACGCTATCTTTAACAGTAGTTGTATTAACCGCTGTTGCCACTATTGTTGCTAATTCGTATTTTAGTAAGCCTCTCTCCAAATCGGAAATAGATATCGCTGTTAATCAAGCTAGGTATCTTTATAACCAAAAAAAGAGCAGCGGCGAGGATCTTTCTCTCGGCCCTTGTCTTTCGAATGCTTTGTTGCCCAATTGGGTGTTAGATATTGCCCATAACCCTAGGCAAACAATTGATGATTTGCCCCAAAACCAGTGCCCAGCTTTCCGTGAAGGTAGGGCAGCGCATTTCGTCGAACTTGACCCGGAAGGCAATCTGATCCGAGCCAGGTAAAGTATGAAATATCTTTTACTGCCAAAAAGAATAGTCGCATTTTGGTATCTGGAAAGTGTGATCTTTTTTATCAGAATTTGGAAAAACCTTATTCTTTTTCTGGAAGAAGATTTAGCAGTAGGGCTAATGTGGAAGCTGATTTTTACTCCACTCTTTCACGACGATTCAATTGTCGGCAGGGTTTTAAGTTTTCTATTTCGTTTCGGGAGGATTATTGTGGGCCTTTTTGCAATTGCATTTGCCACACTCGTACTACTTTCAATCGGAGCTTGCTGGTTGACCTTACCTGTTTTTGCGATCTTGGATGAACCGCCTCTTATCAGCAGGTTTTTGTTTTTAAGCGGTTTAGGTTTGTTTTTAATTAATGAAGTGATCCATCCGCATAAAAAAGTTTGGCAAGTCAAAGATAGAAATTTCTGGGGAAGTTCCCATATTAAACAAAAAGACCTAAGCTGGAAAAAATTATTGGAGACAAGAGAAGTTATAGATTTATTGTCCAGTTTGGAGATTCAAGCGGGCAATTTGCCTTCATTTGAGATTAAAAATATAGAAGATGTGGCAAATAAAGCTTGGAGCTTGGGAAAGATTTGCGGAAGCGAGTACCTTTCATCTAGACATTTTTTCGTGGCGGCTCTGGATGATGCCCCTCGCATAGAAGAGAGTTTATTAAAGTTTGAACTCACGCTTGCGGATTTCAAAGAAGCCTTAATTTATCTGGAGAAGAAAAAGCAAACTTGGAGAAGAGTCTGTATCTGGGATGATGATTTTACTGTACATCATTTGAAAGGTATAAACAGGGGTTGGCTGGGAGCGCCAACTCCAAGCTTGGATTTGGTCAGTAGTGATTTGACTCGTGAGGCAGCCAGAAAATATTTTGGAGATGTAATCAGGGAACATGGGGTACTTGAGGAACTTACAAATATTTTATCGCAACAAGGGGGCCGGAATGTGATTTTGGTGGGACCTCCCGGAAGCGGAAAAACAGCCACTTTGCGATATCTTGCCAAGAGAATAGTCTGCGGAGATGCACCGGAGGCTTTGGCAACCAAAAGGTTGGTGCTTTTTGATTTGACAAAACTGTTGTCCGGGGTCACAACCCAAGGCGAACTGGCCGGGAGAGTAAAGGCAATTTTTGAAGAAATCTCTTTCGCTCAAAATGTCATTATCGCCATAGAAGAAATCCATGAGCTTGGTATGGGGGAGGTAGGATCAAATTTAAACCTGTATTCCCTGATGCAGCCATATATTGAATCCGACACATTTCAGTTTATCGGTACTACCGAAATAGAGAACTATGCCCGTGTTTTGGAGAAAAACGGTTCTTTTTTAAGGCTTTTTAGAAAAATTGAGCTTGCCCCTGCAACTTTTAGCGATACCTTGAAGATTTTGGAAGAGAGAAGTATTCAAGCAGAGAGAAAGGAAGGAGTCAGAATAACTTTTGTTGCTTTAAAAACTGCTGTTGAATTATCTGCGAAATTTGTCCACGACCGGGTGTTGCCTGACAGCGCCATCTCGGTTTTGAAAGAAGCTTTAGCAGGATCTGTGAATAAGTGGGTAACAAAAGATATCGTCAAACAGGTTATTTCCCAAAGGGTTAAAGTTCCTCTTATGGATATCGGAATTAAAGATAAAGGAAAACTTTTAAATTTAGAACAGGAGATTCATGCCAGGTTGATTGATCAAGAACAAGCGGTTAAAGCAGTTTCCGATACATTGCGAAGATCGGCAACAGGACTGCGGGAGGAAGCAAGACCAATCGGTTCATTTCTTTTTGTCGGTCCTACAGGAGTTGGCAAAACAGAGCTGGCTAAGACTTTGGCAGAAGTATACTTTAAAGATAAAGGAGCATATATCAGGTTTGATATGTCAGAATATCAAACAAGTGAATCGCTGGATCGTTTTACAGAACCTGTTAAAAACAGGCCTTATGCGCTACTTTTACTGGATGAGTTTGAAAAGGCGGATCCAAAAATTTTAACTTTGTTTTTGCAGGTTTTGGAAGACGGCAGGTTGACAAACGCAACAGGTAAAACAATAGATTTTACCAATACCATTATTATTGCTACTTCAAATGCAGGCAGTTTAACAATTGCCCAGGGACTTAAGGAAGGCAAAACCCTGGAAGAAATTGATAAACAGGTAAATAATGAATTGCTTGAAATATTTAAACCGGAGCTGGTTAACCGTTTCGACGAGGTTGTTTTATTTAAACCGCTGTCTCCGGAAGACTTGCAAAAGATCGTCAAAATAAAGCTTTCTGCTTTGCAAAAACAGATGAAAGAGAAAGGATATTTGGTGGAATTTGATGAATCTTTGATGTCTGAACTT
>JAHIUE010000040.1 GCA_018817205.1 Patescibacteria group bacterium | reverse complement strand
CTTGGCACTCTTGGGGATATCTCCTTTTCCCAGTTTATCCATAGGTTTTTTGTAATCTAAAACTTTTACATCAGGGGCATTGAGCTCAAAAATAGGTTCATCTATAAGTTCAACAGTAGCTTTCATTCTTTGGCCCATGGCTGTAACAATGCCAGGCCTGCCATAAATAACAGCATGTTCTCCAAAAAGCACTAATTTCCCCGGCGCCGAAACAGTAATTTTACGATTCATTTTTTAGTCCCCCTACGCCTAATTTGGTATTAAAACAATCTAAATTATATGATTTGGCAATTTTTTCCAGAATCTCTTTTTTGGGGTGATAACAAAGCAAAACTCCTGTGGCTTTTTCTTTCCCTCCGGCGCCGCAGATTTTCCCGGCACCCCCGGCTTTTTCTATTTTCCCGATAATTGATTTAACATACGGGGAAACCACACCAATGCCTTCCAGATTTTTTTCGCCTGCCCGGATAATCCTGATAAGTTCTTTTTCATTGCCATTTTTTATCGCAGGTAGAAGCTCTCTAACTAATTGTTCCTGGTGATCAAGAAATTTTTTAAACCGTGAACCGTGAACCGTGAACTGTTTGCTTACCATCTCTATCATTTGCTTTGTAGTTTCTTTTGGAGTCCCTGTATTTATCATCACAAAGTTTTTGGCAAGTTTTCTAAACCCGCCCAAATTTAGCTTCTCAGAATTTGTTCGGGTAAACCAAACCAGTCCGCCATAAACTACAGTTAAATTGTCGCCACCGGATGGATTACCATGAAAGATTTTTTCCGCTTCATAAGCTAATTTATTAACTAGCTTTAAATCCCACTTTACCTTTAAAAATGAAAGCAATGCGGCTATGCTGGCGGCTGAAACGGCGGCAGATGAACCTAAGCCCGCGCCTATGGGAATATCGGAAGTTATTTTCAGATTATATGAAGGGATTTTTTTAATATTCAATTCTTTTTTAACAATAGGTTCTATGACTTCTTTTAAAGGATGAGAATTAGAAGATGATTTGGAAATTGCGGCAGCTACTCTTAAATCAACTGCGGCCAAAATTGCAGGTTTGCCCCAAACTACAGACCATTCACCCAAAAGATGGATTTTGCCGGGGGCTGAAACTGTAAGTGCCGAAGGCGCGAACTTGTTCATCATATTGGTTTGGCTTTAATACCATACTCAATTACCTCATCCAGGCTGACTTTGCCCCTTTTTCGCACAACTGTGATAATTTTCCGGTTTGGTTTTAAGTCTTTTTCTTCGCATTCGACTAATTGCAAGGGCATTTTTGTACCATCCTCAAATTTCACAATAGCCACAAAATACGGAGCTTCATGTTCAAAACCGGCAGGGGCGTTAAAAACCTTGGTCCATACCAAAATCTTACCTTTTTTCCTAAGGTAATTTCTGATATTTTTATGATGTCTCCACACTGTAACAGGACTGCTCATAATTTTAGCGTTAAGCGTCAAGGGGGAAGGGTAAAGTATTTATTTCTTTACGCTCTCCCCTTCATCCTTTCTATAATAACGTATAGCATTTTTAATATTTCAGTCAAAAGTGATTGAGTATTATTAAAATTGATTTTATTGAATTTTGGTATAGATTTACATATTAAAATTTGTGTTTCCAGCTCGGCTGCAGATCCTAAAGCTATCGATAAAAACTGAACATATTCTTTTTGATGTCCTCTTAGATAGCCTTCGGCTATATTGCTGGGAATAGCAACTGCCGCCCGTTGCATTTGCGAGGCTAAACCATAAAGTTCATCTTTTGGAAATTGATCAGTTAAAAAATAGATTGTTTTAACCAATTCCATTGCTTTCTGCCAAACTATTAAGTCTTTGTATGAGTTGATTTTCATAACTTTACGCTTTACGCTTTCCCCTTTGCCCTTTCACGTCTGTAAGACGTGAACAACTACCGTTGCTCCTGTACCTCCTACATTTTGGGTTAAACCGCAATTTGCATTTCTGACCTGTCTTTTACCTGAAGTTTTTCTAAGCTGCTCGGTAATTTCTATAATCTGTTTGACCCCCGTTGCTCCCACAGGGTGACCGCAAGCTTTTAAGCCCCCTGATGTGTTGACCGGACACCTGCCCCCAAGCCTGGTACAGCGGCTGGTTACAAATTTTCCTCCCATCCCTTTTTGACAAAAACCCAAATCTTCCATAGCCAAAATTTCGGCAATGGTAAAACAGTCATGGACCTCAGCTACTTTAATGTCTGATATTTCCATTCCGGCCTGGGCAAGAGCGGATTTGGCAGCCAGCTTGGTGGCTTTCAATTCTGTCAGACTTTCCCTTTGAGCAAGATCTATAGTGTCAGAGGAAGCGGCACTGCCGGTAATGTACACTCCCTTTGAGTCTGTATCGGAAGATAAGACTACAGCCCCTGCGCCATCTGAAATGGGGGAGGAGTCAAATAAGGTAATGGGGTATGAAATTGCACTGCTGTTTAAAACTTTCTCAACAGATATTTCAAAAGGGTACTGGGCTTTATTATTCAAAGATGCATGGAAGTGATTTTTAACAGAAACTTGGGCTAGCTCCTCTCTGGTTGTTTTATATTTCTGTATGTGTGCTTGGGCGAGGAGTGCGTAAAGGGCGGGAAAAGTCAGCCCTGCCTTTCGCTCCTGAGAGGAAGATGCACCCATTAAGGCCCAGGTAATCTGGGATGATGGGGCATCAGTCATTTTTTCCGCTCCAACAACCAGAACATTTTTGTAAGTTCCTGCTAAAATTCCCTGGATTGCAAGGTGTACTGCCAGGCCTCCGGAAGCGCAAGCTCCCTCAATTCTAAAGGAGGCGCAATTTAGACCCAAAGACGAAGTTATTACCGGTCCCAAGTGGTCCTGGCCGGCAATCTTGCCTATCAGCATGTTGCCAACATAAACTGCGTCAATATCGTTATTTGTTATTCGCGCGTCGTTAATCGCTTCAAGTGAGGCTTCCAAGGCTAAATCCAGAAGATTTTTGTTCCAAAGTTCTCCAAATTTTGTTAAACCGATCCCTTTAACTTTGATTTTCATATTCTGTATTTGTTAATAATATTTCTTGCTACCAGCGAATAATCTATCATTTGTTTATGTTGAATTTGGCTTTGGACATTATTTTTATTTTTTCTTTGGAAGTTTTTCAAAAAGGGGGTAGTTTTAATAACAAAAGCATCTGCGCCTGCGCCTGATCCGTAGGAACACATGAAGATTTTTTCCTTTGGTTTGGCAATATCCAAAACAGCTGCCAGTCCAATCATGGAGGAGGCAGAATAAGGGTTGCCGATTTGGGAAACTACAAACCCCGGCTCAAGTTGTTTGTCTGTAAACCCTAACCTTTTGGCTACCTCTTTGGGAAACTTGCCGTTTGGCATATGAAAAACAGCATAATCAAAATCCGCTGGTTTGAGTTTTGTTTTTTCAAGAAGCAGTTTTGCAGCCCCCATTACATGGGTAAAATATGCCGGTTCTCCTGTGAATCTGCCGCCGTGTGACGGGAATTTTTCGGTATCCCTTCTCCAAAAGTCCGGGGTGTCGGAAGAAAAAGATGAAAAATCCAAAATATTGGCAATAGAGTCGTTATTGCCCAAAATAAAACAGGCTGCGGCAGAGCCTGCGGTATATTCCAAGACATCAGCAGGTTTTGATTGTGCAACATCAGATCCGATCGCCAGGCAGTATTTTACTTTTTTAGTTTCTGTAAGGCCTGATAAAAGTTCTATTCCGGCAGTACCTGCTTTGCAGGCGAATTCCAGATCAACGGCCAAAAGATTTTCCGAAAGGCCCAAGATGCCGGCAATGGTAGTTGCTGAAGGTTTAACAGCATAAGGGTGAGATTCGCTCCCCATGGTAATGGCGCCAATTTTGCCTAAATCAAAATCAAATGGGGCAATGGCATTTAAAGTTGCCTCAACTGCCATGGTTACCGTATCCTCATCAACAGAGGCAACTGCCTTTTCAAAAACTCCCAAGGATTTTTCCACATCAACTATTTCTTTTCCCCAGGCTCGGGCGATCTGGGAGGGTTTGATTCTGTACTTTGGTATGTAGACTCCGTATGAAATTATTCCAGTCATACTTTACGCTTTCCCCTTACCACTTCTCCCTAGTTTTCTATGTGCTTTTGCAAGAGAGCCTTCGGATAGGCTTGCAAGAAGCGATAATTCTCCTGCTAAAATTGCACCACCCACGACCATGGAATATTCTAACACACCTCTAATATTCATTAATTTAAGAGCTTCCTGTTGGGTTGGAAGGTTGGTCCCGCCGCCTACTGTTCCCACAATTAGCGCCGGCAGATAAATGGAAAAATAAAGATCATCATTATCTAAAACCTCTGCAGTTGTAATTCCCATACTTCCTTCTACAACATGAGCCAGATCTTGCCCGGTAGCTGCAAAGATAGCTGCTATTATATTGGCATAGTGGCCATTAAATCCTAAAGAGCCGGACATCATTGATCCCAGATGGCACTTTCTTTCTACAACTTCAACAACTTTCTTTGGAGTAGTTTTCAAGACATCTTTGATTATTTTTTGAGACAAAATAGCTTCTGCCCAGATCTTTTTACCGCGGCCGGAAATAAAATTCAACCAGGCAGGCTTTTTGTCTACACAGAAATTTCCGGATATTGAGACACATTCTGCCCCTGTTTTTTTCTCTATTAAACTTACCGCCTCTTCGGTTGCAAAAGTTGCCATATTCATACCCATGGCCTCTTGAGTGTCAAAATAAAACCTAACAAAGAGATTTCTGCCGACAACTCTATAATCTGCTTTTAGCAATTTTAAGTGCGATGAGGAAGACTGGGCAGTCTTAGCAAGTTCCTTAAAATGCTTTTCTATCCAGATTTCAGCTTTCATAGCTTGCCCTAAATCTTTGGTTTTAAATACCGGCCCGCGGGTAATGCCGACATTTTCAACATAAACAGTTGCCCCGCCTGAGGCTGTTACAGCTTTGCATCCTCTGGAAACAGATGCAACAAGCGCCCCCTCTGTAGTTGCGCATGGAATATAATAATCCTTTACGCTTACCCCTTGCCCCTTTACCCTAATAGGTCCGGCAACACCAAGGGGGATTTGGATAGCGCCGATTAAATTTTCAATATTCCTGCCAATAACTTGATCTTCGGCAAAATTAAACCCGCTGATTTTATCCAGGTTAATATTTAGCTCTTTTTCCAAAAATTCCCGCCTTGTTTTGGCATCTTTAAAATCGCGAAGACTTTTCATAAAAGCCAATTTTACCACTTCTTGCCAAAAATGTGGTAAATTATGAGACATGGGTTTTGATAATGAGTTGAAAAAACTGCTGGAAGAGTGGAGGAGTGAAGTCGGCAAGATTGATAAAAGCCTTTTGCCT
>JAHIUE010000039.1 GCA_018817205.1 Patescibacteria group bacterium | reverse complement strand
CGCTGGAGTGGACAATTTTTTACCCGATTGGTTACCAGATAGTTTCAACGCAAGCCAAGAAAATTGGCCCCCAGGAACAAACTATACAGACAGATTTATCCAAAGATAGGAGTTTTGAGGTAGAATTTAAAAAGTGAATATTACTTTTGTTGATACCTTAGGGTTAATTGCAGGGGGGTTTGTAGTTTTTGCCGCATTGCCGCAGATTTTCAAAATTATTAAAACCAAAAGGACAAGAGATATTTCTCTCCCAATGTATATTGCCTTAAATATAGGAATATTTCTTTGGCTAGTGTATGGGGTTATTGTACAGCAAACAGCAATAATTATTACAAATGTTATTCTTCTGGTTTTTAACCTGTTAATCCTATTGTTTAAGATTAAACACGGATAATTAATCAACCCTTGTCGAGCTGGCTTGATTGTGGTAAATTACACAGGTTAATCACAAAGATCATGGATAGATTAAGTTTAAATGCCGAAGAAAGACAGATTCTGGGCAAAAAAGTCAAAAAGCTTCGAAAAGAAGGGATACTACCGGGTCATGTATTTGGTAAAGGACTTGAAAGCGAAGCGGTTTCAGTCAAAGAAGACGAGTTTTTAAAAATATTCCGCCAAGCCGGCGAAACAGGCTTAATTGACCTTAAAATCGGAGCAGAGAAAATCCGCCCTGTTTTAATCAGAGAAGTGCAATATGACCCGGTCAGCGATATTCCAGTCCACATTGATTTTTACCAGGTAGATATGACCCAAAAAGTTAAAGTTTCTGTGCCGCTTGTGCTTATTGGCGATCAGCCCGAATCAGTCCATTTGGGCGAGACAATTGTTCTTCAAACATTAAATGAGATTGAAGTTGAGGCGCTTCCTACTGATTTGGTTGAAAAAATTGAAGTGGATATCAATCCCTTGAAAAATATTGATGATGCTATAACAGTGGGGCAACTAAATTTTGACAGGAATAAATTAACAGTTTCAGCAGCAGATGAGGAAATAGTGGTCAAGTTGGCCCCGGCTATCACAGAAGAGATGAAGAAGCAGATGGAAGAAGAGGCCGCTGAAGCCGCCCCGGCTGAAGGTGAGGAAGCCCCAGCTGAAGGTGAGGAAGGCGTTCCAGCCGAGGGTGAAGCTCCGGCTGAAAGTGAAAAACCGGAAGAACAAACTCCAAAACCTGCTGAAGAAACACCCAAAGAATAATCTAACGCGTTTAATTTGCGTTAATTTTGCGTTAATTCAGCTTCAATTAGTAGTTAGTAGCAGGTAGCTGGTAGCAGGGTTTATCAAAAATTACATCTTTTAATACTGCTGATTAAACCATTTAAAAGTTTTTGTACGGTAACTGTTTTATCCGCTATTTCTCTAAATTGCGCATCTTTAATATAACCGAGATCTCTAGTTATTAATAGTTGATTCTGGAGTTCTGTTATTGAACCTAAAGATATAAAATAAAACTGGATTTTTTCTTTTTTGCCGGATCTGGAAAATCCTTCTGCGATATTGCTTGTAATTGAGACTACACATCTTCTCATCTGGTCAGCTAAGGCATAAGATTCTGATTTGGGGAATTTATTTATTATTTGGTATATGGTCAGAACTAATTTATGTCCTTCTTGCCATGCAAATAAATCTGTAAATGATTTTATTTTGTTTTTATCCATACTACTTGCTACTATCTACTTGCTACTTACCGATGGCCAGTTTGCCAACATGATGCTTTTGCCTTCGTGGGGTAACCGTTGCCAAAGCTCTTCTGTAATATAAGGCATAAATGGATGCAATAGTTCCAGATAGGTTTTGAAAACATATTCCAAAACAGGCTGGGCTTCGGCACGCCGGTCTTTTGAGATTTCAATATACTTGTCTGCAAACTCATGCCAGATAAATTCATATAAACAATCTGCCGCATCATGAAATCTATAAGAATTAATTGCTTGGGTTACTGTTTTGATGGTTTTATTCAATCCTTCAATAATTACTTTGTCATCCTTGTTTTTCAAATTCTGAATTCTG
>JAHIUE010000038.1 GCA_018817205.1 Patescibacteria group bacterium | reverse complement strand
TTGTGCCGCCGCCTATCGGGTTGGGGCAGGCTTGGTGACTTTAGCAACAGAACCTCAAGTTAAAATAATAGTTTCAAAAAAACTGCCGGAAGTAACGTTTTTATCGACACAAGAAGTATTTGGCAAAATAGAGGAGTATGATGTTTTATTGATTGGTCCGGGTTTAGGACAAAGCAATCAATCCGCCAAACTTGTAAGACTGCTTTTAGAGAAAAACTTACCAAAAATTATAATTGATGCTGACGGGTTAAATATTCTTTCTAAAATAGGGGAGTGGTGGAAAAGATTAGATGGGGGAGTCATATTAACTCCTCACCCTGGGGAGATGGCTAGGTTAACTGGTTTGTCTGTAGATAAAATAAAGCAAGAAAAAATTCATGTCGCACAATATTGGGCTAAAAAATGGGAAAAAATTGTCGTACTTAAAGGAGCTAATACCGTAATAGCCTCCCCTACCGGGGAAGCGCTTATTAGTCCTTTCGCAAATCCCGTGCTTGCAACTGCCGGTACCGGCGATGTCTTGGCAGGCGTTATTGCCGGATTACTTGCTCAAGGATTGAATCCTTTTACTGCTGCTTCTGTGGGAGTATTCATTCATGGACAGGCCGGAGAGCAAATTGCAAAAAAGATCGGCAAAGCAGGAATGCTGGCAAGCGACCTTCTTCCCTTTTTGCCTCAAGCTATCCAAGATTTAGTTAACAAAACCTAACATCGGATCAGTTAGATTAGTGTTAGGTGTTTGGCAACTTTTCTGTATTATCTCTTTTGGCGGGATTGCGGTAGGAGGAATTAGGCCGATGTGGCCGAATTTATATTTCACTTCGTTTAACGATAATTCATCAGGGATGACTATGTTATATACCGGTACATCAACCGAGGGATGTACCAGATGCTGATTTTTGAGATAGAAGAAATAACGGAAACCGGTATTTTCACCCGGAGTTGTTATGTAAGAAATGCCAATGCAGGGGAAACCTTTTGACTTGGCATCATTAGTGATAAATTCCACTACATTTTTTCTTTCCTGGTAACCCTTTTTATAAATGTAGTCTGTCAGGAAATAGTATGAATTTTTTATAAATAAACTGCCTAAAATAAAAACCACAAGATATAAACCTAGTTTATTTTTAACAAGTATGCTCAAAGTTAGAGCGACCAGAGCAACGAAAATAATCTCAATGCTGTAAAGATAATATTCGGAAACTAATGATGAGGCAAGGGTAAAAAAACCGATAACTCCAGCAGTTAAAGAAGATAATACAATCAGTTCTTTCTTTCCTAAAACTTTTTTCTTAACTAAAAAAACGGTTAAAGACAAAATAGCTAAAGGGAAAATTGTTCTTGTCTCTTCCGGCAAGGCATATGGGGATAAGAATAAATTGTTAATATTTTTTGAAGCCATCTCTAGGAGATAAATTAGTTTAGGCAGGCCTATCCCACCACCGTGACCGGTAGAAAAATTGACAATTAATGCTTGAGTCTGGATAAAATTATGTTTTAGTTCGAAAGCCAATAGCGGCAAGGAGGTTATAATAAGAGAAAATAAAAACAACAAAAATTCTCTCCAAGAAGGCAACCTTTTGGAGATCCAGAAAGCGAAAGGTACCGCAAAAAGTGTAGGTAGGAGAGCAATATGTATATGCCAAACCAATCCGGTTAAAATACCCAAAAGCGGCAGGACATATAAATTACCTCTAGTAAGTTGTATGATTGTGTAAAAATACCAGACCATCCAAAGATTAGCCGGAGTTGAGGGGACTACCCATCTGTCAAATCCCACCCAACCCAGTAAAATTGCATGTAGAAAAGAAGCAATAAGCCCTGCATTTTTATTAAATAATTTTGAAAAGATCAGGAAGTAACTTAAGGTAGTTAAAATTCCAAAAATAGTTATGGGGATTAAAGCTCCAGCCGGATCCATCTTAAATAGAAGGAAGAAAGGGATCAGAATATAATAAAAAAGGGGACCAATGAAAATGCCAGGGGCGGAAGTCAATTGTCCGATCAGTCTGGGGTGATGGTTGACTACCATATCTTTGACAATCCAGGAAAACAGTTCGCCATCATGACCCCAGCCATATCTTTCAACAATCTGGTAGGTTCTAAAAAATAGACTAATAAGCAATATTGCTGTCAGGATTATTAATGTATTTTTCTTCATCCACTAGATATGCTACACTACAAAACTTATGATAGTCAAAGTAGTAAAGTCAAGAAAGTTTTTACCGCCAAAAGATAATCTGTGGAGACTTTTGTCTGCAATAAAAAATTTAAAAGAAAATTCAGTAGTGGCAGTAACTTCCAAAGTAGTATCAATCGGAGAAGGTCGGTGTATTTTGCTAAAAAATATAGAAAAAGATGAGTTGATCAAAAAAGAAGCGGATAAATACTTGCCGCGCAAAATGGTGCCGAATGAATGGGTCATGTATACGATAAAAAATAATTTATTGGTGGCGTCAGCAGGAATTGATGAGAGTAATGCCAACGGCTATTATATATTATGGCCTGAAAATCCGGAAGTTTCAGCAAAAAAGATTTGGGAGTATCTACGAAATAAATTTAACCTGAAAAATTTGGGAATAATCATAACCGATTCCAAAATAACCCCTTTGCGAAGAGGAGTGGTGGGGATGGCAATTTCTTATTATGGGTTCAAGCCGTTTAAGGATTACAGGGGTACAGAAGATTTATTCGGGCGGAAATTTGAAATGGAAACAACAAATATGCCGGACTGCCTGGCGACTGCGGCAGTGCTTACGATGGGGGAAGGATCTGAGCAGACTCCGCTGGCAGTTATCACGGATATTCCTAATATAGAATTTATTCAAAAAAAATATAAACCAAAAAGCGGAGATTACGCTTTTGAAATGCCGGAAAAAGAAGACCTATTTTATCCTTTTTTGTCTTCTGTCAAATGGAAGAAGGGCGGGAGCGGTAAAAATCAATAGTTTTTCTTAGGCCTTCTTCTAAAGATACTTTGGCGCTCCAACCCAATTCTTTTTTAATTTTCGCGGCAGATGCCACAAGGGAAGGTACATCACCTTTTCGTTCTCCTTTATCGTCTATAGGAACTTCATAGCCGACAATTCGGAAAATTTTCTTGACAACATCAATTACTTTGGCTCCTATTTCTGTCCCGACATTATATATGTGCAAACCTGCACTATTTAGAGCTAAAACATGGGCTTTAGCTAAATCATCAATATAAATAAAATCCCTGACTTGTTCCCCTTTCCAAAATAAAGGGAGTGAAGTTTTGGCAAGAGTGGATTTTACAAAGTTTGGGATGGCATGTGTTTCCGGTTCATGCAGTTCCCCCGGGCCATAAGGATTAAAATAGCGAAGGATAGTTACGTCAAAATCGAATAGATTATGATAAAGCTTGCAAAACTGTTCCATAGCTATTTTGGTTATCCCGTATGGGTTTTCCTGTTCTCCTAAGGGACAATCTTCCGTAATTGGAAGACTAGCCGGTTTACCGTAAACACAGGCGCTTGAAGAAAATATCATTTTCTTGACTCCGGCATTCTTCATAGTCTTAAGTAATTTGACTGTTCCTACAATATTATTTTGGGCAAATTCCACAGGTTTCTTAACAGATTCCCCCACCTCTATGAAGCTAGCCATGTGGATTACTGCGTCATGCCCTTGAAGAATATCTTCCAGTTTTTGGTCTTCCAGACTAATCTGATGAAAATTTACCCTGGGGTCAACTATCTCTTTGTGACCTTTTGACAGATTGTCTATGGCTGTGACTGAATGTCCTTGGTTAAGAAGTAGTATATTTACATGCGACCCTATAAAACCGGCTCCGCCCGTAACTAATACTTTCATGAGAATAATTCTATCATACTTAGCCCATTGCAAAGTCTAGAGGAGTAAGATTAAATTGATATATGCTTAAAAAAGCAATATTTTTGATTGTAATTTTAGCTTTTATACTCCGGATACTTTTTATTTTCCAGGGCGGGGTTTCTTTTCACTACGATATGGCAAGGGATGCATATGAAGCGCAGAAAATCTGGAAAGATGGGCATTTAAAGATTTTAGGCCCTCCTACCTCAACCCCGGGCCTTTATCACGGTGTCGTTTATTATTATCTGATTGCCCCCTTTTATATGTTGGGACAAGGAGATCCTCGTATTGTTGCGATTTTCCTCTCTTTTATTAATTGTCTTGCTATTATTCCAATTGTACTCTTGGCCAAAGATTTCTTTAAAAGCAACAAATGGGCCATTCTTTCAGGACTTCTTTTTGCCGTATCTTTTGAGGCGGTTCAATACGCTCCTTGGATTTCTGACCCATCTCCTGCAATGTTAACTATCGCACTATTTTTTTACTTTTTAAAAGTTTGGCAAAAAGGGAATCAATTGGGTTTATACCTTGCAGTTTTTATGGCGGCCCTATCAACACAATTTGAATTCTTCTTTCTTTACCTATTTATTTTAATCCCTGTTTTTATATATATATTTAAAACTAGAATTTATCTTAAAGATGTTCTTATATCTTCTTTGATTGCTGCGCTAGGACTCAGTAGTTTTTTTGTTGCGACTTTTAAGTTTAACTCGTGGGGATTAATGTTGGGCGGATTTGTCAATATTTTTACTACTGGCCAACTTAATTTTAGGATGTCATTTAGCGAGCAATTTTTAAATTATATAAACAAACTTACTGAGCTTTTCATAAATAATTTTTTTCCGATAAATGTTTTTTTGGGCGGATTATTAATGTTTGTTGTTCTTTATTTTGTAAGAAAAGAAAAATTTATCCTTTTCTGTTTGTTTTCTAATTTGCCTATTTTTATATTTGGGGGGCATAGTAATGTATATGTAAATGCAGGCCTTGTTGTACCTGCAATTTTAGGGGTAGTAATTGTATTGCGTTATTTAAATAGATATCTTAGTTTATTAATTATTGGCTTAGTTATTGTTTCTAATGTCTACGCCATTTTTAAATACTCCCCTCAAGGTCAAATAATGTTGGTAATTCCTTTAGATATGAATTTAAAAAATGAGCTAAGGTTAATTGACGAAACTTACAAGATAGCATCCGGCGAACCGTTTTCGGTAAATAGCCTGACTCTTCCGCTCTGGACAAATACTACCTGGGCTTATCTTTATTCCTGGTATGGTCAAGGTAAGTATGGATATGTCCCAGCATTTTATGGACACGATCAAATAGGTCTTTTAGGGCGAGACTCTTTGCAGAAGATAGAAAAACCATATGTTAAAACCTTTTTTATAATAGAACCACACGTTGGTATACCCGAAGATAGATATAATTGGGAGATTGGTTCGGAAAATAGTAAGACTGAGTTGATAAAGCAATTTGATTATGGGGAAGTGAAACTACAATTCAGGAAACCAAAGATGAATGAATAATAAAATCATTGTTTTCATATTAATCTTAGGCATTATTTACAGATTATTCCTAACCTCAGGAGGGAATTTTCTTTTTAATATGGATAATGCCCGGGATATGGTTGATGTGAGAGAGATGGTGGTTTTGGGGAAGCTCCGATTAACCGGTCCTACCTCTGCGATAGAAGGGTTCTATAATGGTCCGGCATGGTATTACCTTTTGGCTGTTCCATTTATTATTTCAGGAGGGGATCCCTACGCCTCAATTCTTATGGAAATAATTCTTTGGGCAATCGGCGGATTTTTCCTTTTGAAATTAGTTAAGATATGGAGCAACTGGTTAATAATTCCTATTGGTGCTATTTGGGTTTCTTCAAACTACATAGTACTTGCTAAT
>JAHIUE010000037.1 GCA_018817205.1 Patescibacteria group bacterium | reverse complement strand
ATGGATATCCAAATTCTGGCAGAGCAACATATTGCGAAAGCGATTGTTTTGGTTATGACGAAAACGATACTGTTTGTTGGAGCCAATGTACCAGTGATTCTTCTCAGACAACAATAGAATGGGGAGCAGGCTACCTATTTATTGGAGAAATTTGTCCCTCCGGCGGAATAATAAATGAACAGTGTATTTGTGAAGATGTTTCTGATGCAATTTTGGAATTTGAGATAGGATTTCAGGGTATTAGTAGCCTTACAGATCCAAAACCTGAAAAGCAGGCAAAAGTAACTTTAAAGCAAGGAGATGAAGTAATTGAGGTGTTTGAAGAAGTTTCTTTAACCGCTAACGATAATGGTTCTTATACAGGAAGAATTACAGGTGTTGGTATTGGTGCTTATGATGTTTTGATAAAGAGTAGGGCATTTTTACAGAAGAATTTTAGCTCTATTTCTTTGAATGCAGGGTTAAATAGCTTTAATTGGGCAGACAATCCTCTTCTTGTTGGAGATTTTATTGATGAAGGGGACAATTACAATGTGTTAAGATTAGCTGATATTACAATAATGATTAATGAATACGCCTTATTGGAAGTGCCTGTCACTGATGAAAATCGTTTGTTTGATGTGTTTGTTGATGGAAAAATTAATATTTTTGACATAGGTTTGGTTTTATCTAATTGGACAGATTTGGAAATTCAAGGAGATGAGTAAAGAAGCAAAAACTGCCCTGAAAAATACTTTTGCTAAAGCAGGCGCGCTTTTATTAGTTGTTTTGTTCTTGTTTTTAATAACCTGGATGCTTTATCTTAAATTTTCACCAATTTCTGATTTAACTAAAAAATATCTTATAAGTGATTCAACTTCTCAGAAAGCCTATATTGGGTTTAAGTCTCAGAAAGAAAAAGTTAGTGTTGGAGAAGAGCTTTCAGCAGAAATTGTATTGGAAAACTTCCCAGAAGATATAACTTCGTTTGCTTTGAGAGTTATTTGTTCTTGGAATGAAGAAATATCTCCTCTGAGCGCCCCTTTGACTGGAAAAGTGGTAAGTGTCAGCTCTGATCTTGAGAAGAATGGTTGGGTTTTCCCTATTAGACAAGTGAAGAATTTTGACAACAGCTGGCAAATTGATTTAGCAGGAGTCAATTTAAGCGGGGAAGATACAAAAGAGAAAACATTAGTTTTAGGGGAAATGGAGTTTAAAACTAAAAATGAAACCACAAGCTTAAATTGTAGGATTGATCCATCTTTGACTAAGGTTTTGACAAAAGCAGCTCAAGATCTTGCCCTTGATTTAGATGGGATTAGTTATGTAATATCAAATTAGACGGATGAAAGAGAAACAAAAAATTATAGTTGCAGTTTTAGGGGTGTTATTTATAGTTGCTAGCATCCCTGTAGCGATTTTTTTGGTTAATCAAAGACAGGAAATTAGAAAAGAAGCAGCAAAGCCAGAGTCAGAGGGAGGGATTGTTAAAATTTCTCTTACTCCCTCAGAGTCATTTTTTACTACTACTAATCCACTTGAAGTTTCCTTGAATCTAAACACAGAAGGAAGAGTTATAAGTGGAATAGCAATAAGACTTTACTATAATTATTCAGGAGAAGAACCAACAGTAAGGCCTGTTTTAGATGGAAGTAGGCCTTTTACAGTTTCTCCTACTATTGGTTTTGGGTGTCAGGTTAACACTTTTACTTATGAGGAGAATGTGGCTGAAATAAATTTAGGTTGCGCAATAATGGATACTGCAGGGTACAGTAATTCAGTTGACACTCAACTTGCAACTCTTACTTTTTCAGCTTCTTCTGCTCCAGCTGATCCTGTAGCAATAAACTTTCACCCAACGATTAGTAATGTGCTTGATAAAGCGACTAACCAAGATATTCTACTTCTTCCAGATGCGATAAATGGTACGCTTTTGGGAACATATACTGTTTCTGATGAGGGAGTTGCTCCTACCAACACACCAACTTTAACACCAATTCCTGCAGAGCCAACAAATACGCCTACACTTACGCCTACTCCTGTTCCTGGATCGGGAGGAGTAGATACTCCTACCAACACACCAACTTTAACACCTACACTTACGCCTACTCCTGTTCCTGGATCGGGAGGAGCAAGTGCTTCAACAAATACCCCCACTTTGACAGTGGATGTTGGAGGGCAGGATGTTCCAGTAAGTGGAGTTATTGAAAATACAATAGTCTTTATTGCAATTGGTAGTTTATTTCTTCTTCTTGGCTTTGCTCTTATTTTGTAATTTTCCTGATTGGTTGACAAAAGGTGAGATCATTGATAAAATTACTTCACTAAAGGTAATCTTTAGAGAAGAATAAATTATGATAAAAAATTTTCTAATTTTAAGTCTAAGCGGATGTATTTTCTGTAAAACTTAAAATTGCCTATTTTTTCTTCTTAAGGAATAAGCCGCCTTTAGGTGGTTTTTTAATTTTAGAACACAAAATGAAAGAGAAATATAAAGAGCTAGTTGAAAAAAGAAATGAGGCTGAAAAAAAGCTAACTAAGCTTTTGAGTAACTTCAGGGGAGTTAGACATGAAGATGCTGCTGGTGAGGCTGCAGACCTTAAGATAAAAATACAACAGGCATACATTAATAATCTTAAAGAAGAAATTGCTAGTTTTGAAAAATAATAAACGTTAGAATCTGGGCCGTTAGCTCAGTTGGTAGAGCGCCACTTTTGCATAGTGGAGGTCAGGAGTTCAACTCTCCTACGGTCCACAAGAAACAGGAAAATAGAAATCTGGAAACAAAGTTTTGTTTTTAGGCTCTTGTTTTTCTAACAAGTCAAAGATTAGCTCATTGAAAAGTGAATAGAATTGTAAATTTTACAGAGTGGGCTACTCAAATAAAGCAAACAATGGATGCCTTGGCTGATTGAGCCGAAGAAGGACGTAGTATGACGACGAAACTTGTCGGGAAGGTGTCAAACAACCTGTGATCCGATAGTGTCCGAATAGGGAAACCTAATGTGGGGAACCGCATTGTCCTGACTTGTCAGGAGGGGAATTGCCTGAACTGAAACATCTTAGTAAGGCAGAGAAAAAAAATCGAAGAGATTCCGTAAGTAGCGGCGAGCGAAAGCGGAAAAGTCCAAACCAGATTTATTCTGGGGTTGTAGGACTCCAATATGAAATACCAAAGATAGCAGAAACCTCTGGAGTGGGGTGCCAAAGAAGGTGAAAGCCCTGTAAGCGAAATCTTGAAATGTTTCTAGGAGTATCCTGAGTACCATGAAAGACGGTAACTTTTGTGGGAAGCTGGGGCGACCATGCTCCAAGACTAAATACTCAATCAGACCGATAGTGAACTAGTACCGTGAGGGAAAGGTGAAAAGTCCCCGTGAAAAGGGAGTGAAATAGTACCTGAAATTGTTTGCTAACAAACAGTCAAAGGTCCGATGTTACATCGGACTGATGGCGTGCCTATTGAAGAATGAACCGGCGAGTTGTTTTTTTCTAATTAGTTTAAGCCATTATGTGGCGTAAGCGCAGCGAAAGCGAGTCCTAATAGGGCGATTTCAAGTAGAAAAAAGCAGACCCGAAACCGTGCGATCTAACCATGAGCAGGGTGATCTCCACAGAAATGTGTGAAGGAGGCCCGAACCAGTGTCAGCTGCAAGTGGCTTGGATGACTTGTGGTTAGCGGTAATATGCCAATCGAGCACGGAGATAGCTGGTTCTCCCCGAAATATATTTAGGTATAGCGTCCTTTATTAGAAGCCAGAGAGGTAGAGCACTGAATGGATGTGGGGTCGAAAGATCTCGCATTCAATCAAACTCCGAATTCTTTGGTGGTTAAAGGGCAGTCAGTCTTATCGGGCTAAGCTGATAAGGCGAAAGGGAAACATCCCAGACTCTTGTCTAAGGTCCCTAAGTTTTTTCTAAGTGTGAAAGGAAGTGAAGTTCCACAGACAGCTAGGAGGTTGGCTTAGAAGCAGTCATCCTTTAAAGAAAGCGTAACAGCTCACTAGTTGAGGGATTTTGCGCCAAAGATTTATCGGGGCTTAAGAAGAGCACCGAAGACAGAGATCCTGCATTTATGCAGGATGGTAGGGGAGCGTCCCATAGGCGGTGAAGGTTAAGGCGGAAGCTAAACTGGAGCGTATGGGAGTGAGAATGCCGGTATGAGTAGCGAAAGTCCGATGAGAATTCGGACGACCGAATGCCCAAGGTTTCCCCCGCAACATTCGTTGGCGGGGGGTTAGTCGGTCCTAAGGTAAGTCCCGTATAGTGCGGGAGTAGCCGATGGACAAGTCGTTTATATTCGACTACTGTTAATAATTCGTTTTGAGTTGGGGATTGACGAAATCAGAATAACTGAGCAAAGCTGATGAAGATGCTTTGTCTAAGCTATAAGGATGCTTTGATAGGAAAATCCGTCAGAGCGCTAAATTCAAGTAGCAAATGAGAGCCTGAGCGTTAAGCAAAGGCGATTCAGTGATTTTTAGTTTTCAGGAAAAGGTTCGCAATTAGAATTATTATCAACCGTACCACAAACCGACACAGGTGGGCTGGTAGAGAATACCAAGGTCAGCGAGAGAAGGGGGTTTAAGGAACTCGGCAAATTAGCTAGGCGTAAGTTCGCAAGATGCCTTGTCCGACGTTACGTCGGACCGCAGCGAAAGATTTTCTGTCGACTGTTTATCTAAAACACAAGTCTATGCAAACTCCAAAGAGGAGGTATATGGGCTGATGCCTGCCCAGTGCCGGAAGGTTAAAGAAGTTGGTGACTCCTGTTTACAGGACAAGCTGACAACTGAAGCCCCGGTGAACGGCAGCAGTAACTATAACTGTTCTACGGTAGCGAAGTCCCTTGTCGGGTAAGTTCCGACCTGCACGAATGGTTTAACGAGCAGAAAACTGTCTTGAACCCTCACTCGGTGAAATTGAAATGGCCGTGAAGATGCGGCCTAGTTACTGCAGGACAAAAAGACCCCGTCGAGCTTTACTACAGCCTGACATTGGTCTAAATTGCAAAATTGTTTAGTGTAGGAGGGACCCCGATGTTACATCGGGGGCCAATGAAACACCTCTCTTTTTGTTGTTTATACCTAACTTATCTTATCTGAAAACGGTAAGGAGGACATTGTTTGGTGGGTAGTTTGACTGGGGCGGTCGCTTGCCAAAAAGTAACGCAAGCGTACAAAGGTTGGCTTAGCTCCGATGGAAATGGAGCTGTAAGTATAAAGGCAAAAGCCAGCTTAACTGTGAGACATACAAGTCAAGCAGGTGCGAAAGCAGGTCTTAGTGATCCCCTGATGCTTTATGGAAGGCACAGGGCTTATCGGATAAAAGCTACCGCGGGGATAACAGAGTAGTCGCGCCCAAGCGTCCATAGCGACGGCGCGGATCGCTACCTCGATAAACTAAAAAAAAGAATGTCGCTTTCTCGAGCAATCGAGATCGAATAATCTGGCTAATATCGGTGAAACCCTACTTTGACGTAATGTCTGAGGGGCAATACCGAGGGAAGTCCCGCATAAATGCGGGACCCCGTAGAGACTGAAGTTTTAAACTGAAATATTATTTTCTCTTGCCAAAAAGCAAGAAATTTATAAATAGTATTATACGCCAGGCTCCCGATGTAACATTGGGATGATGATATAGTCCATGCCGCTAGTAATAGTGGGGAACACATGGTCGGCTCAGCGCATCCTGGGGGTGAAGAAGCTCCCAAGGGTTGGTCTGTTCGCCCATTAAAGCGCTACGTGAGCTGGGTTCAGAACGTAAATTACATTGCGTTGCATCACAGAAATGTGGTATGCTAGTATCGACTCATATCGGAGAAACCCTATTGAAAGTTGACCGAACTCTTTCAAGGGCAACACCGAGGGAAGACAAAATGTCCTATGACTAATGAGCAAAAAGCTTTAGTCGCTAAAAAGCGACTTAGACGGTTGAATAAAATTCAATTGGCTTATATTGCAGGTTTTCTTGATGGAGATGGTTGTATCATGCTTCAATTAATTAGAAGACATGATTATGTTTTAGGCTATCAAATAAGAGCAAGTATTGTTTTTTACCAAAAAGATACGAAAGAAAAGTTTCTTGTCTGGTTGAAAACTAAGCTCAAATATGGATATCTTAGAAAACGAAAGGATGGTGTTTGTGAATACACTATCGTTGGACTTAATCCAGTTAGGGAAACCTTAAAGCTTCTTTTTCCTTATTTTATACTGAAAAAGAAACAAGCAAGAATAGCAATAAATGTTATTAACCAAGCACCAGAGGGAGGGAGATCTTATACTCCCAAGCAATTGCTAACTTTGGCTAAGCAGGTTGATAAGTGCGCTCATTTTAATTACTCTAAAAAACGTAAACATACTTCAAAAGAAGTAGAAGAGTATCTAAAGTCAAAAGACCTTTTGTCCCCGTAACGACTGATCTTTTTAAGAAAGATAGAAACTTCTCCTTTATTAAGGAAAAATTATGGTTTCTATAATACGTCGACCCCTAACTTTATTGTTTGCAAGAGAAGGGTGAAGGTATAGTCTGTGCCATTAGTAATAATGGATAACATGCGTGAGACAGTTCGGCCTCTATCCGCAGTAACCGTTGGATACTTGAGAGAAGTTGACCATAGTACGAGAGGACCTGGTTGAGGGAATCCCTAGTGTACCAGTTGTCGCCGTCAGGCGCATCGCTGGGTAGCTACATTCCTTCGGGATAACCGCTGAAAGCATATAAGCGGGAAGCCTATCTCAAGATTAGGTATCCCTCTCCGATGTTACATCGGAGGAAAGATCCCAGAGAGATTATCTGGTTGATAGGCTGGAAGTGTAAGCAAAGTAATTTGTTTAGCTGACCAGTACTAATAGATCAAGAGAGTACCTATTTTGTAAGTAACAATTCTATTCGCTTTTGAGTGCGCTAATTTAAAAGCAACTTAATATTTTATTTTGAAATCTTTCGATCTTTAGAGCGAAATGGAACTACCTTTTCTCCTCCTTCGCTCCTTGCTTCGCAAGGAGCTGCGGAAGGACTACCCTTCCGAAGCTCTGAACGAAGTGAAGAGCGGAGGAGGGCCATTCCGAACAGAGTCGTAAAACATTTCAGCGCCGACGATAGTAATCTGGCAACGGATTGCGAAAATAGGTCAAGGTCGAAAGATTTGAGAATAAAACTTAAAAGATATCATTGCAAAGCAATTATCTTTAAGCTTTAATAAAAAAAGGAGGTATTTGTGAGTGATAAAAAAACAATCAGTAAAATCAAAAAGGACAAAAGTTTCTAAGAAACCTGAGCCTCAAACTATGGAGGAGCTTTTAAATGAAACAGGATATAAACTGCAAGGATGGAAAAAAGGAGAAGTAATAGAAGCCGTTGTAGTTGAAAAAACAAGAGGAGT
>JAHIUE010000004.1 GCA_018817205.1 Patescibacteria group bacterium | reverse complement strand
GTTTTGGGTAATAATTTTGGTAACTGCAAAAAAATAAACCACACAAAAAGATAAAATTAAAAGCATTGATAAAAGTTTGACAGAAGGCCCCAAGACTTTTCCGGGTTGAAAATTAAGATAGCTTCCAAAAGTTGAATCCAAAATTACCACAATTAAACTTATGCTTGCCAATATTCCTACAACAAATATCAAAGCCGAAGATAGGTTTAAAAATACTAAAGTTTCAGCTGCTGCAATTACCCCAACCGGCAATGCCATTTTCCAATTTTGGGCAAGCGTTACAAAAATCACAAACAGGGAAGCAGAAGCAATAAAAAGAATGGAAACTATGATAAGTTGAGCTAGAGTGTCCAAGTTCGGCGAGAAAATCAGATCATAAGATTTCAAAAGAGGAATAAGTTGATAAAGAAGTACGGCGAAAGTTATCAAAAATAAAGGCGCAAAAGCAAGTTTTTTAAAGAGTATCATGGTATACTTTCCATCATATCATATGAAAATATTAGTAACTCATATAAACCCGCATTTGGACGACATTGCCTCAATCTGGTTTTTTAAAAGATTTCATCCTGAATTTGGCGATGCAAAGATAGAATTTGTTTCAGCCTCGCATAATCTGGCAGCCAAAGAGGAAAATAAAGAAAAAATATTTTTAGGCACAGGTGGAGGTGAATTCGATGAGCACAAAGAAGGACTCATGACCTGCGCAGGAACTCTGGTCTATGAGTACTTAAAAAAAGAAGGGTTTATACCGGATGATGAGATTACCCGGAAAGCTTTAGATGTACTGGTTGAATGGAACCAGTTGATTGATACGGGGAAAGCGCCGGAAACTGAGTTTTCCGAATTTAGCGTTCAGTCTTTTATCAGGTGCAAGGACAGCAATCCTGAAAGCTGCCAAAAATCAGTTAATTTGGGAATAGAAATTTTAAATAGAATTCTATCGGTATTAAAAAGGGAACAGCACAGCCTGAAAGATTGGGATAAAAAAGTGGAGTTTGATTCAAAATTCGGCAAGTCTTATGCGGTCGTTTCGGAAAACATAGACAGGGAATTTTGCAAAAGGCAAGGAGGGGATTTGTTTATCATATACCATTCAAAACATCAGTCGGTCCAATTTTTCACCCCATCTTTCAAGATTGACCTGGAACCTATTTTTAAAAAGTTAAAAAGTTTAGACCCGGAGGCTTCCTGGTTT
This sequence comes from Patescibacteria group bacterium, assembly GCA_018817205.1. Classification (GTDB taxonomy): domain Bacteria; phylum Patescibacteriota; class Microgenomatia; order Daviesbacterales; family UBA10151; genus UBA10151. Next base: position 8,107 of record JAHIUE010000004.1, on the reverse strand, counting down.
TTACACCAGTCCCATCATATGATTCTTTGCGGTTCGGCTTCTGCCCCTGATTCCAAGTCCACCAAGCTTTCATTTGAAGAGTTGATAGAAATTGCCAAGAGCCTATAAACTGTTATAATAGCCTCCATGAAAATTGAGCAAAGATTAGATCCGGGTTACCCGGTGTTTGATCCGGATGATATAAAACAATATGTCCATGGAGTGAATCTCTATCGCCGCTTAGAACATACTCCTGGCGCAAGACCCGTTTTAATATATCCTCCTTTAGGAAATGTTGAGGTAGCAATAGAATATTTTGCAGGAAGATTGGGTATATTAACATTAGCTCGGTTTAAACGGGAATATGGAGGGGACCAAAATTCGATCCTGCCTTCACCTATTAATGACCGAATAATCGAGAGAGGAGTTTTAGATTCTCCGCAAACAATTTGCAATCCTTTTAAAGATACGCAAGGCTATTTCTTGCAGGCGCTTGATGAGTTCGCTAGTGTACAGAGTCAAACCTGTGGTGACTTTTATGAATTTCTTATGACTCATCGCAGTTCGGGGTATTGCAGGGAGCGTTGTTATGGCGCATTGGGAGAACTTATTCTTAGGGATTCTTCTCAAAACTTACATAAAGATTTTGATTTTTATGCAGTACATGAATCTTTGCCGGGAATATGGCAATTGATTTCAGATCTTTCGCATATGACTGGTAGAAACCGCTTCGGAATAATAAAAATATTAAATGAGGCAATTGAGCGATTGGATATGGTTGAAAAATTCGAGGATAGAGTAAGATATAACCAAAGTCTGGCGGAAGATTATTATGCTCCGGAAAAGATTTTAGTTGAAGCGAAGCATCAAGCAGCATCCTTGGATTTAACTAATTCAAAGTTGGAAGAGGAATTTGTCAAGCATCTTGAGAAAGTTGAAAGCTTTAGAAAGATTAGAGAAGAACCAATAGGTGTAGTTGCTATCACAGGGGAAATTTTCCACTGTGAAGAATTAATGAGATATCCTTCGCATAATCTGGGTGCAGAATTACTAAAGCGTGGATTCTATTTTAAAAGGGAAGTGGGGTTGCATCATTATACTCCGCGATTTAGATTAGATTGGAAAAGACTTGCTAAATTTGCTTTGAGTCAAATAAATCCCTTTAGAAGAGATATAACTGCGGAAGAAGCGGCAGCCGGTGGATTAATGTATGATCCGGGGGGGCATGCCAAAGATATAGTGGCTTTAGCCGAGCGACAAACTAAGACTGGAGAGTATGATGGTATTTTGGAAATTTATCCTTTTAATTGTTCTCCGTCGGTTGCGATTGCCGAGATTGTGGATAAAATATTGGCCAGATCAAAAATACCATACTTGAGAGTACAAATGGATGTAGGTGCAGGAGTAGCAGGTCTTATTACCAGGATCGAGGCATGGCTAGAAATGATTGTGAGAAAAAAACAACGTATGTGGGAAACTTCTGATACAATGGTTAAATGAAAGTTGCCCTTGTCCATGATTATTTAAGGGAATATGGCGGAGCTGAACGGGTTTTGGAGGTTTTGCACGAGATATATCCCAAAGTCCCCCTTTATACGGCCTACTGCAACCTTAAAAGGTTAGGGGAAAACGGCAAGAAGTTTGCCGGATGGGATATCAGGACTTCCTGGTTTCAGAAGTTTCCTTTTGCAAACAGGCTACTGTCACCTTTTCGCATATTTGGGCCGATGATGTTTGAAAGCTTTGATTTATCGGATTATGACTTGGTGATTTCATCCTCTTCTGCAACGCATTTGGCTAAATCAGTCATCACCAAACCGGAAACTTTACACATCAGTTACATACATACTCCACCCAGGTTTTTATATGGTTATGTCACCTCATTCAATTACAAAAAACACTGGTGGACAAGGATCGGCGGGGAAATAATAAATCATTTTATGAGAATTTATGATTTTGAAGTCAGTCAAAGACCGGATATCCTGGTTGCCAATTCAAAAAACGTTGCCAACAGGATTAAAAAGTTTTACAGAAGAGATTCGGTAGTAATTTATCCTCCAGTGGACACTAAAGAATTCAGAATTCAGAGTTCAGAGTTCAGAAAAAAACGCGATTACTTTTTAGTAGTGAGTCGACTAGTCAGGGGGAAAGGAGTGGACACGGTCATAATGGCTTGTGGAAAATTAGGATTACCACTGAAAATAGTTGGTAGTGGATCGGAGTTCTCTAATTTTCAATTTCTAATTTCTAATTTTCAATTCAAAAATATTGAATTGTTAGGGTTTGTTTCTGATGAAGAGCTACCTGAACTTTATGCTGGAGCTAAGGCCTTAGTAACAGCAGCTGAAGATGAGGATTTTGGCATTACCTCTGTTGAAGCCCAAGCCGCAGGTACGCCTGTTATTGCCCCTGCCTCCGGGGGGTATTTGGAAACAGTAATAGATGGGGAAACAGGTATTTTGTATGGGAGTCCTGGAATGGTAACAGTAGAGAGTCTAACAGAGGCTTTAAGAGAATTTAAGGAAGACAAGTTTAAAGTTGAAGTTTTAAGAGAAAATGCCGAAAAGTTTGGGAAAGTTAGATTCAAAAAAGAAATTTTGGAACTGGTGGAGAAGAATATAAAGGAAAATGATAAGATAATTAAGAAATGAATATAACCAAATTACAAGATATTGCTAAGAGTTTAGTAGCTTCCAAAAAAGGCATTTTGGCTGCTGATGAGTCAACTAAAACCATTCAAAAAAGGTTTGATAAAATTGGTACCCAGTCAAATCCCGAAACTAATCTAGCCTACAGAAAAATGCTTTTTACAACTCCGGGGATTGAGGAATTTCTATCTGGCGTGATTTTATTTGATGAAACAATCAGACAGGAAATAGACGGAGTCTCGGTTCCTAAATACCTGGAAAGCAAAGGGATTTTGCCCGGGATAAAAGTGGATAAAGGGGACTGGCGGGTAAATAATGGCCTGAATGGTTTAGAAAGAGGGTTGGCTGAGTATAAAAAAATGGGAGCAAAATTTACTAAATGGCGAGTAGTAACTAAGGTTGAGGAAGCGTCTTTGGATTTTGTGGATGGAAACGCCGAAGTGTTGTCTAAATTTGCCGTTTTATCTCAACAGGCAGGGTTAGTGCCGATTATTGAGCCTGAAATACTAAGGGATGGCGAGCACAATCTAGTTAAATGTCAAGAGATTACCTCGCGAGTTTTAACTAAAGTATTTGAAAAAATTAAAGCCAGTGAGGTAGATTTGGCAGGGTTATTATTAAAGACCAATATGACAACCAGCGGTCAGGATAATTCTCATCAAGATACTCCGGAGGAGGTAGCCCATGCCACAATTGAAACTTTCAACGAAGTGGTACCAAAAGAAGTTCCCGGAATTGTATTTTTATCAGGCGGGCAGACTCCTGATCAGGCTACGGAAAATCTGGCAGCCATCTGTAAGATCAACGGCCCATGGCAATTGTCTTTCTCTTTTGGCCGGGCTCTTCAGGTAGAACCTCTTCAAGTTTGGGCAGGAAAAGAAGAAAATATCCATATTGCCCAACAAGCATTTTTGGAAAGATGCCAAAAAGTCTCTAGAGCTAGATCAATATGATGAAATTTTCATTCAGCATATTTTGAGTATAGCAGAGGAGAACAGAAGATAGTTGAAAAATAGGGGAAAAGTAAGTATTGTAATAATATGGTGAAAAAAGGTCCGGAATTAGAGCCTGTTGTTTCAACTCCAAAGGATCGCGGTCAGACTTCGGAGAAGGATGGTGATGCTGAAGTCCTCGCTGCTGAACTAGGCGTTAGGCAACCGACCGTGCTCGAAGGAGTTTTAAGAGGTCTAGTAGTGGAACCACTCAGAAGAATAGGGCTTGAATAATTGCTCATCCTTTAGTGATAAAATAACCTCATGCCGGAGCTTCCTGAAATAGAAACAATCAAACTAAGTTTACAGAAGAAAATTATCGGGTTAAAGATCCAAAAAATTCAAATCCTTTCTCCTAAATCTTTCATTGGAAATCCTAATTTAGCTAGTGGACAAAAGATACTCAAAATTTGGCGAAAAGGGAAACTGCTTGGTGTAGACCTCGCAGGCCAGTCTACTGCTAACCGACTACCGACTACCGCAGAAAGCGGAAGACGGAAGACTGAAGACGGTAGACAATTAATCTTGCTTTTTCATTTAAAAATGACCGGGCAAATAATATGGCAAGGGGAAAGCGGAAAGGGTGAAGGGGAAAGGTTTATTGGTGGCCATCCGACAGAAGATATGTTGGGAAAAATGCCGAATACGCATACCAGAGTAATTTTTAGTTTTTCAGACCCGCTTCGCCCGCGAAGCGAGGCGAGCGGTTCACATCTTTATTTTAATGACCAGCGGAGGTTTGGCTGGATAAAAGTGACACGAAGTGTCATCCTGAGCGAAGCGAAGGATCTAAAAAACTTAGGACCGGAGCCGCTAGAAAAAGAATTTACATGGCAAATCTTGAAACAAAACCTATTAAGGCATAAAAGCATGTCTGTAAAAGCGGCTATTATGGATCAGTCTGTGGTTTCAGGAGTTGGCAATATTTATTCTAATGAGGCCATGTTTAATGCTAAACTTGATCCTAGAAGAAAAGTTTCAAGTTTAACCGATATTGAATTTAAAAATGTTTATAAAGGGATTAAAAAGGCTCTTGAAACAGGTATCAAGCATGGTGGTTCAACTCTGGCGCATTTTGTAGACCCAGAAGGCCGCAAAGGCTATTTTTTGGACTATGCGAAAGTCTACGGATTAGATCACCATTCTTGTAAAGTCTGCGGCACGGAAATTAAAAAGATTTCCCTTGCAGGCCGCGGCACATACTTTTGTCCTAATTGCCAAAAATAGGTAGTATAATAGTTTGCTGTATGAGAGAAAAATCTACTTTTGCCTCGGTTATTGCAAACCGCGGATTTTTGAATTTATGGATTAACCAAATTCTGGTTCAGCTGTCTTTTAACTCCTTAAATTTTGCCCTGATTATTTGGGTTTTTAAAATGACAGACAGTAACACTGCCGTTTCCGCGCTGCTGTTTTCAATTTATCTTCCGCCGGTTCTTTTGGGTCTGTTTGCCGGAGTTTTGGTGGATATTATTGACCGCAGAAAAATTATTATGGTAATTAATTTCTTTTTAGCCCTTTGCTTTTTCAGCCTGATTTTTTTCAAAATGAACCTTTTGGCAATTTTTGCAATCACTTTTTTGGTAAATGCTCTAGGTAATTTTTATGCTCTGGCCGAAGCTTCGGCCATACCGATTGTGGTAAAACGGAACCAACTGATTACTGCCAATTCCATATTCTCCGCTACACTCTACAGCGCATTCCTTGTTGGTTTTGGTTTGGCAGGACCGCTTCTTGCCCATTTAGGCATAAACTGGGTATTTGGATTGGAAGGAATCGCTTTGACCTTTGCATTTTTATTATCTTTGGCATTTCCTTCTATTACAGCTTTACCCGATGCACAAGGACAAAGATTGATTGCCGCGCTTTCAAAGAAGAAATACGGGAAGATTTGGGAAATTGGGCTTATTGAGATTATGGAAACTATCCGCCTGATCAGGGGAAAACTTCCGGTTTTGACATCAATTATAATTTTGGCAGGGGTTCAGATGGGGATAGGTATTGTGGCAGTACTGGTCCCGGGCTTCTTGGAAAGATCCCTGCATATTAAAGCCACAGATGCATCTTATGTTTTGGTCATTCCATTAGGGTTGGGGATTGTGACTGGGGGACTTATTTTAGGCAGGTTTGGAATCAAGATGGTTAAAAGAAGTTTAGTTTCATGGTCAATTTTATTTGCGGGACTGATGGCATTCATTGTAGGCATTGCACCGATTATTTCGCCGGCTATTCGTTATTTTGGGCATCCGATGCCGCAGGCATTTTTCTACCAGCCATCTTTAAGCCAAATGCTTATGATAGGATCGTTCCTGCTGGGGATTGCAGTAGTTTCCATTTTAGTTCCATCTCAAACGGTTTTACAGCAAAATGCTCCTGAAAAAGATAGGGCTAAGGTTTTTTCGGTACTCGGGGTGGTAATGTATGGATTATCTTTAGTGCCGATTTTACTTTCCGGAGTTTTGGCTGATCTTTTTGGCACAGCCCCAATCTTTATTGGATTAGGGATAGTTATAATACTGGCAGGATTATTTGGATTAAAACCAAGTTTATTTTTCAGGAAAAAAGAGTTGTCTTACAGGGTTAGGGAATTCTTAGGATTGGGACACTGGGAAGAAAAATAGGAATGTTTCTAAAACAACTTAATTTAACCAACTTCAGGAATTACTTACATCTTGAGCTGAATTTTGACGACCGCCCTACTATTTTGGTTGGCAATAATGCATCCGGGAAATCCAATCTTTTGGAGGCAATATATCTTCTTTCTACTACAAAATCTTTGCGGGCTGAAACAGAAGATGAGCTGATAAAAAAAGATAGTGAGTTTGCCAAAGTTGAGGGATTTGTCGAAAATGGCGGAGAAACAGAACTTCTGGTAATTATCAACCGACAAACAAATGATGTAAAATTCAGGAAAAAGGTTTTGGTAAACGGAATAGCCCGGAGGACAATAGATTTTATCGGGAATTTGCCGGCAGTAATTTTTTACCCTGCTGATATCAATTTGGTGACAGGGCCGCCTAGCTTGCGCAGATGGCATTTAGATTTAAGCCTGGCCCAGATCGACGCCGGTTATAAAAAAGCCCTAACTTTATACGAGCAATTCTTGACTGCCAGAAACAGAGTTTTAAAAAAAATTAGAGAAGGGCAAGGTAAATCGAATGAGTTGGATTATTGGACAGGGGAGCTGGTAGATAAGGGGAAAGCGGTAAGCGTCAAGCGGAAAGCATTCTTTGATTTTATTAATGAGTTGGAAACATCATTGGGGGAATACAGGTTTGAATACAAACAGAGCGAAATAAGTTGTGAAAGATTGGCTGAAACAAATGGTCGGGAAGTGGCTGCTGCGGCAACTTTGATCGGGCCTCATAGGGATGATTTTGACATAGTCACATTAGGCAGGAACCTGGCTCATTTTGGATCCCGCGGAGAGCAAAGAACCGGCACTTTGGCTTTTAAGCTGGCGCAACTTGAGTATATGGCTAAAATTTTAGACAAAAGGCCGATACTCTTACTTGATGATGTTTTTTCGGAACTTGATGCATCTCACAGGGCCCATGTGGTGGAAATAGTTTCAAAACAACAAACAATAATTGCCACAGTGGAACTTGAGAATATTCCCCAAAAATTTTTAGATTCAGCAAGAATTTTACGGATAGAGGATGGGAAGGTTGTGCTAGAATAGTTGCAAATGTCAAAAATAATTCAACTCCCTGGACTTATTGATACTCATGTGCATCTACGGGAGCCGGGAGCAACCCAGAAAGAAGACTTTGGAACAGGCACAAAAGCAGCTATTGCAGGCGGATACACCCAAGTTCTGGATATGCCCAATAATCCTATATCAACAATAACACCGGAGGCGCTGCAGCAAAAAATGGATCTGGCAAAAGAGAGAATTTACGCTGATGTGGGATTTCATTTCGGGGCAAGCAAAGAAAGCATTCAATATTTTCCGGAAATAAAAGATAAAGTATACGGATTAAAAGTTTATATGAACCAGACAACCGGAGACTTATTGATTGAAAATGATGAAGTTTTGGCAGAGATTTTTTCCAGCTGGCCAAAAAATAAACCAGTCATAGTCCATGCGGAAGGGGATACTTTAACCCGGGCAATTGCTTTGGCTAAAAAATACAACAATAAGTTGCATGTTGCCCATGTTTCTTTGGCAAGCGAAATCGAACAAATCAAAACTGCCAAAGAGGCAGGAATGAATATTACCTGTGAAGTCACCCCTCATCATTTATTTTTGACAGATGAGGATGTAAAAAGGTTGGGCGGATTTGGGATGATGAAACCACCTCTTGCAAGCTATGAAGACCAAAATGCCTTATGGCAGGGAATAACAGATGAGATCATTGATATGATCGGTTCTGATCATGCACCGCACACAAAAGAAGAAAAGCAAGGTGAAAAGCCGATGTATGGAGTGCCGGGACTGGAAACAACTTTGCCGCTTATGTTAACTGCAGTATCAGATGGCAGGTT
>JAHIUE010000036.1 GCA_018817205.1 Patescibacteria group bacterium | reverse complement strand
GAAGAATTGTACAAAGCCGAGGAAGTTTTTATTACCAAAAGTAACAGTGAAATTGTTCCGGTGGTTAAAATTGGAAGTCATGCAGTAGGTTGTGGCAAAGTCGGCAAAATAACAAAGCTGGCAATGAAAAAATTTAGAGAATTTATAAAAGCAGAGGGCTGGTTGAAATTATAAGTGAGAATTTATATTGTGACAGGCGGAACAACTTCAGAGCGGCGGATTTCCTTAATGTCGGCAGAGGAAGTCAGAAAAGGGCTTGAAAAATCAGGCCACAGAGTAAAACTTTATGATCTGAAATCCGGGAAAATCACCAAAAATCTCGTTAAAAATTTTGATGTAGTTTTTCCGGTAGTCCACGGCGAAGAAGGGGAGGGAGGAGAGCTTCAAAAATCTTTAAGCGTATTAGGGATTCCATTTGTCGGAGGTAGTTGGAAAGGCTTTAAAAAAGGCTGGTACAAAATTCCTTTTAAAAAATTCTGCAAAGAAAATAATATTCTTACTCCACTCTGGAGCAAAATCTCAAATCAAAAAGACATTATCAAATTTGGTTTTCCCTCTGTTTTGAAAAGTTCCACCGGAGGATCTTCAAAAGAAGTGGTAATTTTAAACTCTAAAAAAGATCTCAAAAAAACTAAGAGATTATTAAAATCTGACTTGCCGCTTTTTGTAGAAAGATATATCCCGGGAACAGAAGTAACAGTGGCCATATTAAATAATGAGGCTTTACCTGTTATAGAAATAATCCCGCCAAACGGGGGCTGGTTTGATTATAAAAATAAATATTCCGGGGAAACAAAAGAAATTATAAATGCGCCGTCACTTTCGCAAAAGCTAAAAAAACTCGTTCAAAAAATTGCTCTGCAAATCCACCAAAAATTAGACCTTGGTCCTTACTCCCGGATAGACTTTATAATCTCGGGTAATATGCCATATGTTTTGGAAATAAATACCATTCCAGGTCTGACTTCAAAATCTTTATTCCCCAAATCCGCCCAATCCGCAGGAATTACCTTTCCAAAACTATTGGATAATATAATAAGACTTACTTTTTAAGAATTAAGGAAGATAGTTTTATTTTCTGAAAAGGTCAATAACCGTCTTACAATCATCAACCGCAGCGCAAAACTTATCAGTCTCTTGATTACAATTAAGGGGAAACCAATAATCAGGCTGCATTAACGAGGAATATCGACATTCAACAGCAGCATCTTGAGAATCTTGCCTTAATCGCAAACGAGTTCTTGATCTTTCTGCTTCTACAGTGATCGTTCCTTTTTTTGGATCTGCTACAGTACTATATATGGAAACCCCGACTTGTACTTCTCTTTCTCTCACAGTTTTGGTGACACTACCATCTAGCCGCACCCTATCCAGTGCCTCTCCCGGGGAAGAACGATAAGCAATCATGAAATAAGGCAAAACGGCTAGGCGAAGCCAAGTTCTCTCTCTTGCTCCATTATCTATAAGTAAATCTACACATTTCGAACGAAGATTTTGGCAAACACCAACAGCACTATCAACTGCTCTTTGTCTTTCTGCTGCTTTATCTACTTCTACAGCAGCTTCTCGTAATAGGCTCATAATTACTTATTATAACACCTGAGTCAAATATAAAAAGACCTTGCCTTTTGGGAAGCAAAAAAGGTATAATTTAGATGGCTAAAAAGCCTTTTTTTATTTCCCAAATATGTCTAACATCGGCAAAATCCAACCAGCCCCAATTATTGAAGAAATGCAAAAATCCTATCTGGATTATGCCATGTCCGTCATTGTCTCCCGGGCACTCCCCGATGTCCGCGACGGCCTAAAACCCGTCCAGAGAAGAATCATTTACGCCATGTCTCAACAAGGCTTACATCATACAAGCCGTTTTCAAAAATCCGCCGCAGTTGTCGGAGAAGTTTTGAAAAATTTCCACCCTCATGGTGATGCGCCAGTTTATGAAGCCATGGTCAGGATGGCACAGAACTTTTCCATGAAATACATGCTGATTGACGGACAGGGAAACTTCGGCTCAATTGACGGAGATAGCCCTGCAGCCATGCGTTATACCGAAGCCAGACTATCGGCAATTTCAGAAGAATTACTCCGGGATATTAATAAAAATACCGTCAATTTTATCGACAACTATTCCGGTACCACCCAAGAACCTGTGCTACTACCATCTGTTATCCCTAATCTGTTGTTAAATGGTGCTTCCGGCATTGCAGTTGGCATGGCCACCCAAATACCCCCCCATAATTTGGGGGAGGTCTGCAACGCGCTGGTTTACATGATAGATCACCCGGATGCAACTATTGAAAATCTTTTAGAATTTATTAAAGGTCCTGATTTTCCCACCGGTGCTTCTATCTATGACCAAACAGAAATCCTCGCAGCTTATGCAACCGGAAAGGGACGGATTGTCATGCGAGCCAAAGCGGAAATTGATGAAACACCTGCAGGAAAAATGCAAATTATTGTCTCCGAACTTCCATACCAAGTTAACAAGGCTACACTTATTACTAGAATCGCAGAACTGGTTAAGGACAAAAAATTAGACGGCATTTCTGACCTGCGAGATGAATCCGACCGAAAACAAATGGTAAGGATCGTGTTTGATTTAAAAAGGGACGCCAAACCCCAATCCATTTTAAACAGCCTTTATAAATATACTGCCATGCAGTCGGTTTTTAATGTCAATTTAGTAGGCCTTTCCGATGGCGTACCGCACCTTCTAACCCTAAAGCGGATCTTGGAAGAGTTTATTCACCACAGGCAGGAGATTGTCAGGAAACGCTCTGAATTCGAGCTCGCTGAGGCGAAAGCCCGGGAGCATATTTTAGAAGGGTTAAAGATTGCGGTAGATGCAATTGATGCGGTAATTGAAACAATCAAAAAGTCCAAAGATGCGGATGAGGCAAAAACAAACCTGATGAGTAAATTTAAGCTTACCGAAATCCAATCTTTGGCTATTTTGGATATGCAACTTAGACGTTTGGCTGCTTTGGAGCGGCAAAAAATCGAAGACGAACTGAAAATGATCCAGGAAACCATTATCTATTTGGGAGACTTACTTGCGCACCCCGAAAAAATCCTCAAAATCATTAAAGACGAACTTATTAAAATTAAAGAGCGCTACGGAGATGACAGAAAAACCCGGGTTTATAAACAAAAAGTAGGGCAGTTTAGCGAAGAAGATTTGGTACCAAACGAGGTAACTATTGCCACCATCACCGAAGGCGGCTATATCAAACGTCAGTCACCTCACTCTTTCAGAACTCAACAGCGGGGCGGCAAAGGTGTCATGGGTATTGCCACTAAAGAATTGGATGCGGTTTCCCATATCTTTTATACCCAAACCCATGACAGCATCCTCTTTTTTACAGATAGAGGCCGGGTTTTTCAAGTTAAAGTTTGGGAAATTCCGGAAACCCAGAGAGCAGCCAAAGGCCAGGCAATTGTAAACCTGATCAATGTCGAACAGGGAGAGAAAGTCACTGCTGTTTTAACCACCCGCCAAAAAGGGGAAAGCAGTAAATACTTTTTTATGTGTACCAAAAAAGGCACAGTCAAAAAAACCGCTTTGGAAGAATATACCAACATCCGCAAAAACGGCCTTGTTGCTATCAAACTTGATCCAGCAGATGAATTAGGCTGGGTATCCACAACTAGCGGAAAAGACGACTTGATTATTGTTTCCAGAAGCGGTAAATCCATCAGGTTTAGCGAAACCCAAGTCAAACCAACCCACAGGGATACTTCCGGAGTCAGAGGAATTAGACTAACCGACAAAGACGAGGTTGTATCATTAAACATTATCAAGAGTAACGAAGATAAGCTTTTAGTCATCATGGAAAACGGTTTGGGCAAACAGACACAATTTTCTGGATGGAGCAAACAGGGCAGGGGAGGACAAGGCGTCAAGGCGGCCCAGGTAACAGAGAGAACCGGCCCGATTGTCACAGCCCAAGCAATTGATAAAATAATGGACATTCTGGTTTTAACCTCAACTAAGGGACAGCTTATAAAGATGGCTCTTAAGGAAGTACCTACCTTGCAAAGGCAGACACAGGGTGTGATACTAATGAGGGTCAGGCCCGGTGAAAAAGTAGTTGCAGCAACTGTAGTTTGTTCAAAAGAGAAAACTTAGGGACTGGATTAAAGATGTCCAAAGAAAAATTGATATCTACTATAGCTATTATTTACTTCATGCTAGGTTTTGTTTTTGCAATCTCTTTTGCAGTTTATTACCGCTGGCCGACTTTATCTTTCCTGTCACCCGGCTTTTACAGCGTAATCCTCACCTGGCCTATCCAGGCTGTTGGTTTTGCAAAAGACCTCATGTACTACGGCCTTGCCGGCAAACCCATATAATCTGTTAAGTTATATCTTAAATAGAGTCCTGAGCGGGGGAAGGGTTAGGATTAAAACCTGCATTATAAGGACCAAAACAACCGAAGCTACCAGTTTCTTATTGGAAAGGATACTATGGTGACGCCTCATTATAAACGGCAAAACCATTTGGCAAACTACCATGGCCGTAAAAACCGCGCTTCTGGCTGTTTGCAACCCAAAGAAATACAAGCTTAAATAAAATACAGCAAGACATATTGATGCAATGATTACCCCTCCCGAAATCAGAAATTTTACGGTTTCTTTACTTAAAAAAGAAGAGTTTCGCCGGGGAGGATTTCTCATAATTTGCCCTGAAGGGCTGTCGAATCCCAAAGACAATGCCGGAAACCCGTCCGTCACAAAATTAATCCAGAGAATCTGGGCCGGCAAAAGGGGAGTGGGTGAACCGGCAACTACCGCCAAACCAATTAGCAGCGCTTCCGATAAATTTCCGGTCAGTAAAAATTTAACCACCTTCAAAATATTACTGTAGATCAGCCTGCCTTGTTCAACTGCCGTAACTAAAGTTGCGAAATTATCATCAAGGAGTACTATATCCGAAGCCTCTTTTGACACATCCGTGCCGATTTTACCCATAGCCACACCCACCTCGGCCTGCTTGAGGGCCAACACGTCATTCACCCCATCCCCGGTTACCGCCACTACCTCTCCCAATTTCTGGTAAGTTTTAACAATCCTTAACTTGTCGTTTGGAGTGATCCTGGCAAAGATTTTTATTTTGCCGATCCTTTTAATTAAATCTTCTTCAGCCAGTTCATTAAGTTGCGCTCCTGTTAAAATTTCATCCCCGGACTGCAGTAGTCCTATCTCTTCGCCTACCGCCTTGGCAGTCAATTCATTATCTCCGGTCACCATTACCACTTTAATCCCTGCCTGCTCTGATAATCTGATGGCTTCTTTTACCTCTTCTCTTACTTCGTCAGCTATCCCGATCAAACCCAGAAATTCTCTGTCTTTGGAAAATGCCAAGACCCGAAGTCCCTTTTTGGCCATTTTTTGATATTCCAAATCCCATTTTTGGCGCTGGCTTTCCGACAGTTTTGACTCCAAAATTACTACCTCCGGCGCCCCTTTGGTAAAAGCCGTTTTTCTACCTGCTTTTTCCCAAAAAACAGTCATTTTCCTGCTTTCCAGATTAAAGGGAATTTCTTCAAGCAATTTGCCTTCTTTTCTCTCTAAGTCTATATCAACACCTTTCTCTTTTGCCCAAAGAAGCAAAGCTCCTTCGGTGAAATCTCCCAAGACATCAAAGCCGCCGCCATCTTCTTTGAGTATCAAATTAGCGCTATTGCAGTAAACTGCGCAGGCAATCAAGTCCTTGATTTTGTCTTTCACAACACTAACCTTTTTCACCTTCATCTCGTTTTTGGTAAGTGTTCCGGTCTTATCGGTAACGATCACAGTCGCTACACCCAAAGATTCAACTGCTATCATTTTTCTGACAAGCGCGTTTTTTTTATACATCCGCCTTACCCCAATTGCTAGAACCAGAGTTAACACCGCCGGCAAACCTTCCGGCACAACTGCCACCATGAAGGCAACCGAACCTAAAAGAACTTGGGAAACCTCAAAACCCTGCAAATACCTTAAAATAAAAATCGCCGCCGCCAAACCAAATGCCCAGATGCCGACCCAGCGACTTAGACTACTTAAGGCTTTTTCAAGAGGCGTTTTTTCCGCTTCTATTTGAGTCAAATTTTGGGCTATTGTGCCAAATTTAGTTCTTAAACCCGTTTGCAAAACTTCAATCTTGCCCCGACCCGAAGAAACGGCAGTCCCGAAAAATATCAGATTCTCATCCTCCTTGGTTGATTTCATAACGGGCAAAGATTCACCTGTTAAGGCAGACTCGTTTACCAGAAGGGAGTAGCTTTCCAAAATCTTACCGTCTGCGGGAATCATGTCTCCAGGTTCAAGGATGACCAGATCACCCGGCACAATTTCCGTTGAAGGAATTTCCATCTGTTTGCCGTCTCTAATAACCCTGGCCAAGGCGAGCTGGAATTTTCGCAAAGCTTCCATTTCTTTAGAGGCTTTATATTCCTGCCAAAAACCCAAACCCGCATTAAAGATAAGTATCGCCCCGATCAAAAAACTGTCCAGTTTGTCACCGATAACAAAAGACAGAATGGTTGCGGCAATCAGCAGAAACGAAAGCGGATTATTAAACTGCCTAAAGAGCACCTTTGCGGTAGACGCATTGCCTTTTTGCGGCAAGGCATTCGGGCCGTATTTTTTTAAAGCTTCCTGTGCCTGATTTCGCGTGAGTCCAGTTATCATAAAAGTAGGTTTGCCGGAACTACTATCAAAAGTATTCCGGCAGTATTTAAAATATAAGTCAAAACCGCAATTTGCGGGTAGGTTAATTTCGACGCACCCAAAAGCATTAATCCTAATTCATCAGGTAGGGGAGAAGCCACAATTATCGCTCCGATAAGAGGAGTAAGAAAATCAAGTTTCCATTTTATTAAGAAATCATTTGCTTTTTTAAGCCGCAACTGACGAGAGATTAAATCAACGTCTTTTGACAATTTTTCTTTAAAGAATTTAACTATTACCAAATCTGCAAATGCCGCACCAAATCCTGCCAAAAGGGCGGTGAGAATTGGGTTATTGGCATCTGCCAAAACCAAAAGCATGGCAATAGATATAGGGGCAGTTAAAAATGATACGTAAAGCATCCCTGCCAAAAATTCCGCTACAAACTTTAAAGGCAAAACCGCGAGTATCAAATTGTTTAAATAACCGCCCTTAACAAGCCACCAAGCCAAACTTAAGCTGAAAACAAACACAGCTGTCTTTAAAATAAGCTTTCTTAATCTTATATCCATCTCTTTAGTTTAACAGATCTATTGACAACCTCAACTTATTATTTCAATAATAAGTTATAGATACGAAAGGAGGTGATAAATTTGCAAATTGTTGTAGCACTGATTCTAAATGCGATGGCGCTACTTGCCACAGCCTACATCGTACCCGGTTTCCATGTTGCTGACCTCCAATCAGCAGTTCTAGCCAGTATAGTCTTGGGAGTAGTCAATACTTTTATTAAACCGGTCTTAAACTTTATAACAAAACCGATAACCGTAGTCACATTGGGGCTGTTTGCCTTTGTGGTCAATGCGGTGGTCTTATTCATAGTTGCGGCAGTAGTCAAAGGATTAACGATTGATGGCTGGATGCCGGCAATCTTAGGAGCAATCGTGCTTTCGGTCGTAGGAACTGTTCTTACTTCCGTGTTTAAGGACTTGGGTAAATTAAGATTGAAATAAACCTATTTGTTACCTGAATGGAAAGCCTTATGCACATCTTTAAGGTGTGCATTAGTGACATGGGTATAAATTTGAGTGGTAGAAATATTGCTATGCCCAAGCATTTCTTGAACACTGCGTATGTCCGCCCCATTTATTAACAAATCCGTTGCAAAAGAATGCCGCAGTGTATGCGGAGTAGCTTTAACTGACAGGCCGAGCTTTTTGACATATTTTTCAACTATTCTTTCAATTGAACGCGTTGTCAATCTCATGGCTTCTCCGTTATCCAAAGGATTTTGTGTACCCTGAAAACGGATAAATAGAGGTTTAAAACTATCTTTTCTTGCTTGCAAATATTGTTCCAAAGCGGAAGCGGCAGTTTCGGAAATAAATACCACCCGCTCTTTGCCTCCTTTACCGATAATTCCGAATTCACGTCTTCCCAGATTAATGGTATCGCGATTCAAGTGCGCCAGTTCCGACACCCGTAGTCCTGTTGAAAAAAGCATTTCCAAAATCGCCCTGTCTCTTAAGCCGCTTTTTTCACTTGTGTCCGGAGATTCCAGCAAAGCTTTAAGGTTAACCTCATTCAGAACTTTAAGAGGTCTGGGCTCATTTTCCCCAAGCTCAACTTTCTCGGGAGAAAGCGTTGCCACATCAATTCTAGCCAAATATCTTAAAAAAGCCCGCAAGGCTATCATAAAATAATTCTGGGTAATCCTTTTAAGGGAACCTTTGGTAACAGGATCGCTCCAGCGGGAAAGAAAAAGCCTGTATTTTCTAATCAAATTCAAATCAATATCTTTGGGGTCAATATCCCCGGCAAACTCCAGAAATCTTTTCAAATAATGGTCATAGTTGCGGATTGTCAACTGCGAGGCATTTCTCTCCAGTTCAAGGTATTCCAGAAAATCCGTAATAAGAGAAGATAAATTCATCAAAGTAGCGCCAAGCCTAAAATTCCCAAAATAATCAAAACCCCGCCTAAAATAGCCAGAGTTGAGGTAAGCTCCGGTGTACCTGTTTCCCCTCCTACTGCCGCGTCAATTGTGTTTTGTGTTGGTGTCGGCGAGACTGAAGCCGATGGAGTAGCATAACCTCCCGGGCCTCCTCTTCCTCCACCGGGGGTGGGAGTCGGAGTTACACCTGCACAGGCGCCCGTGCCAATCGTGTAACTGCCATTAATAACGGAATTAAGCACATCGGCAATGGTGTTGCGTTCAACTATATTAGAATCCGTAGTCTTGGATTTATTGTAAGGATCAAAATCAAATTTGATTTGAGTAACGCCTGTCGGTGCAGTGGGTTTGACTGTAAAATTTAAGGTAGCCAGCGTACCTCTGCCGGAAAAAGGAGTTGACACAGAAGCAAGACCGGATATGGTAATTTTACCTGCAGACTCATCCACATTATTCCCAGGAAAATCAGCATAAGTAGAAGCGTTGGAAGTAATTGAGGTAGAAGTAATGCTAAGCCTGGACGAATCATAAAACAGAATTGCATCTGTTCCGTCTGTTTGGGCACCTCCCGTATCTACT
>JAHIUE010000035.1 GCA_018817205.1 Patescibacteria group bacterium | reverse complement strand
TTTAAAAGCAGATGAAAATGGTTTGGCATTAGCGAGTATCCCAAAAGCTCAACTTCTTCTGATAGATTTTTATTATGTAGACGCAAGGGGACATCGGGATATTTTTCCAAAATTTCTTTGAGAGGGCGGAGATAAATAAAAAGATAGGTTTGGAAGAAACGGTAATCCTTATCATCCAAAAAAATATCCCTTTTTTCTACACCCCTGTTAAAAACATGGTAGTAGGAATTTTCAATAAAGTTTCTTACAACATACCTGGAAGGCATAGAGATATTTTAACACAATACACCGAGGGATTCAACCCCTATTGCTAAAAATCGTTATCCTCTTTTTTATCTTCTTTTGTATATTTATCGTACGAATCTTCAGATATAGCTTTAGTGGCTTTTTGAGTTAAACCAATTATTATATATAGAATAGACGGAATAAGCAGTATGGCCCCGGTAAGAGCAAGTGAAATGGACCATTCAAGCGGAATCACTTTGGAATTTGAGGCCACATCCTGCAGGGCATAAAGCTGAATTAATGCTGCCAAGACCAGAAGGATTGCTCCTTTTGTTAATTTATTAAGGTGTATAAACGACAAAAACCAAAGTGGAGCCATAATAAGGGCAATGCTTTTTATAATGATAGAAGTAGTGGTAAAGGTGTATTTTGATAAAATATCTGGATCAAAAAAGTGATATGGAGTTGCAAGCCTAAGTTTTAAAGGATTAACCACGGCATCAAGTACATAAGCAAAAATTAAAAGACCTGCTATGATAACCAGAATATATTCATGCTTCATACCTTTAGTGTTCAGTATAACGAAACTGTCAAATTTTGCAACAATTTTTAATCAAAAACCGCATCAAATTCGGCATAGTCTAATCCGCCTTCACCTTTGCGTTTGTTCCAACCGTCAATCAGAAAATTTTCATCGCCTCTGGCATACAGATACTCTCCGGTGCCACTGTCTTCCATAATAAACCAGTGTCCGTCTTTATTTAAAAAACCATAATATGCAGGAATATCATCCTCAAGCCGGGCAATTCTATAACCGTCTGTGGGGTGTTTTTGGGCAGGATCAATTTGTGCACCACTAATATCTTTTAAGGCAACAGTCCCGGGTCCCGGCACACTGCCAAAAAAAGCAGCCTGGGCTTTTTTGGCAAATATGGAAAAAAGGAAAAGAGTCAGACCGGCCGAACCAATAAGTTTAAGAAACTGCCTCCGGTTAATATCTACCCTTGGAAGCTTTGTTACGGGTTCATCCGTAGAAGAACTTTGCTCATTTTTATGTTTAACCTGCTTTTTAAGTTGTTTTAGTTTCTTTGGTTCAAGTATGATAGCAGGAATATCAATAACCTGTCTTTTCTTAGGCAGTACCTGCAGAACAAAGTAACCTGCAAGAGGCAAAAAGATAACTCCACTTAAAAGCTGGGGGGTATTTTTTGCTCCAAGAAGTCCCGAAACAGTCATAATTGCTACAACGATAAAACTATAGTAAAGATCCAGAGTGCTTAATGGCTTCTGAAATGGAAATGAAAAACGGTAATGGCTTATTTTTTGCAAGAACAAACTAAGAAAATAAATAATCACCGGAAGAAAAAGTATTAAAGGAATAACCGAGGCTGTTTGGGCGTTTGTAGCAGCGCCAAGTGTCAGCAAGATCGTCAGCACCAGACAGTAATAAAAAAGCAAAGTTTTCATTTAGGCCCGCTGTCCACGATTTCTCTCAAGAATCTTCCGGCCACCCAACCGGTAAGTTTAGAGCCAGGCAAGTTGATTTGATACCAACTGTCTGTTTTTTTCAGAAAGGCATAAACATCATCAAATTCCATTTTGCCGATCACTTTGGAAGAGTAAGAATTGCTTTCGTAAACATCTACAGTCTGCCATTTTTTATCATTTATAGTCACAAAACCAGAGGTGGTTTGAGGGTTGTCGGAAGCTTGGTTGCTTTCGCCCAGCACCTTTTTATCTGCATTATCGGCAATTTCCGAGCCTAGTTTATCCAATTTTTGGACGATTTCTTTTTGAGACTGCTGGTAGTCTGTTATTTTTGACAATTCCTCTTTCAAACTATTAATAGTACTTTCGGCTTTTTTGTTTTGTTCCGCAGTATCCCTGATTGATAAAAAAGTAATAGCGAAAAGCAAAGTTGTTATTGTAGCAATGTATATAATTAAAAATCTGATTAACTTTTGCATAAGTTTATTTAAATATCATACAATATTACTGATAAATGTTCCAAAAAGGTTATGCCAATAGCTGAAGCTAAGAATCTGCATTATGCCTTTTTTTTGCATTAAAGTAGCATTCATTGCCTCTCTTAAAGCAATTTGGCGGTCCCTGTTTGCCCGGAGCATCCTATGGATGGTAATCAAATCCGCTTTTTGAGGCAGGAGAATCTCTATATCTGATTGGAGGCTAGCCTGCAAGAAATCCAAGGCTATGGATTGGCCAATCTCTCTACTCAGCGCCACATAGGTCTCAACTACATTCTGATAGCTTGTATAAAGCTGATAGCCAAGCCTGGCCAGATTCTCCATAGATTGAACTGCCTTTTGGTGGTTTGGATCGGTCCGGTCAATGAAACTTACCAGAACCGAAGAATCAATAAAAATTTTTCTGCTTTGAATAGCCATTTTTAGTTTTACGAACTCTCAAGTTTGCTCATATTCACTCCTCTTCCCTTAAGCCTTAAAAAGGAGTCATTAAAGTTAAATGATTTGTTAGCAGTTGCTGTTTGAACTCTAACTTGTTTGGTATGCGGAATAAAATCCTGAGTAAAGCTGCGAAGATCATTTAAAGCTATTCTGACATTCCCACCCACTCGAACGGCTTTCAACTTACCCTCTTTTATGTAACGTCTGACTGTTAAAGGATGCACTTTTAATGCTATTGCTGTTTGATTTACAGTATAAAATTCTTCCATAGTCGGTTATGTAATCTTATACAAGATTATACATAGATATGCATAACTTGTCAAGTGTTGACAATATATGAAATATTATAGAACAATGGATTCATACTAGTTTTCAGAAATATTCGTCTGTTAGAACTAGTCTGAAGGAAGGGGGTGATTTTGCATGTTAAGTGGCATAGGCGCAACTGAAATTGTTGTCGTAGGCCTGATCTTATTGGTCTTATTCGGCGGCAAGAAACTACCTGAACTCGCAAGAGGTATGGGAAGTTCTATAAAAGAATTCCGAAAAGCAGCCAGTGAGAGTGCTTAATCCCTATGATAACTGCCCGATCTGCAATATACGCATATTTGGCAATTATTCTAACTGTCGCAGCCTTGGTGTTTGTTAAAAGCACTGAGGCTGCTTCAGGTAATGTACAGATGTGCAGTCCGGATAGTAGCTGTACCGTTGGAGAATTCCTCTATGATGATTCATACTCCCCTATTACCGATGCAACATGCGAGATCACTATAAGAAACCCCGTTGGTACGATATTTAATAGTATCGAGAATGAAGAGATGGACTCGGCTACAGAAGGCGATGGTTGGTATTACCATCAGTTTACTACCTCTTCAACAGAGGGAATATACCGAACACAGGTTTGCTGTACACCTCTTGGCGGTGCTAAACTTTGTCTGGATAAAACATTTGAGGTAAAGACTCAATCCGCACTATCCTCAAGCGATGTCACCTCTGCGGTTTGGGATACAAGCAGAACCTCACATAATGCTTCGGGAAGCTTTGGTGAAGCGCTTGTCAATGCGGTGCCTTCGGCCAATGACGTTGCAGGTGCTGTTTGGGGATATTCCAGCAGATCTTTAAGCACCTTCGGCAATTTAGCTACCGATATCTGGGCTAATCCAACCAGAACATTGAGCGGCTTTGGCGCATTAGCGGCAGATATTTGGGCAAATACCACCAGAACCTTAACCGGAGCTACTCTTTCCAGTGGATCATTGGCTACAAAAAGCGATGTTGATAGCGCCGGAACAACTACCACCAATATAACCAGTATTCAAAATACTACCTCCGAGACCAGAAATTTACTGGAACAGGTGATTAACAAACCAATTCTTGAAACTGTACTAGAAACTGTACTAGAAGAAAATAGCTTTACCACTACGCAGTTGCAAAACAAACTGGCAAAATCCGAAGATATGGCAAACCAGCTGGTTACTTCCGGAACATATGTAAAAAGCAAAACTAACTTGATAAAAGAAAAATGGAATAGCCTGGGAGATACTAGAATTACAAAATCTTTGGCTACTCTTGAGGCTGTAATTGGCAAAGAAGATGAAACATCAGAGGCAAATTCTATATTCGGCCAATTAAATTGGATTACCGGGCAATGGGATTTACCCATCTCCTCTAAATTGTATGCCCAAAATAAAAAAATTGCCGCTGCGCTCACGAAAGTAAATTCGGCTTCGCAGCTTAAGAGTTTAGCATCGGATTTGGATAACTTTATTAAACTAGTAGGTACCCAAAGCGACGGTTCAGAAGCAAACACCCTTTTTGGGCAGTTGCAAGGCCAAAAGGATCTTTTATCCGCTCTTGATAAAAATTATACAGAGGCAACTACGCTACTGTCGGATCTCACGAAAGATTCCAGGCCCAAAGTAGATCTGGTAACACAAATAAATACCCTAAACAAACAGATCATTACAGTCAATAAACTTCCAAAGATAAACAAAACGCTTTTGGCAGTCTCCAGCACGAAAATGGATCAAAAACAGCTTACAAACAAAACCCTTGGTTTAAGGGGGGTTGTTCAAGCAAATAAACAACTGTTAGCCCAAGGTCCAAATCAACCTTTAAGCAGCCTCTGGCTGGAACAAGGCAGCATTGTTTTTAAAACCCTGATCAGCAATCCCTCTAAATTAATCAGCCAGACAGTTCCGCTTAAATACTATCTGCCCAAAGAGGTGACAAGAGAAAATATTATCAAGACGGACGAGGGATTGATCGTCAATTATGACAGCGAAAAAGATCAGTATTATGTTAGCGGGAACTTTACCCTTGCACCGCTGGAAACAAAAACCCTCTCCGTAACCGTAGATGATTCCGCCTTTTATATAAATAATGCCGAAATAGCCACAATGCGCAAGCAGGTTGAAGAGCTATCCAAACCTCTTGTCAATACTGCATATTTTGCCCAGGGGGTAACCTTAAAAACCGATATAGATGCATCTTTGGATAAGGTGGACAGTCTGCAAAAAAACAACACTAATCCTGAAGCAAGAATCAAAAGCTTCAGGGAAGCCCAGATTGAGTTTAAAGCGGCCAAAGCAAAACTTGACAAATTAAAAGAAATAACCACCAATGCCGGTTCTGTAGGGACATTATTTGGCTTTGTAGGCGGAGCGCAAACTTTGGCAGTTTGGGGATTGATTATTATCATGGTGGCCGGATTTGTATTTTTAGCTTTATATATGCGTACTCTTAGAAAAAATGAAAAATACTTGGCGCAGGGACAAAAAATATCCCCTATTGACGACGGTTTTGAAAATTATGAAGAGATCCCGCAGGAGGAAAAACCGAAACCCAACCTCTCTAAAAAACGATTTTATTTTAGCAAGCCTATTAGATACATGACGATTCTACTGGTTTCCATATTAATAGGCGGCAGCAGCATATATGCACTTGGAAATCTGCGTCAAAGGCAAGTTAACCTTGAGGTCGCACAAACAACTCCTCAAGAAGTACTGGGAAGCTCTAATGAAAATATTGCCTCGGATTCATCCCGATTAAATCAAGATTCATACAAAGAAGTCAATATTCTTGTGCCGGAGGAAAGCACGGTGACTATATTCTCCCAACCATCAATAAACTCGCCGGTTTTAACATCTTTAAACGCCTCAAAAAAGGCAAGGGAGATCAGCCGCCAGGATATTTGGGCAAAGGTAAGTCTGCAGGATACGGATGATAAAGAGATTGTGGGTTGGGTTGACGGTGATTTTATTGAAACAGAAACCGAAACCGAAAAACCAGAATCTACCATTGAATCATCCGCAACTGTCACTGTTAAAGATACACCTACAGGATTTTTAAGAGTGAGGAAAACACCCGGGGGAGAAGAAATTACCAAGATAAATCCCGGAGAACAGTTCAATTTGGTCAAAGAGCAAATCGGATGGGTGCAGATTGTTCTGGAAGATGGCACTTCAGGCTGGATATCTAAACAATATATTACATTATCTCCTAGTTAATCAAACCAACAGTCAGGTTAAAAAAGTAGTGGATTAATATCGCCGCAGCTACTCCAATCGACATAAACCACTTATGTTTAAAAGTAGAGATAAGTATTATCAGCATAGTCAAACTATGCATGATGTTTGTTAAGATAAATCTGATTAGCAAAGTTGAAAAATCTCCTACTAGAGATATATTTAAAATGTATAGAACGGTTTCGGATAGAGTAAAAATAGCGGCACTGGCCAGCACAATTTTAACCTGACTAGTCCTACCGGGTAAATCTATCACAAAGACAATCAAAATACCTTTTACTATCTCCTCAATGATATACGGAAAAGGAAGTAAAAGCTCAATAGGCCAAATAACAAACGGCGCTATCGCAGCCACTAAAGGAATTAAAAAATACATTTACTCTTTGGAGTCACCTTTACCTTGAATAGCTCTTCTTAATTCTCTGATAGCTTCCCCTAAACCTTTGGCAAATTCAGGCAGTTTCTTACCGCCAAAAATGACTAATATAACAGCAGCAACAATTATTACTTCTGTTGCTCCTATACCTCTGAACATTATTACCTCCTTTCTTTAAATCTTACAGCAAATGAGTTTTTAAAACGTATCTATTTAATAATAGAGTAAGTTCAAAAAGAAGTGCAAGCGGCAAAAATAAAAGCACTAGAGATAAAAGGTCGGTTGGAGGAAGGAAAGCTGCAAAGATTAAAGATAGCGCATAAACAAGAAGACGTTTTTTTGCAATAGCACGATATTTAAGAATTTTCAATCTCATTAAAATTGTTAAAATAATTGGAAACTGAAATGCTACCCCCATCAAAATAGCAGTGACCAAAATTTGGGAAAGCAATTTGCTGATATCCAGAAGGTTGCCAATATTAAGTTCAACCGATTTTTGAAAGAAAATAACCATTACATACTTCATGATCAATACCCCAAAAGTGAATCCTGATACAAAAAGAGCGAGAGTGATTGGCAGCAAGGCCAATACGGCTTTATACTCTGATGGACGAAGGGCCGGCTTCAGAAAGCTTAAAATTTGAAAAATAATAATAGGTAAAATGACAATAAATCCAACCAGTAAAGCCGAGTCAATAGCCAAAGTGAAAAATTGGAAAGGAGAAGTAAAAACTATGTTTAAGCCCTCAAGGTCAAAAATGCTCAGAACGGAACGGACTATGTTTTCATAATATATAAAACCAACTGTGACACAAATTATAAAGATTGATAAAGTAAAAATTAACCTTTTCCTAATCTCCGAGAAAAAGGGGGAATATTTAACAATTGTGGAGTCTAAATTTCCTGTTATCGAAGTTTCAGATGCCATCATCTTCTACTTTCTTCTCTGTTCTATCCTCTTTCTTTTCTTGTTTAATTTCCTCATTTATATCAAAGGTTCTTTTAATATCCTTGCTGGTTCTATCCAATGCATTTGTAACTTCCTTCTTGGCTTTCTCTAATTCTTTATCTGTTTCATCAATTGCACTGCTGAATTCCTTCTTTGCCTTTTTTAACTCTTTCCCTGCTTCCCCAAGTCCCTTGGCCCATTCGGTCAATTTTTTACTACCAAAAAGAAAGAATATGACCAGAGCAACAATTAGTATTTCTTTAGATCCTAAATTAAACATTGTTAGCTAATTACATATTAGATCAATATCTTTAGAAAATGCAAGATAGATTTTTTGTGCTTGAGTGACAATTGATAATTAGCAGTAAAGTTGATAGAGATTGATATAAAAAGAGATACATTTTTACTCATAAGTATATTAATTAACTTGACTTTTATTGCATATTATGGGATAATATGCAGTTCATGAATAAAAGACCAGTACAAACATTGGCCATCATTCCCCTCTCAATCCTAAGTATATTTGGGGCCGGCGGCAACCAAAATCTCATTAGCCCTTCTTCGGGCGAACAGATTGTGGCTGAAAAAGAGATGTCTCTTGCAAACCGCTACGGCAACCAATTTGTCAATGATGTTTTCAAAAACAACATTTTACTTAATATCGCCTATTTGTCAGGCAAAGTCGCATCTGCCAAAGATATTAAGTGGGATGAAATCACAAAACCCTCAAAGTATGAATTTACTCTTAATCCGAATAAGACTTTTGCTTTCCATCAGGATGTAAAAGAACAATACAAAGATAGCCTGGTTAAAACCACTAATGCCAATTTTAATGCCCAAGACGGGTTTAAAACCGACGGATATTTATTCGGGGACGGAGTCTGTCATTTAGCTTCTTTAATTAACTGGGTGGCCCAAGAAGCAAAGCTGTCTGTCGAGGCTCCAACCAACCATAATTTTGCCAATATTCCCGATATTCCGAAACAGTACGGGGTTTCCATTTATAAGAATCCGGGATCATGTTCTTCTAACCAACTACAAAACCTGTATATCACGAATAATAAATCCAAGACTATTACTTTTAAATTTGAGTACAATAACGATAAAGTCAAGGTGTCTGTAGTTAAGCTAAATTAATTAATAACTTTTGTTTGACAACTTTGAAAGTATAAACTACTATGAAAATGTGGACCAAATGCCCGCCCAATCTACCCCGTCCTCGGCGGGGCCGACTATACCTCAAACTTCTTGGCCTAAAAAAAGATTAATAATATTGGGCATCTTAGTTCTTATAGCAATTACCCTTTTCACCTCAATCTATTTTAAGATTATTCCAATTAACTTTTTTACCAAATCAAGCCCTGCTGAAGTTGCAATTCAGTCTACTCCTGCTCCTAAATTATCCCTTTCCTGCCCTGTAGCCAAAGAATATTGTCAGTCAGGAAAAATAGTGGAAGGAGGAGAGGGTTTTCTGGGTATTTCTTTCACCCTACCTTTAGAAACTTCAATCTTAACTTCTTTCCCGGGAGAGCTTTCCAGTGAGCCAACCATTCCCCAAAGAGCCAGCAATCAACCCCTGCTTTATCTTAGAGGGAACCAGGGTTTAGAGGCTATCTACTCATTTTATGGCTTCTCTTCGGCTACTTTTGACAAAACCTATCAGGCAAGAGCTGAAATCGGGAAAATCGGAGAAGGTAGTTTTCCCACCATGTCTTCTTTTGGAGGGGCTAATTTCCTTTTTTCTGTTAAAAAGGACGGTAAATTTATCAAAATCTCTCCAGAAGATTTTAAGTAAAGTAATTTGACAAAGAATGGAAATAAATGATAAACTACAGGATAGCATGAGACCAGAAGTACCATCAGGAATTATTGGCCCAGACCCAAAAGAAATCCAGAAAGCAAATCAGCTTAAACCCGGAGCAAAACCAGAAAAGCCTGGATTGTTTAACAAAGTGGCCCGGGGAGCGGCTGCTGTATTAGGCCTGGGAACTGCGGCTGCCGGTGCTTCAGAAATAGCCTGTGGCCCTAGAGCAGCTGTAGTTCAACCCACTTCTACTCCGGAACCATATAAAGCCTTGCTTCCTGTATCCCCAAAAAGCCCGAATACCCCTACCCCAAAGCCAACTGAAACTCCAGCTCCTCCTCCTACTGCTGAATCTACCAAAACCCCTACTCCTCTCCCTACCCCTTCCCCTATCCCTTCTCCGACAGAGCTTCCTAAAACCCCGACTAAAGTTCCTGTTCCTGAAGATAATATCTCCAAAGAAACAGCCCAATTTGCGGAATGGTCTCCCCAGAAAGTAGATCAAGCTCTTCATGAAGCCTGGGAAAAAGGAGAATTTAAAACAGTTATTAACTGGGATGTTAACAGAGAAGGGTGGGAGCTGAAAAAAATCAAAGCTCCCTGGATCAAACAAGGCCCCCCGGAAACTCTGGCTCTATTCCTTCCTGAAGGAGAGGTTTTTACTTTCTCTTCTCCTTTAACTGAAAGGGTATATGCGGCGAATACATTAAAAGAGCAAAGTTATATAGAAATTCGTAAAGACAATAACCATATTGGGATTAGTTATGGATTTTCTCCCAATGGAGAGCTTTTCTTTAAAGGAGGTCCAAATCTGGAGATAAATCCCACCCCTAAGGTTGGTGAGCCGATTTTCCGGTTGCAATTTGAGAGTGATTCACCACAACAAAAGATTTTCGAAACAGCATCTGGTATCAAAGGAGTGGGAGTATTTATAGATTTTATAGATCCTATAGCCAAAACATACCGTGGTGTCCAACCTAAAGATTTCTTAACTGATGAGG
>JAHIUE010000003.1 GCA_018817205.1 Patescibacteria group bacterium | reverse complement strand
ATCTTCCAATAAATTCCCCGCCTATGGCGGGGCGTTATATAGTACCACGCGCTTGCGCGTGGGAATCTATACCGACTCAAAAATTGCAACAGTAGGAAAACAGATAAAAACGGCAGATGTTATTAAAGGTTATAGATTTGTTAATCTTAACCTGATCAAAAAATTCAAACTGCTTCAAGGAAGAGAAAAGGACAAGAAAGATTTGGAGTTAATAGAAAACTACGAAAAGATGGCTGAAGACTGCGGAAGAAGTTCGAACTTATTTTATCAATAATCCCACAATTCCAGCAATTCCAGATTTTGCAGAAGTGTTGGTCTAAAAGTAATTAAGCAACAAATAACTCAAGGCATTGAGATAAATGCAAAAAGCACAGGATTTCACCTAGTCGTTAGACCAGCGTGCCTGTGCTCTTTATACTTACTATCGACATCCTTATTATGTTGTTACACCTTGGGATGGATCAAGGTTTTGCTCTGGTTGTCCAGATCTCCGATAAAAGCCTCGACCTCGTACTTCCCATCAAAGGCTTTCCAGACAACACAGGCTATGGCATATGTTGCCCTTCTCTCGGCTTCCGGATTGCCCACTCCGTGGAACATTCCAGTTATCAGCTGGACGAAGATGGTATTGTCCTGCCCCTTGTCTGGGTCACCAGCGAGGTCTTCGGGGAAGAACGGGCGAACGATGGTTGGTTTCACACCCATCGTATTGGCAACTACATCAACGATGTCTCTCCGTAGTTGCAACAGCGTGCTTCGGGATGTGCCCTCAGGCAAACCCCACACAGTTGGGAATGGCATTGCTTTCTCCTTTTTTGTTTGTCCTTATCGCGTTCGCATGTCCCAAATCGCGTCGTTCTGGGGTCGAATCCACAGGGAGTATGATCTGATCTGGGTTGGGATGGCTGAATCGAGAGCCATCAAAAGATGGGAGTGGGCTTTCGCAAGAAAGTCCGCGGTCAGGTCACTGGCTTTGTCACGAGAAAACAAGATCTCGACAGCCATGTCAACCATGTTGCGGGATCTTACGATGACATCCCAAATGACCTCGATGTCGTTCTCCTCATGTGGGTTTGCTGATGTCGAGAGAAACTTCGCCACGGCACGCTGGAAATTGCGTTCAATGGCATACAGATGTTTCTCTTCCAACTGATCGAAGATCGTCCCGGTACACAGGATTCTTACGGATGGCATTACTACCTCCAGATAG
This sequence comes from Patescibacteria group bacterium, assembly GCA_018817205.1. GTDB lineage: Bacteria > Patescibacteriota > Microgenomatia > Daviesbacterales > UBA10151 > UBA10151. The sequence continues at coordinate 1,608 of JAHIUE010000003.1, read as the reverse complement.
TGGGATACTCGTTCCACGAGTTCGTTTACGGTAAGCGTATATTATCACGAAACTATAGGGTAGGGCAAACGAGAGGTGTCCAAAATTTATTCTGGTGATGGGGTTTTATCTTTTTCCAGACGATCTAAGTAATCAATTAGTATCTCCGCTTTTTCTAAATCGTTTTTAGGTAAGACCTGTTTATTAACTATATCTCTTAACATTTTTAGAACGCACCTATTAGTTATGTATCTATAAAGACCGGATGCCCATATAACTTCTTTTGGTTTTCTGGGATTTTCGTAGTAATCCCAAAATCTTAATTTATGCTTTTGGTAATCAATCTTTATAGATTTTTCTGGATCTCCAAAGAAGATCGTTTCCTTTCCCGGATCATCACAGATTTTATTTATAAAAATTAATGCAATGATAAATCTTTCGCTTTCCTCTGTATGGTGAGGTAAAACCGAAGAAAGTATTGCTAATCTACCATCTCTAATATTTTTGATATGACGAGGACGAAGAGCCACTCCAGTTTTAATATTGTGATCCCAACCTGCCCCGAAACGCCATTCTTTTAGGGCAACACTTTCGTAACATGGATTATCGTCCAAAGTAACTTCTATATTGGCGTATTTTCGACATTTACAAGCTAATGATTTGCACCACAAACCCCCATGCTTTTTATTAAATTGGTAAAGCTTGTCGCTACAAACAGCCTTGTAATCGGAATCATTCCAGTTGCATTTTATAGCCAAATTGCCATCCTCTTTCTTGCCTTGTTCTCTTAGCAAATGGATGTCTTTTACCAGCTCCTTGTAATCATTAAGTAAATTTTCTCTCTTTTGGGCTATCTTATCTTGTTGCCACCCCAACAGCTATTTGCTTAAGTGCAGATACGAGTTCTTTACTTGCATCTATCAACTCATTTGAGGCTTGAACTTGTTTTTGGTCTATTGATTTTCCAATTTCTATAAGCAAGGTGTCTACCTCTTGCCTTGTTTTTATAAAATCTTCCAGTTGGATACTTGTAGTCATATTTTTATTTTATAATGTGAGCGTAAAACCACCTACGCGAACATTACAGCATACCGCTAGCGTAAGCTAGCGGCAGTTGATTAAGTAACCAAATCGGGATTGGATGGTATTGTAGTTGGTGCTACTGGTGGCTTTCTTTTCCAATCAATAGTCCCATTGGTGTTTGGAATTGTTAAAGTGTCGTTTGTGCATCCTGCTGGAATAGAGACTTTGCCAAATATCTTTCTCCAGTCATTTATTTTTGATCCCTCGTCAAATGCTTTAAAGTATAGATTTTTATATTTATCTAGCCTTTGTCTTGGCTCTGAATTAGTATCAAAAACTGCGGATACTTTTTGGTCAAATATATTATTAAATATTTTAATTGGGTTTCCTTTCTCATTTTAGCCCCTTTTCGTGCAAACAAGTGCTTTGATCTGTTACTACTTTTTCCAGTTATTTTCTTTGAAATACTCACTTAGAGCATTTTGTAAAGTTTTTCTTCCATAACCAGATTTAAGATATTTTTCTCGATTTAAAGCATCAAATTTGTTTAAGAAAGCTTCGTAGTAAATTAATTTGAATGGAACTTTAAGTCTTGTTGCCTTTGAT
>JAHIUE010000034.1 GCA_018817205.1 Patescibacteria group bacterium | reverse complement strand
TAGATTGCTAATTACATTATGGAAAAACTCATCCCGCTAATTCCAATCCGAGACGGAGTGATTTTCCCCAACACGGATTCGGTTTTGACTTTTGGTAGACCGAAAAGTCTGGCGGCACTGGAATCTTCTTTCGGAGGAGAAAGAATTGTCTGCTTTGTGCTTCAGAAAAATTCCAAGCTGAATGATCCGGGTCCTTCTGATTTGTACACTGTTGGAGCATTATCCCGTATCGAAAGAATGACACGTACAGAAGGGGAAATAATTGCTCAGGTTAGGGGGATTTCCAGAGTCAAAATTAAATCGGTCTTTGAAGAAAGGTCGTATTTGATGGCAAAGGTGGTTGAAATTCCGGATGTGGTAGATAATAGTCCTGAAATCAAGGCTTTGTGCAATCATTTGACGAATGAATTCAGGCGTGCCATGAATTTAGGTAAAACAGTTGATTTCCTGGTTTTTATGAATATCATGTCTGATAATTCTCCATATGAATTCGCAGATCTTATTGCTTCGGTTTTGGATATAAAACCGTCCGAGCGCCAAGCACTTTTGGAAATTAACGATGTCAAAACCAGGCTGGAGAAGATAACGGATATTCTTGCTAAAGAGTTAAAAGTATTGGAGCTTGAAAAGCGCATTGCGTCCAAGACGCAGGAAAGATTTGAAAAAGGAGCAAGAGAGGTTATCCTGAGGGAAAGGCTTAAAACTATAGAAAAAGAACTTGGAGATGAAGATGAAACGGGAACACAAGAGCTGGTGGAGAAAATTAAAAAAGCAAAAATGCCTGCAGATATCGAGGAAAAAGCCAGAAAAGAAGCTAAAAAACTTTCACAAATGGCTCAATTTAATCCGGAAGCAGGATATATCAGAAATTATTTGGAGTGGTTAGTTTCTCTTCCATGGGCTGTAAAAAGCCAAAATGATGTAGATATCAAAAAGGCGGAAAAAATTCTTGATGAAGATCATTATGGATTAAAAAAAGCCAAAGAGAGAATTGTTGAATATTTGGCAGTTCACAAGCTTTCCGGAAAAATGAAAGGTCCGATACTTTGTTTTGCCGGCCCTCCGGGCGTTGGCAAGACATCGATCGGGAAGTCAATCGCCAGGGCTTTGGGCAGAAAATTTGTGAGAGTTTCTCTGGGCGGGATTAGGGATGAAGCTGAGATAAGGGGACACAGGAGGACTTATGTCGGAGCGCTTCCCGGACGGATAATTCAGGGAATAAAAGATGCGGGCACCAGAAATCCTGTTTTTATGCTTGATGAAATTGACAAAGTAGGAACAGATTTCAGGGGAGATCCATCGTCCGCGCTTTTGGAAGCCTTGGATCCGGAACAGAACAATCAATTCTCAGATCATTATCTGGAAGTTCCTTTTGATTTGTCAGATGTGATGTTTGTGACAACTGCAAATGTCTTGGATACGGTTCCCCCCGCTTTAAGAGACAGGCTTGAAATTATAAATTTTGCAGGATATACGCATGATGAAAAGTTCAAGATTGCCGACGAGTTTTTGCTCAAAAAACAAATTGAAAATCACGGTTTAACTCCTGAAAGAGTAAAGATTACCGACGATGCAATCCGTTTTATTATAGAACACTATACCCGGGAAGCCGGTGTCCGAAGTTTGGAGCGTCAAATTGCAGCAATTCTTAGAAAAGCTGCTAAATTAATTGCAGAGGGTAAAACAAAAAAGCTAAAAGTTAGCGCAAAAGATGTTACCAAACATTTAGGACCCATCAAAATTAACTCAACTTTTCTTGAGAAAAAAGACGAAATCGGCATGTCCACCGGTTTGGCTTGGACTGAAGCAGGGGGAGATATTTTGTTTATCGAAGTGGCCTTGATGCCGGGAAAAGGCCAATTGCTTCTTACAGGTCAATTGGGAGACGTTATGAAAGAATCCTGTCAGGCGGCAATGTCTTATATCCGTGCCCGCGCCCGTCAACTCGGTCTTCCTGAAAAATTCTACCAAAAAATTGATGTTCATGTTCATGTGCCTGAAGGAGCTGTGCCAAAAGACGGACCATCTGCCGGTATTGCAATTACTGCGGCTATAATCTCTGCTCTGACAAAGATTCCGGTTAACAGGAAAGTCGGAATGACCGGGGAAATTACTCTGCGGGGTAGAGTTATGGAAATTGGCGGACTTAAGGAAAAGATTATTGCCGCTCATAGAGCCGGGCTCAAAACAATTATTATTCCAAGAGAAAACAAAAAGGATTTAGTTGATATTCCCAAAGAAGTCCTGAAAGACTTAAGCTTTAAATTTGCTTCCCATATGGATGAGGTAATAGGAATTGCCCTCAAAATACCCCTGAGGGTGGGGC
>JAHIUE010000033.1 GCA_018817205.1 Patescibacteria group bacterium | reverse complement strand
ATCGGGCCATGGTCCATTTCTTCATCTATTTTAATGATAGTGATGCCGGATATTTTGTCCCCGTTTAATATGGCAGATTGGATGGGGGAAGGTCCACGGTATTTTGGTAAAAGTGAGGGATGGACATTAATAAAGCCGCATTTTGGAGCATTTAATTCTTCTTTTGTTAAAATCCTGCCATAAGCTGCCACAACTCCTAAATCAGCCTCATTTAAGCTGTCAGTCAAGGTAAAATGCTTTGCCAACCGATCTTTGATGGGTTGGACAAATTGTGGTGTTCCGAGAAAAGCAATCTTCATATGATTATTTCTTCAAATGTATCCGCTCCGGTAGCATCTCTACCTGTGTACTTATAAAACTTGCCTTTTTGTTGCAAAACCCTTTCCGTAAATAAAATGCCCCTTAAGTGGTCAACTTCATGCTGAAATATCCAGGCAGGGATGCCTTTTAAGGTTTTGGTAATTTGCTTCCCCTCTGTATCCTGGTAGGAAACTTTAATGCCGGTATGTCTTTTCACCTTTCCCCAGATGGTTGGGATGGACAAGCAGCCTTCAAAATATGACTTGGTAGTTTTGGAATAGGATAAAATCTTTGGATTAATTATGGCTGAAAAATCTTTTGAATATCCTTCCCAGCGTTTACTTCCTGGTTTTGGCGTTTTTTTATCATCATGAAGTCTGCTACAAACTGGTTTACACAGTTGTAGCCTGCCTACAAAATAAGACTGATTTTGCCCTACTTGGGTGGCGGCCAAACCTACTCCTTCCGGGTCTTGGAAAGTTTGGGTCAGTTTGATCATATCTGTTAAAATATTAAGTAGAGTAGGACCAATTTTCTTAACCGGTTTTGTTTGAATTTTCAGCCTTGGATCAGGTGCATTAACAACTTGCATATGGGAAATTGTAACATTTTAAAGATTATTTTTCTTAAGTTCTGACAATTTCCACATAAGAACCTTTCGCTTCGCTCAAGGACCTTGAGTGGCGTCTTTCTTTAACTCCGAAAGCCGCCACATAAACACTTTGGCTTTGGATTTGGCATCATAATAATCTTTAGTGAAATTTAAGGCATCTTCCAACAAGCTTCGCTTGACTTCTTTGGCAAGTTTTATATAAAGTGAATAATGTTTGGTGTCGTCTAGAGTTTCTGCCAAATAAACTCCATACATTTGGAATTCTTTGGAGATGTTCTTGGGCCTATCTTTATATTTTAATTCTGCTATGACATTGCCAAGTTTTTTCATTTTGCAGCAGACGTTGCTTCTTTCAGCTGGGCTAATGCTTCAAGATAATTTGGTTTTAGTTTTACGGCTTCCTGCAAAGCTATTATTTCTTCGCTTTTTTTACCCACAGCATTTAAGACGAGTGCTTTATTGTAATAAAGCTTCGGATCTGTGGGAGCAAGATTGATGCTTTTATCCAGCGCTTCTAAAGTTTTATCCATGAAGTTTTTATCAATAACAGAAAGTTCAAAGTATGTCCTGACGGCTGTCCTAAAATATGAAACATTTTTTGGGTTTTCTTTTAAGACTTTGTCCATTTGAACAATTGCCTCATCTTTTAAGGCGGCGGAAAGGGTGGCATCGGTTATTTCCAGTGCTGCAGCAGCTTGAGCTGCAGTGAAAGCCAGCTCGGATCTGTAAAAGGGCTCGCCTTTGTTTAACTGCGCTGCCGCGGAGAATAAATTGTATGCCCTGCCGGGGTTGCCGGAATCAGATGCCCTTTCCCCATTGGCAAAAAGAGTGTCGGCATACCAGAGCTGGAAGATGGAATATAGAAGATAGAGAGTAGAAAAAATTACAATGCCTTTGGCAATTTTTGTATATAGAGGCCGGCGGTATATAAAAGCGATAAGCGATAAGCGATAAGCGATAAGCTTCGTCGAGTCAGAAATAATAAAAGCAATAGCGGGGAAAAGGTAGAAAAAGACGGCAACAGTTACTACGGAAAATAGGAAGAAGTTATAGATTAGATAAGAAGCATAAGAAGCAAGGATAGCTATAAGCAGTATGAATAAAGAATTAAGCTTGATTCTTGATTCTTGATTCTTGATTTGTTTGATGCACCAAAAAATGAACACCCCAATAACTAACAGATATGTCCCAAAACCCACAATTCCGGTTGTTGAGAGGTAATTTAAATACTCATTATGCGCTTTGTTGTAGAGAAAATCCCATTCGCTGGTAAGGTTGTGTTCGGCCGGGCGGTACTGGTAATAAGAATAGGCAAAAGTTTCAAGTCCTGATCCAAAAATAGGATAATGCTTGAAAATTTGAAGAGCCCCTTTCCAGACAATTAATCTAATTTGGCCTGATTCCGTGCCGCCGTTTTCCAGTTGGGTGCCGGAGGGTGGGGTAGCTGTCAGATTAAGTGAAGGTCTAACAGGTGCGGCAAATTTAGAAACCAGCCTAAAAGAAGTTAAAGCCGAGCCAAAAAGAAGATTAATTACAAAGAAAGAGAGTAGAATAATTGATACTTTCCTAATATCTTTGTTTCTAAGCATCCATGCTCCTACAAATACCACCATTCCTCCCAAAAGTCCCAGTGTTGGACCGCGGGAATAGGTGAAAGTAAATGCCAGGTAAAATGTAGAAAGTATAAAGTAGAATGTATAAAGGGTTAATTTTTTAGTCGCAGTTAAATAAAAATAAAGCGCAGGGAAAATCAGCATGGCAAGATAAACTGCCAGCCAATTAGGCTGGCCTAAGGTTGCAAATACCCTGGCTCGCACATCCTGTATCCAGCAGGAAGCGTTAAACTCTCCCCTTAAAATGACACAGGAAAAAGAGACTCCAAAATGTTCCAAAATTGCCCAAATGGAAATAATCAAGCCGGAAGCAAGGCCGAATTTAAGAGTAGTTTTTGCCTTTTCCCAGTCCATATTGGAAACAAATGCCCAGTAAAGTAATAAATAAGATATTAAAGACAAAAGGCCGCCGTTTGAACGGGAATAATAGCCCCAAATAGAGGTATGGGTATCTATCGAGAAAATAGTTGATAAAATATTTGCTCCTAAAAATAGAAGAAGAGGGATGTCTAAAGGAGTACGTTTAAGAGTTAATTGTTTATCGTTAATCGTTTTTAGAAGCCAAGTTCCGACAATAATTACCGTAAATCCATAGACCAAAAGCATTTTGTTATACTCAAAAAGTTCATGATTTAAAGATGTCCAAAAAAGGGGAGTTAGGAAAAATAAAAGGTAAAATGAATAGGAAATAATCTTATTCAGCATAATAGTTATTATATACCAGCTCTTATGGCATTGATAATAACTGCTACAATTAAATTGTGGAAGAGAGATGGAAAATTGAGTTATATGAGAATTCTCGAGGTGAAAAGCTTGTTGAAGACTTTTTCGATTCTTTAGATAAAAAAGCCAACTTAAAAATAATACATGCTCTTGAACTACTAAAAGCATTTGGATTAGAAGGTGGCTATCCTCATATTAAGAAACTAACTGGGACGAACCTTTGGGAATACAGAATCTTGGGATCAGATAGTATTCGTATCTTGTATGTTTCCATGACTGGTAGAACTTTTCTCATCCTGCATGGCTTTAAGAAAAAGAAACAAAAGACCCCTGCCAAAGAAATAAAAATTGCACAGGAACGTTTGCAAGAGTATCTGCTGCGAAAAGCAAAAAATAATTGACCATTGACAATATAGCAAATTTGCGATATTATTAGTATATGACTAATTGGGATACCTTCAAACAAAAATTACTTAAAGACCCGGAGTTTAAAAAACTCTATGAAGAATCTCAACCCGAGTTTGAGATTGCAAAGGCAATCATCCGTGCGAGGATAGCGAGGAAAATAACACAGAAAGAACTTGCCGAAAGAATGAATACTACCCAATCTGTTATTTCGAGAGTTGAACAGGCCAGGACAAGCCCTTCTGTTTCATTCCTCAAACGTTTAGCAGCAGCAATAAATGCTACGTTGCAAGTCCAGTTCAAATTTTAATACTTAGAGATGAAAATTGGTCTTAATGAGGATTATTTAAGAAGTGTGATATTCGGGTTACAGGATGGGTTGGTTTCTACCACCGGAGTAGTGGTGGGAATTTCTGTCGGGGTTTCCGATCAGGCAATTATTATTTTAGCCTCATTTGTGGCGGTATCCGTTGAGGCTTCTTCCATGGCGGCAGGCCAATATTCTGCGGAGAAAGCAGTTCACCAAATATCCGGAACAGGCAGACATAGAGATGATTTAATTACAGGGTCAATACTTATGTTTCTTTCCTATCTTGGCGCAGGCCTAATTCCCATTGCGCCGTTTTTAATATTACAGACAGACACAGCCAGGATTGTCAGTATTTCCGCGGCGTTTATAAGCCTTTTTTTAATAGGTTTTATTAAGGGTAAAATAGTAAAAATCGGGACTTTAAGAAGTGCGGTTGAGATGCTTATTATCGGAGGCCTGGCAACAATTGTTGGTCTAATTGTGGGGAACTTCTTGAAGGTTTAAGAACTTTTACTCATTCAATCTAGAATCTTTTTATGTTACAATTTGGCTATGTTAAACCAAACCAGAAAAGTCTCCGAGTATGAATTACCAATTAAAATCCAGCCTCAAAAAGAAGGGGGTTATGTCATAACTTGTCCAAATTGGTCAGATTGCTATGCCCAGGGAGACAGCGTGGACGAAGCTATTTTAGAGATAACGGCAACAGCGCAATCTCTTATAGAATTATACAGAGAAGAAGGCTTAAAAATTCCCCTCAAGAAACAGAAAGAAAAAGGTGTTGCGAATCCTTTTACAGTTCCTGTCATAGTTGCAGCATGACATATAAACCCTTAACTTACAGAGATTTAATTAAAAAAGTGCGTAAAGGAGGGTTTGTTTTCAGAAGAAACACAGGCAGTACTCATGAAATATGGTGGAATGAGAATAAAAAGAGAACTTGTGTTATTCCGCATCATCATGAGATCAAATCCGGAACAGTAAAAAGTATCTTAAAGCAAATGGAGATTGCTCAAGAAGATTTTGAAAAGTTATAAAAACGTGTTAAACTCCCATCATGTTTGGGAAGTTCTGGCAACTGGTATCTCATGATATAGGTATAGATTTGGGTACTGTTAATACTCTTGTTTTGGTTAAAGGTAAAGGGATTGTGATCAGGGAACCGACCGTAGTTGCGCTCCACAAAAAAACCAGGCAGATTTTGGCAATTGGTACCGACGCCAAAAGAATGCTGGGCCGGACGCCGGCGGCAATCGAGGCCGTTAGACCTTTAAGAGACGGTGTTATTTCCGATTTTGAAACTTGTGAGGCCATGCTTCGCTATTTTATCCATAAAGTCCATGAAAAACCTCCATCCGCACGCTTTTTGACCTTACCTAAAATCCCTAAGCCCCGTGTGGTAGTGGGAATCCCTTCAGGCGTTACCGAAGTGGAACGGAGGGCGGTGCAGGATGCCTGTCTTTCGGCCGGGGCAAGGGAAGCATATCTTATCGAGGAACCGATGGCTGCTGCGATCGGGGCTAAGCTTCCGGTTGAAGACCCGGAAGGGGTTTTAATTATGGATATTGGCGGAGGTACTACGGAAATTGCGGTCATTTCTTTGGGAGGGGTTGTGATCAATAGGTCGTTAAGGGTGGCCGGCGATGAAATGGATGAAGAGATCGTAAATTATATGAGGGTAAGGTATGGGATGCTGATAGGTGAGAGAACGGCAGAGGAAGTGAAAATTGAAATAGGATCAGCCTTTCCTTTGAAAGATAAAGATGAGGGGGCAACAGTGGTACGCGGCCGCGATCTCTCAAGCGGTCTTCCTAAATCTTTAAAAATTACCGCTTCTGAAATCAGGGAAGCTTTAACACCTATTATCTCGCAAATGATATCTGCCATACAGGAAGTTTTGGAAGAAACTCCGCCCGAACTTTTAACGGATATCTTGGAAAGAGGGATATATCTGGCAGGAGGGGGAGCGTTACTTAGGGGTTTGGATAAAAAAATAGCCGAGGATACAAAAATGCCTGTTTATGTGGCAGACGATCCGCTAACTACCGTGGTCCGCGGCTGCGGTGAAGTGCTTGATAATTTAGACTTACTTGCAAAAGTGAAAGTCACAGGGGGTTTAAGGTAAATTTATGCTAAAATTTTAATATGTTAAAGACTCCCTTTTACGATCCCAATTTAAGCTATGAGGAAAATTACGAGAGAGGGCCGTTTGGGGGATTTGTCGAAGGTAATGCGTTTCAACAAAAGGGCGAACCTCAATATAACTTTTTTGGGCAAAAAGTATATCTTCCTTTTGGAATTCCTGCAGGGCCGCTCTTAAACAGCAAGTTTTGCAAAGCTGCTTTTGAGAAAGGTTTTGATATTTGTGTCTACAAAACGATAAGAAGCGCTGTTTTTCCCTGCCATCCTTTCCCCAATATCTTGGCTGTAAAAGTCAAAGGTGATTTAACCCCTGCAAAAGCCCAGAGTAAACTTTTAGCGGACAATAATTACTCGGAGCCTTTATGTATTACGAACTCGTTTGGAGTACCTTCTAAAGATCCTGTAGTCTGGCAGGAAGATGTTAAAAAAGCAATTTCTTATGCCCGGAAGGGACAAGTTTTGGTTTTAAGCTTTATGGGAACCGTCAAACCCGATCAAACTGAAGAGGGATTTATTGCAGATTATGCTTATGCCTCAAAACTATCAGCGGAAACCGGAGCCAAGATACTGGAAATGAACCTGTCTTGCCCCAATATCGGCAATGAAGGCCTGGTTTGCTACAACCTGGAAATGACCGAAAAAGTCTGCAAGGCTGTAAGAAAAGAGATTGGAGATACACCGCTCGTATTAAAAGTAGGTTACTACCAATCTGATGAAGATTTGAAAAAACTGGTTAGTATTGCAGGAAAATACGCACAGGGTATAGCAGTTATTAATACTGTTTCTGCGGAAGTTGTAGATAAAGATGGCAATCCGGCTTTGCCCGGAAAAAATAGGTTAAGGTCTGGCGTTTGCGGGGCTTGCATAAAATGGGCCGGGCTTGAGATGGTTAAGCGGTTAAAAAAAACGATAAACGATATGCGATATACGATTAACGTGATTGGAGTAGGTGGAGTTATGAAAGCAGAGGATTATTTTGAATATAAAAAAGCCGGTGCAGATTGTGTAATGTCCGCCACCGGAGCAATGTGGAATCCCGATTTGGCAGAGGAAATTAAGGGAAAGATATGCTAACATAAAGAGGATGAAAAAGCAGACTTTATATATCTTAAAAAAATATTCCAAAATGTCCGGTGACCAAAAAATGCGCCTGGGGTTTACTTTGTCAGCAATGGTGAGAGAAGTAAGAAAATGTGGTAAAAAGACGATGGGTGCTTAAGTTATGCAAGGCGGTCAGATAGGACTTCTCAAAACAGTATCTACTTTTTTGGAAACTTACAAAATTCCCTATATGATTACTGGAGCGTGGAGTTCTATTTTCTATGGCCGCCCCAGAGCCTCTCATGATATTGATTTTGTGGTAGAGCTTTCTCTTAAAGATTTAGATAAAACCGTTAAATCATTAAAAACCCTGCCGGAAGAATTTCTAGTTCAGATAGAAAGTATTAAGGAAGCAGTAAAACATAAAAATATGTTTAATATTCTTCATTTACCAACAATGCTAAAATTGGATTTTTGGATACTAACCGATGAAGAATTTGATAAATCCAGATTTAAAAGAAGAAAGAGAGTTAGAATCCTAGATCAATTTATGGAAATGGCAACAGCCGAAGATACTATTTTACAGAAGCTGATCTGGTACAAAATGGGAGAAATTGAAAAACATCTCATTGATGCAGCTTTTGT
>JAHIUE010000032.1 GCA_018817205.1 Patescibacteria group bacterium | reverse complement strand
TCTACAGAAGTGAAATCCGCATCCGGGCTGGCAATATTTATTGCATTCAATTCATCTTCCAAGTTTTCTTGGACTACAGGTGTGGGGGTTGGAACAGCCGCAGGAGCGGCTTGCTGTCTATTTAAATACAAATAGATGCCGCCAACCAAAATTATAATAATTACCAGTCCTGCAACCAGCATTAAGACAAACTTCTTCGAAGACGGTTCCGGAACAGGATTCTGTGATGAGGTGAAAGTTTTTGCCGGTTGCTGACCGGGTGCAGGTTGAGAACTGGGAGCCGGTTGTGCTATTGGCTGCGGTGTTGGTTGCTGGTTGTTATTCGGTTCCACTTGCTCTTCCTTCCCTTATGGCATTTGCTACAGATTGCTTTGCGTCTATTACCTGTTTTCTGATCGCCTGTAAGTCTTCATGAAGTTTCAGCCTGATTTGTTGAATATCTGTCCTGATGCGGCTTTCGGAAGTAACGGTAATTGTATAATCATTTTGGGCCTGCGCTTGAACTGCGGCTGAAGCTGAAGCAATCGAAGCTCTTGCTTCTGCTATAGCGGCCCCTGCATTAACTCTTTGCTCCAGTTTATCCAAAATCATGGACATCTTCTCCAAATGTCTTAACATCTGACTTGTCCTATTTTGGTTAATTTTATTAAGGTTGGTATTTATTCTTTCGGCAATCTGTGCTTTATTGCGGTTTTTAAACTGGGCAAGTTTTGCCCGAAGTGATGCTTCCCTGGTGGCGATTTTTGCCTCTTTACCAGAGGGTGTTGAATCCACGGCCAAAGCGGGTTGGTAAAGAAAAACAGCTGAAAGTAAGATTACAATGGCAGTCTTTGCAGTCACAACTATTAATTTAACAAATACAGATCATAGCTGTCAACATAGATTTTTGGTAGAATAAAGACCTGCCCCCATAGCTCAGCGGATAGAGCAATTCGGTTCTAACGAATAGGTCAGGGGTTCGAATCCTCTTGGGGGCGCAGGTAGTCAATTAATTTTTTTAATCCTTCTTCTAAATTTACTTTTGGTTCCCATGCAAGTTTTTCTTTTGCCTTAGTAATATCCGGACAGCGTTTTTGCGGATCATCCTCAGGAAGATCGGTAAAAGTAAGCTTAGATGTGGAATCGGTTAATTTTTTGACAATTTCAACAAGTTCCAAAACAGCAAATTCATTGGGGTTACCTATATTATAAATTTCTCCCTTTACCCCTTTTTCCATGGCGACTGTGATTCCCTCTATCAAATCCGAAACATAACAAAAAGAGCGGGTTTGCTTGCCGTCTCCAAAGATAGGAAGGTGTTTATTTTGCAAGGCAGCCTTAATAAATTCTATGATCACTCTGCCGTCTTCTGCCATCCGCGGACCATAAGTATTAAAAATGCGGACAATCCGGCCGTCTAAGTCTTTTGAGCGAACAAATGCCGCAAGAATTGTTTCCCCAAACCTCTTTGACTCATCGTATACCGACCTGGGACCGGTAGTTGATACATTCCCGTTATAATTTTCTTTTTGAGGATGCTCCAAAGGATCCCCGTAAACCTCCGAGGTTGAGGCAAAAAGAAATTTAGCCTTCATCTTGACTGCCAGCTCACAAAGTCTGTATGTAGCTACGGTATTTACTTTCATGGTTTCAAAAGGAAGTGATTGGTAGCTTTTTGGATTGTGCAAATTTGGGGATGCGGGTGAAGCAAGATGATATATTTGGTCTGCCTGGATACCCTCTGGCAACCCCTGGATTACATCATAATTTGAAAATTGAAAATTGGTCCGCCGGCTGGCGGATTTAAGGTGTTCTATATTTTTCTCATTGCCGGTAATTAAATTATCTATACAGATTACCTGGTTTCCGGCTTCAATTAGTTTGTCGCAAAGATGTGATCCCAAAAATCCCGCCCCACCTGTAACAACTATCCTCATCCTTTTATGATATCACAACTATTCTTTAAGGTATTCTCCAAAAACCAAAGACGCACAAATACCACCGAATGCAAAAGAATTAGAAAGAACTTTTCGTATTGATCTCCTTTTAGCTAAAGGTACTAAGTCTAAACCTTCTACAATAGGATCTGTCAGATTTAAGGTTGGAGGAGCAATTTGTTCTTGAATTGCTTTACATGAAATTATTGCTTCAATAGCACCGGCAGCTCCCAAGAGGTGACCAGTTGCACCCTTTGTGGAACTTACTGATACTTTTGATACATATTTTCCCAAAAGTTTTAGAATCGCTTTTATTTCAACCCAGTCGCCAATTACAGTAGCAGTTCCATGAGTATTAATATAATCAAGCTGACTGACTTTAACACGAGCATCAGATAGAGCAAGCATCATTGCTCTAATAGCTCCTTCACCATTAGGCTGAACATCATCATCAGCATCAGCAGTATCAGCATGACCGAGTATTTCTGCAATGATGCGATTCTCTCCGCCCCTTTTTAAAACATGATTCAGTGTTTCAAGTACAAGAACTCCTGCACCTTCACCCATCACAAAACCACCTGCATTTTTATTAAAAGGTCTACTTGCAGTTGCAGGATTCTCATTATCTCTGGATAGCGCTCTCATCGCATTGAATGCACCTATGCTTACTCTGTGAATAGCGGCTTCAGATCCACCTGCTAACATTACATCAGCTTTTCCTAATAGCATTTTATCGACTGCGTCTCCTATAGCTATCGCACTTGATGCACAAGCAGCGAACACTCCAGCTGTTGGTCCTTTAATATTGAATAACCTACTAGGAACTGTAGCGGTTCGTTCGGATAATAATCTTAACATTGATCTTGAAGAAATTTTAGAATCACCAGATTTTATAATTGTATCCTCAATCTCAGCAATTTCAGTACCACCACCTACACCTGTTCCCATTCTAATTCCAAACCTTTTAGAGTTTATTGAATCAAGAGAAAGTTTTCCTGCCTTTAAAAAATTAGTACCATTTTCTATAAAACCTGCAGTAATCAATGCTTCTAAAGAAGCTACTGTAGCGAATTCAGTTACTCTGTGAAATCTCAATAATTCTTTTGCAGATATTACCGTTTTTGCGTCAAAACCTTTAACTTGTGCCGCAATATCAACATCTGTATTGATTTTTTCAATTACTTCATTTCTTAATCCGATCCCGCTAATTCTTCCTATGCCGCACTTGCCTTCAATTAAATTCTGCCAAAATTCTCCGACGCTATTTCCTAAAGGGGTTACTGCACCTAATCCTGTAACCATAATTCTTGTTTTCGCTTCTAAACTCATAATTATCTCGGATTTTGCAGGAAAAAGTATAGGAATGTCAAGAGAAGTGGTAAAATGTGAAATTCATGAGAACAATTCAAGTCGTTTTAATTTTTTTATTATTCATCATTCTACACTCTGCACTCTTACCTCCTTCAACTTTTGCCGTAGTTGATCCTTTGGCTGTT
>JAHIUE010000031.1 GCA_018817205.1 Patescibacteria group bacterium | reverse complement strand
TTTATATAAAAGTTTTATCAATCTAACAAAAATGGCGTTTCTTTGTTAAAATATCCCCATGGCAAAACTAATAAGGCTTCCCGGATTAATAGATCCCCATGTGCATCTTCGGGAGCCGGGAGCAACCCAGAAAGAAGACTTTGGAACAGGCACAAAATCAGCCATTGCAGGAGGTTTTACCCAAGTTTTGGATATGCCCAATAATCCTATACCTACCATAACCCCGGAGGCGCTGCAGCAAAAAATGGATCTGGCAAAAGGGAGAATTTACGCTGATGTCGGATTTCATTTTGGAGCAAGCGCAAACAGTGTTCAATATTTTCCGGAAATAAAAGATAAAGTATACGGATTGAAAGTTTATATGAACCAGACAACCGGAGATCTGCTTATGCAAGATGAAAAAATATTGGAAGAAGTTTTTTCAAATTGGCCAAAAGATCCAAAAGGGGAAAACCAATTATGGTTCATGCGGAAGGGGAGACCTTAGAAAAGGCTATTAGCCTTGCCAAAAAAATTAATAACAAGCTGTATGTTTGCCATGTTTCCTTAAAAAAAGAGATTGAAACAATAAAAAAAGCGAAGAATAATGAAATGCAGATTACTTGCGAGGTAACCCCGCATCATTTGTTTCTAACAGAAGAAGATGTAAAAAGGCTGGGGTCGTACGGAATGATGAAGCCTCCTTTGGCACGCAAAGAAGATCAAAAAGCTTTATGGCAAGGTATAGCAGATGGAACAATTGATACAATTGGTTCTGATCATGCACCGCACACAAAAGAAGAAAAGCAAGGTGAAAAGCCGATGTATGGAGTGCCGGGACTGGAAACAACTTTGCCGCTTATGTTAACTGCAGTATCAGATGGCAGGTTAACAATAGAGAGATTAATTGAGCTTTGTTCAACAAATCCCCGGAAGATTTTTGGTTTGCCGGAACAGAAAGACACATTTATTGAAGTTGATCAAACTGAACGCTATACGCTAGACCCTAGCCGCTTGTTTACCAAATGTGGCTGGACCCCATTTGCCGGAATGAAAGTAACAGGAAAAGTTAAAAAAGTGATTTTGCGCGGCCAACTAGCCTATGACGGCCAAAATATCCTCGGCCCATATGGTCAAATCCTCAAGGGCGCTTGACAATAAGGTTTTTTGTGAGTAAACTAGCAAAAGATTTGAATATACTATGGTAGTACGTTTTACTGTTAAATTAGTTGAAAAGAAGTTTTAACCCCGCAGTGGCGGGGTTTTTTTTGAAGAAAAATGAATAAATTTAAAGGTAGAGACATTATAGACATAAACGATTTTACTAAAGAAGATCTGCTGTTTATTCTAAAAACAGCCAGGAGATTTGATCCCGACTATGTTAAAAAAGACAGGTCGAATTATGAAATTGCCCAGGGTAAAATTGCCGCTGTACTTTTCTTTGAACCCTCCACCAGAACTCAACAATCATTCAGCTCTGCCGCCCAAAAAATAGGCATGGGTTTAATCGGCTTTAACGATCCCGAGTTGACCTCGATCCATAAGGGCGAGTCTTTTGCGGATACTATCAGGATCATGATGGCTTATGCCGATGTGATGGTCATCAGGCACCCGGAGCCGGGGTCAGCCAGAAAAGCGGCGGAGGTGGCCGATATCCCGGTCATTAATGCCGGAGATGGGCCCAACAGCCACCCTACTCAAACCATGTTAGACATGTATACCATCTTAAAAGTTTGCAAAAGGCTGGATAATTTAAAAATCGCCTTTGTGGGGGATCCGTTACACTATCGCGCCTTTCATGGGCAATTTTCAGCTTTGTCAAAGTTTTCCGGTAATAAATTTTACGGCGTTTCGCCAAAAGGTTTGGAGATGCCCGAAGAGTTTAGAAACTCCAGTTATCATGATGTTGTTATAGACATGAAAAATTTAGACAAAACACTGACTGAGCTTAAACCAGATATAGTTTCTGTAGGCAGAATTCCGAAAGAATATATCAAAGGAGACGCCACAAAATATGATTTTCAAGTTACAGTTAATACAATTAAGGGTTTGCCTAGACATGCAATTGTCATGCATCCATTGCCCAGAGTAAACGAGCTTGATCCTAAAATAGATGTTAGCCCCAAAGCAGTTTATTTTAAACAGGCAAGGAACGGCTTATATATCAGGGAAGCGCTTTTAGCTTTAGTTCTTGGCAGGATTTAAGAAGGGGAAAGGGGAAAGTATGATAGGTAAATTACTTCTGTCCGATGGGGCAGTTTTTTTAGGACAAAGTTTCGGGAAAGAGGTTGCCACCTCGTTGGGTGACGAGCCCACGTCCGGTGAGGTGGTTTTTAATACCGGAATGGTGGGATATCCGGAATCTTTAACAGATCCATCATATTTTGGCCAAATCTTGATTTTGACTTACCCTTTGCAGGGGAATTACGGGGTGCCAAAAAAAGAATTTTGGGAATCAAAGAGAATACAGGTTAAAGGATTAATTGTCCAAAATTACATTGACAATCCGTCCCATTTTGAAAGCCAGAAAACTTTGGGTGAGTGGCTAAAGCAGGAGGGTATTCCTGCTCTTTCCGGGATTGATACCAGGCAGTTGACCAGGAAGCTCCGGGAGCATGGAGTGATGTTGGGAAAAATAGTCGTCAGCAATCAGTCTTCAGACGTCAGACAATATGATCCAAATCAGGAGAATGTCTTGCCTTATGTGAGTTGCGATAAACCTCAAGTTTATGGAGATGGTAAAAAAAACATAGTTCTGATTGATTGCGGGGTTAAGGAAAATATTATCAGAAGTTTAATCAAAAGAGGAGTAAAGGTAACCCGGGTGCCTTGGGATTTTGATCCCCTGGGGTCTAATTTGCGACTTGATGCTTGTTTAGTTTCTCCCGGTCCGGGCGATCCGAAACAAGCCAAACAAACTATCCAAAATGTGAGGAAACTTTTGGAGCAGAGGATTCCTACATTTGGTATTTGTCTAGGCAGCCAGATTTTAGCTCTTGCTGCAGGCGGGGATACATATAAATTAAAATTTGGCCACAGGAGTCAAAACCAACCGGTAATAGATCAGATTAGCAAGAAAGCTATCATAACCAGTCAAAATCACGGATTTGCAGTTGATATGAAATCATTAAAAAGTGAATGGAAAGAATGGTTTATAAACTTAAACGATAAAACGAATGAAGGGATCAGACACAAAAACAAACCATTTATGGCAGTGCAATTTCACCCGGAGGCAAGCCCCGGACCATCTGACGGCGGATATTTATTTGATGAATTTATTTCGTATATATGAAAAAAATACTAGTTTTAGGTTCAGGTGCATTAAAAATAGGCGAGGCAGGAGAATTTGATTATTCGGGCTCGCAGGCCTTAAAAGCTTTAAAAGAAGAAGGTATTGAAACTGTTTTAATAAATCCTAATATTGCCACCATTCAAACTTCCAAAGAGTTGGCCGGTAAAATTTATTTCCTGCCTGTAACAGACTATTTTGTCCAAAAAGTAATTGAAAAAGAAAAACCTGACGGGATATTTTTGAGTTTTGGCGGGCAAACTGCCCTAAATTGCGGCTTGGCCTTAGAAAAGACGGGCGTGTTTAAAAAACATAACATTAAAGTTTTGGGGACGCCCGTTAAGAGTATACAAATTACCGAAGACAGAGAGCTTTTTGCCAAAGAATTGTCAAAAATTAGCGTGAAAGTTCCCAAGGGCGGGTTTGCCAAAACCGTAAATCAGGCTTTGAAAATTGCCATGAAATTCGGATTTCCGCTTTTAGTTCGCTCCGGGTTTTCCTTGGGAGGTTTAGGATCCGGGGTGGTAAAAAATAAAGAGGAACTTGTCAAAAAAGTTTCGATTTGTCTAAGGCATGTTTCACAAGTGGCAGTAGAAGAATATCTTAAACATTGGAAAGAGATTGAATATGAGGTTGTTAGGGATAAAAACGGCAATAAAATTACTGTTTGCAATATGGAAAATATGGATCCATTGGGTATTCACACAGGCGAAAGCATTGTGGTGGCTCCTTCCCAAACCTTGAACAGTTACCAGTACCATTTCCTTCGCAGATTGTCTTTGCAAGTTATTGAACATTTGGGAATTGTGGGGGAATGCAACATCCAGTTTGCTCTAAATCCTAAAAATAACGATTACCGTGTGATTGAAGTAAATGCCAGGCTGTCCAGATCGTCTGCTCTGGCATCCAAAGCCACAGGCTACCCTTTGGCTTATGTGGCAGCCAGACTGGGTTTAGGTTATGCCCTGCCGGAACTGAAGAATAGGGTTACTTTATCTACTTCGGCATTTTTTGAACCGGCCTTGGATTATATTGTGATTAAAATCCCCAGGTGGGATTTACATAAATTTATTAGAGCAGAGGAGGAAATTGGTTCCGAGATGAAGAGCGTGGGGGAAGTGATGGCAATCGGCCGCAGTTTCTCGGAGGTTTTACAAAAAGCCGTAAGAATGCTGGAAACCGGCCAGGATGGACTTTTGGGAGGTTTCTTGGATGATACAAAACTTTTGCCTACAACAGAACGCCTTTTTGTAATAGCCAGAAGGTTTTTAAAGGGTGAAACAGTAGATGATATCTATAAAACCACAGGTATAGATCCTTGGTTTTTGCATCAAATTAAGGAAATGGTGGAGTTTGAGAGTAGTCTTCAGTCCTCAGCTTTCAGTCATCAGATAGTGCTGAAAGCAAAAAAGCTGGGGTTTTCGGATAAATTACTTGCCAAAGCATTTAAAAAGAGTGAACTGGAGATAAGGAATTTCCGAAAAAAGCATGGAATAGTGCCAAAAGTAAAGCATATAGATACTTTGGCGGCAGAATATCCTGCAAGAACGAACTACTTATATTTGACTTATCATGGGGAGGAATCAGAAGAGGTTACAGGCGACAGGCGACAGGCAACACAAGCGAAAGCGATTGTGTTGGGTTCAGGGCCTTACAGGATCGGGTCTTCTGTTGAATTTGACTGGTGTTCGGTCACTTGCGCTCAAACTTTGAGAAATAAGGATTTAGAGGTGATTATGATAAATTGTAATCCGGAAACAGTTTCCACCGATTACGACTCTGCGGATAAGCTATATTTTGAGGAGTTAACCTTTGAGCGGGTTAGCGATATCTATGATATTGAATCCGCCAAAGGCGGACAAGCATCGTTGGTTTTAGGGTTTGGAGGTCAAATTCCAAATAATCTGGCAATGGATTGTTACAAAGCAGGATACAAAATACTGGGTACCTCACCTTTAGATATTGACAGGGCAGAGGATAGGAATAAATTCTCAAAATTACTGGACAAACTTAAGATTAGGCAACCTGCCTGGCAGAGTTTGACAACTATTCTCGATGCAATTGCCTTTGCCGGAAGAATTGGCTATCCGGTTTTAGTAAGACCCTCGTATGTGTTATCCGGTTCTGCCATGAATGTGGCTTTTTCCGCTTCCGAATTGAAGGGATTTTTAAAACAAGCGGCAGGTGTATCAAGCGAGCATCCGGTGGTCATTTCCAAGTTTGTAATAAATGCCAAGGAAATAGAAATCGACGGTGTGGCAGACAAAGGGGAACTTGTAATTTTTGCCATATCCGAACATATTGAAAATGCGGGGGTACATTCGGGAGATGCTACCATGGTTTTACCGCCTCAAAGGCTTTATCTTGAAACAGTAAGACAAGTTAAAAGCGCTACTAAAAAAATCCTTAAGGCTTTAGATATTTGCGGTCCTTTCAATATCCAGTTTTTAGCAAAAAATAATGAGATTTTAGTAATTGAGCTAAATCTTCGGGCTTCCCGCTCTTTTCCGTTTGTATCAAAGGTTACAGGGTATAACTTTGTTGAAATTGCCACAAAAGTAATGCTTGGGGAGAAAGTTTCGGAAGATTTTAATACCCTGGATTTAGATTATGTGGGAGTAAAAGCCCCGCAATTTTCCTTTAACAGGATAAAAGGGGCAGACCCGAGGCTTCGGGTAGAGATGTCTTCGACAGGGGAGGTGGCTTGTTTTGGAGACGATTTACAGGGAAGTTATCTTAAGGCTATCTTGGCAACCGGGTTTAAAATGCCGAAGAAAAGTGTATTTCTCTCTATTGGGGGAAAAACAAACAAATTGGAGATGTTGCCTGCGGCAAGACAGCTTAAAAAGTTAGGTTTTAAAATATTTGCCACAGAACATACCTCTAAGTTTCTTAAAAATGAAGCTATTAAAAATACCAGGGTTTATAAAATCTCCGAAGATAAGTATCCTTCTGTCCTGGATCTTTTGAAAAAAGGCCAGGTAGATTTGGCTATTAATATCAGTGAGGCTCAAGCAACACAAGGTATTGAAACGGCCGGCTATATAATTAGAAGGAATTGTGTGGATTTAGGAATACCGCTTATTACCAATTTGCAGTCAGCAGAAACCTTAATTTCTGCTTTGGCTTCAAAAAAGATGGAGGATTTGAAAATTAAAAGTTGGGATGAATATGTTAACATGGATTAGATTTTTTGCGGGAAATGTGAAATAATCAATTCAGCGGTTAGAAACTAGCGTCTAGCGGCTAGTTAGAATAAATATTTTATGTATTTAAAATCCTACAAAGAATTGATAGTCTGGCAGAAATCAATTCAACTGGTAAAAGGAATTTTTGTTTTAACGGATAAACTACCTAAGTCAGAAATTTATGGATTAGTATCTCAGATGAGAAGGGCGGCAGTTTCTATTCCGTCTAACATTGCTGAAGGTTATGGCAGGCGTTCGACTAAAGAGTATGCTCAATTTTATTCTATTGCCTATGGATCAACTTTAGAGCTTGAAACGCAAATGATAGTTTGTAAAGAATTAGGATTAGTAGAAAAACAGAATATTATGAAATCAGAACTACTTTTAGAAGAAGTAGCTAAAATGTTAAATTCTATGCTTGGAAAAATGAAGTCCAAACTAGTCGCTAGTGGCTGAACGCTAGACGCTAAAATATGTTTGTTCCCAAATACTCAATCACCAACAAAATACTTAAGGATATTGGCATAGTTGAGGCTAGCCGTGAGGTGATAATGCATGCCCCCTTAGTTCCTGCTTGGGAGGCCAAATTTAGAAAAGAAGCAATAGAAAGAACTATCCATCACGGCACGCATTTAGAGGGCAACCCTTTATCTTCGGAAGAAGTCCGGGATGTTTTGGACGGACAGGAAGTTATAGCGAGAGACCGTGATATTCAGGAGATTATCAATTACAGGAATGTTTTAAAGTTTATTGACGGGGTGTTTGCCCAGATTGGTCAATCCGGCAATTACAGTTTTACAATTGAGACAATTTTGGAAATGCACAAATTAACCACGGAAAAAATCCTCCCGCCTGAAAGTTCAGGTAAATTCAGAATAAGACAGGTAGTGATCCGTAATACCAAATCAGGACAGATTTCGTATACTCCGCCTCCGGCAGTAGAAGTGCCGTATCTGGTTGAGGATTTGGTAAACTGGATAAACTCTGATGAGGCAAAGATGGTTCACCCGATTATTAAAGCAGGTATTATTCACTATGAACTTGCCCGGATTCATCCATTTGTAGATGGTAATGGCAGGGTAGCTAGGGGTGTTGCTACACTGATTTTGTTTTTAGACGGCTATGATATCAGGAAATTTTTCTCATTTGAGGAATATTTTGATGAAAACCCCATGCAATATTACTTAACACTACAAGCCGTATCAAACCAGCTCGTTCTGGATACTCACGAGCGTGATTTAACACCTTGGCTTGAGTATTTTATCGAGGGGGTGGCAATTGAGCTTAATCAGGTTAAGGAAAAAGTGCAAAGAATTTCCGTTGATGCCAGGATTAAGGATAAGCTGGGGGAACAGGTGGCCTTAAATGAACGGCAGATGATTATTATGGAATATTTGCACCGGCACAAAGGTATGCAGAACAAAGACTTTAGAAAAGTCTTTCCTGATTTTTCAGATGATACGGTTTTAAGGGAGCTTAAATTCTTAAAGCAAAAAGGCTTGGTTAAAAAAACGGGCGGTACCAAAAAAGCTACTTATGTTTTGAAGTAGGCTCTGCTTTTGGGGCCACAGGTACGATTCTTACTGCTTTGGTTTCTGTATCTATCATAGCGATAGATATTCTGTTTTTATCTTTTTCTGCATGCTTTGAGGCATAGAGTGCTTTATCGGCAATACCTCGTACCAATTCCCCAGAGCACCTGGGTTGTATTAGACAAATGCCCACGCTGATAGTTTGACTCCACCCTTGTGCACCAAATTCTTCTTGAGAAGTTTGAATGACAGCGGCTTGTAGTCTTCTTGCAGCAGCAACAGCACCTTCTTGGGTTACCCTATGCACAATTACAGCAAGTTCATCTCCGCCCACTCTTCCTGCGGTATCACCGCGCCTTAGAGATTTAAGCATTGCCTGACTTGCAGATATAAGTAATTTATCTCCCGTAGGATGGCCAAATTTGGTATTAAAATCTCCAAATTTGTCAAAATCAAGTACAACTAATGCACTATCTGGAGCAGTTTTTCTTTCAGCTGCCGTAGCCTCTAGATCTAGCAGATGCAGAAAATATTGATGTTTAAAAAAATCAGGCAAAAGGGAATCTAAAACAGCTTTTTTCTCAAGTTTTGCTTGTTCCTCTGCGAATTGGTGTGCCAGGGGAAGTAAATTAGCCGCGGTCACCTTATCGTTAGACAGATGCGGTAGGGCTTCTATAAGTCTTCCATAAAATTCTGTCTCTAATTCTTCTACTCTGGGATTCGGTTCCACAGACTTGGGTGCTTCGTTTGATTCTGCCATATCTTTTTTCAGGGTAACTCATAGCAGGGAATTTTACAATATCCTCCCAATCTATTACAATCCAATCATGCTATTTTCTCGCCTTTCCGAGTATTTTGAAAAACTGGAAAAGATTTCCTCCCGTCTTGCTTTAATTGATATCCTCTCTGATTTATTTAAGGAAGTAAAAGCAGACGAGGTTGGTAAAGTTTGCTATTTACTTCAGGGCAGGGTAGCGCCTTTTTATGAACCTTTGGAAATGGGTATGGCAGAACGTACAGTTGCTGCTTCTCTTGCAAAGGCCTACGGCATCCCTAAAGAACAAGTTTTGAAGGAATACGGGAAAGCGGGGGATTTAGGTATAGTTGCTTCGCAACTGAATTCAGAGTGCAGAGTTAAGAGTTCAGAATTAACAATTGCAGAAGTTTTTAATACATTAAGACAAATTGCACAGACAAATGGAGTAGGAACAGTAGAAAAGAAACAAGATCTTTTGGTCGGACTTCTTAAACAAATGAATTCTATTTCTGCAAAGCATTTGGTACGGATTCCTTTAGGAGTATCCCGTTTGGGGATCGGGGACCCGACAATTTTAGATGCTTTTGCCAAATTAAAACTTGGTGACAGATCAAAAAGAAAGCTTTTGGAAGGGGCATATAATCGGGTTTCTGATTTAGGCTTGATTGGTGAAACTTTATGGGAAGGTGGGCTTGCCGCAGTTGAAAAATTAAGCGTGCAAGTAGGAAGACCTATCAGATCCCAACTTGCAGAAAGACTGCCAAGCCCGGAAAAAGTGATAGAAAAAATGGGAGAAGTCAATGCGCAAAGAAAATTGGATGGGTTTAGGGTGCAAATCCACAAAAATGGAAACACCATAAGACTATTTTCCAGGAATTTGGAAGAAACCACTCCGATGTTTCCGGAGATCGCCGAAGGGGCAAGAAAACAAATTAAGGCAAAAACCATAATTTTAGATTCCGAGGCAATCGGATTTAATCCAGTATCGGATGAATTTTTGCCTTTTCAGGAAACTACCCAAAGAAGGCGAAAATACGGCATTTCCGAAATGGCTAAAAAAATACCCCTCAAGGCTTTTTGCTTTGATATCCTGTATAAGGATGGGACATCCTTGATTGATCAGCCTTTGGCTGCTCGATTAAAAACGTTAAATGATGTTGTTAAAGACGGGGGAGTATTGATGGTAGAGAGAGGAGAAACGGTAAATCAGGTGGAAAGACTGCAAACAATGCTTGATGATGCTATATCTAAGGGTTTGGAAGGATTGGTGGTGAAGCGGCTAGATTCCAAATATGAGGCAGGGGCAAGAAATTTTAACTGGGTTAAATTAAAAAGGCATTCGGCCGGTGAGCTCAAAGATACAATTGATTGTGTGATTTTGGGCTATATTTTCGGCAAAGGAAAAAGGGTCAGTTTTGGAGCAGGGGCGCTTTTGGTTGGAGTTTATGATGGTAAAAAAGATGAGTTCGTGACAGTTTCCAAAATTGGAACAGGATTAACAGATGAAGAATGGAGACAGATAAGAGTTCAGAGTTCAAAGTTCAGAGTTCAGAAAAAACCTGTGAGGGTGAATTCTAAAATAATCCCAAGTGTTTGGGTGGAGCCAAAAATTGTGATAGAGGTTCTGGCTGATGAAATAACCAGATCACCTGTGCATACTGCAGGGGGAAAACCCGGTTATGCCTTGAGATTTCCCAGACTGGTTAGCTTCAGAGCTGCAGATAAGAAAGCAGAAGACGCAACAACTATAAAAGAATTAATTGAAATGTATAATCAACAGTTTAAAAAATAAATTGTGATAAAATAGCCGCATGGCATATGTAGCTGATCTTCATATTCATTCCAGATTTTCCCGGGCCTGCTCACAAAAATTAAATGTTCCAAACTTGGCCAGTTGGGGGAAACTTAAGGGTATTAATGTTTTGGGCACTTCTGATTTTTTGCATCCTGTCTGGTTTGCCGAACTAAAAAATGCGCTTAAAGAAGACGGTTCAGGCTTTTTTCGTCCAAAGGACGACCAGCCTTTGGCTGGATTTGAGACAAAATTTGTTTTATCTTGTGAAATTGCCTCAATTTATACCCATAAAGGCAGAGGAAGACGGATACATAATGTTGTGATGTTGCCTGATTTTGCAGCAGCAGAGAGGTTTCAAAAGGAGCTTCTAGGGCGGCATGCCAATTTAGGTTCTGACGGCAGGCCGATTGTGGGGATTTCTTCCAAGGATTTATTGAGTCTGGTTTTGCAAATATCCGATAAAGCCCTTTTTATTCCGGCTCATGCTTGGACACCCTGGTTTGGGATTTTTGGATCGGAGTCAGGCTACGACTCTTTGGAAGAGTGTTTCGAGGATTTAACAGAATATATTTATGGAATAGAAACAGGTTTATCGTCCGACCCGGCCATGAACTGGCGGATAAAAGAGCTTGATAACCGTTCCATAATTTCTAATTCAGATGCGCATTCTTTGCCTAATATAGGCAGGGAAGCAACGGTATTTGATGAAAATTTGGAACAAGGATACAATGGGTTATTTGAAGCGATTAAAAACCAAAAAATAGCTGGAACAATTGAATTTTATCCCGAAGAAGGGAAATATCATTATACAGGGCACAGAAATTGCAATGTTAAATACTCTCCGGAAGATACAAAGGAAAAAGGCGCAATCTGTCCAAAGTGCGGCCGTGGATTGACTGTCGGAGTAATGGAAAGAGTAGAAGCTCTCGCTTCGCGAGAAAATTCAGAATTCAGAATTCAGAATTCAGAAGGTATAAACAAAAGTAAAGCGTTTCCAAATAGGGCAGGATACAGGATGTTGGTACCACTTTTACAAATAATTGCAGAGAGTTTTCATACTGCCCCAACAACCCAAAAAGTCTTAAACGAGTATGAAAAGTTAACAAATTCATTGGGAAATGAGATTAAGATTTTGACAAAAGTTGACATTAGGGAAATTGCCAAAATTTCCGGGGGAAAAGTGGCAGAGGGCGTAGAAAAAGTAAGAAAAGGAGATCTGGTGATTGACCCCGGCTATGACGGGGTGTACGGGGTGGTCAGGATTTGGGATGAGAGAGAAGATTCCCGCTCTGCACAGGAGGAAGCTCCGCAGTTGGAGCTATTTGATTAAAAATAGTCGTCAGCTTTTAGTCGTCAGTCGTCAGACGAATTTTTAAGTCTGATAGCTGATAGCTGATAGCTGATGACTGATAGCTATTTATGAAAATCTTTAAAGACAGACAGTCTGCAGGTCAATTGTTGGCAGAAAAATTAAAAGATATAAAGGCTGATATTGTTTTGGGTATTCCAAGAGGTGGGGTGGTGGTGGCAAAAGAAGTGGCGAATGAGCTTAAATTGCCGTTAGATATAGTTGTAACCCGTAAAATCGGCGCTCCGGGCCAGGAAGAGTTGGCTTTGGGGGCAGTAGATGCTGATGGGCAGGTTGTCTGGGACGAGACGCTGCTGGCGCAGCTTGAGTTAAGAGTTAAGAATTTAGAATTCAGAATTAAGGAAGAGAGGAAGGAATTAGTAAGAAGGGAAAAGTTATATAGACAGGGGAGGAAGCCCTTGGATATAGAGAATAAAGAAGTTGTTTTGGTTGACGACGGCGTAGCTACAGGGGCAACCACTTTATCTGCCATAAAATATCTAAAAAGGCACGGGGCAAAGATAATTTTGGCTGTGCCGGTGGCAAGTCGAGAGGCTTTGGACAAAATGGAGAATGAAGTTGAGAAACTGGTGGTACTTGAGATTCCTGGAAATTTTGCGGCCGTAGGCCAGTTTTATGATGAGTTTTTAGCTGTTTTTGATCAAGAGGTGATACAATTACTAAAGTGAATGAATCTAAATTTTTAGAAGTTGCCAAAAAAGCAGCAATAGAAGCAGGGAAAATTATCCAAAAATATTCCGGCCAAGCTTATAAAAAAAATATTAAATACGGAGATTTGTCTAATTTTGCAACAGATGCAGACTTAGAGGCTGAGAAGAAAATCGTTGAAATATTAACCAAAAATTTTCCCGATCATAGCATTGTGGCAGAAGAAAAAGGATGGAGTGCTCAGAAATCAGAGTTTATCTGGATGGTTGATCCTTTAGACGGAACAATAACTTTTGCTCAAAATATTCCTTATTACACAGTTTCAATAGGACTTTTAAAAAATGGGAAGCCGATTGTAGGAGTAATAAATCACATAAGTTTTAAACATTTATACTGGGCGAAAAGCGGAGAGGGAGCTTTTTTAAACAATAAAAAAATCTGCGTCAGTAAAAAGACAAAGCTGGAAGAATCTGTCGGTACATTAGATTTTGGTCATCGGCAAAAACGCTCGCCGAGACTAGATTTATATATCAACAAGTTGATTACTAAAATAGGCTATCCATATGGGTTTGGTTCGGCAGCAGTAGGTATGGCACTGACTGCAGATAGTACATTAGATTTTTATATCAACCAGGCATATCCTTGGGATTTTGCGGCAGGGACGGTAATTGTTAGAGAAGCAGGAGGAAAAGTGACTGATTTTCAAGGAAATGAGCCTGACTGGACTAAAGAACGCTTAGAAATTGTAGCTTCAAATGGATTGATTCACGATGCTATCTTGGAGGCACTGAAGTGAAACTTATTGTTGGGCTTGGAAACCCTGGAGAAAAATATGCTCAAGTGCGTCATAATCTTGGTTTTAGGGTGGTGGATGAATTAGCGGAAAGCGTAAAGGGCCAAGGGGAAAGTTGGAA
The DNA here is from genome assembly GCA_018817205.1 of Patescibacteria group bacterium. GTDB lineage: Bacteria > Patescibacteriota > Microgenomatia > Daviesbacterales > UBA10151 > UBA10151. Next base: position 10,379 of record JAHIUE010000031.1, on the reverse strand, counting down.
GAAAGAAGATAAATTTAAGTCTGAAATCCTAAACTTTACCCTTAACGCTTCCCCCTTAACCCTTGTAAAGCCGCAGACCTACATGAATAATTCCGGTATGGCTGTCCGCCAGCTGGCGGATTATTTCAAAATAGCTACGGAAGATATAATCATAATTCATGATGAGATGGATTTGCCTTTGGGCAAGATAAAAGTAAGATTAGGAGGAGCCGCGGCAGGGCATCATGGGGTGGAATCAATAATTAAAACTTTAGGTACAGACCAGTTTATCAGAGTCAGATTAGGGGTTGAACCCCTGGAGGGTTTCATCCGCCAGCCGGAGAAGTTTGTTTTGGAGCAGTTTATTCCAAAAGAAAAACCAAAAGTAAAACATATGATAAAACAAGCTGTAAAAGCTTTGGAAATACTTCTGGAAAAGGGCCTTGACTCCGCCCAAAACCAGTATAATTAATTAAGCGACTTATTGACAAGAAAGATGGTTTTATTTAGACTATTGTTTCACTTAGATATTTATGGATAGCAAAAACAGCTTTTTAACAACCCCTGTGGCAGTAATTATCGGGGCAATTATTATTTCCCTTGCCATTTTAATTGCCGGAGGAATTATAAAACTAGGTTCTAAAAGTACAGCCAATGTGGCCGGTGTTCAAGTTGAGAATGCACCGCCAACACTTCCTCAAGCCCAACCCACAGTATCCGTTTCCCAACCAGCTCCGATTGCAACCGACGATCATCTAAGAGGCAATCCAAAGGCTAAGGTGATTATGGTGGAATATTCAGATTTGGAATGTCCCTTTTGTAAACAATTCCACCAAACAGCTACCCAGGCTATGTCTTCTTACAAAGCAGATGAATTGGCTTGGATTTTTAGACATTTCCCTTTGGATCAACTTCATTCCAAGGCTAGAAAAGAGGCTGAAGCTGTAGAATGTGCAACTGATCTTGGTGGAAATGATTCTTTTTGGAAACTGGTTGATAAAATTTATGGGGTGACTCCTTCCAACAATGGCTTGAATCTTGACGATCTGCCCAATTTGGCAGCCTCTTTGGGTCTGGATAGTACTAAATTCAAAACCTGTCTTGATAGCGACAAGTTTACCCAAAAAATCGAAGATTACTCTCAGGCTGCTCTCAAAGCCGGTATTCAAGGTACCCCCACTGTCTTTCTTTTTTCCGCCAAATCCGGCGAGTTTACTCCGGTTCCTAGGGCCGTCTTTTATGAAGACCTTAAAGCCGCCATTGATTTGGCTTTAAAATCCTAATTTGAGGAATTAACCTCTAAAAATTACTGGCAATTTTTACACAGGCCAAAAAATTCCAAAGAATGACTGATTGGTTTAAAACCTGTTGTTTTAATAATTTTGGAACTGTCTAACCCCAAGTCTTTCTCCAAAGATATATCTTTGATAGTTTTACATTTAATGCAAATAATATGGTGATGGTGTTTTCTGGTAAGTTCATATCTTTTTTTGCCTTCCCCAAAATCCACTCCGGTAATGAGCCCTAAGTTATTCAAAAATTCAATCTCTCTATAAACAGTAGTTTTGTTTGGGTTTAAATGATTTTGTTTTAATTTCAAAATAATATCGCGAGTTGTAAGCGGGGTAGGGTTTCTGGTAAAAATCTCAAGCATGGCAGATCTAACCTTGGTGGTTTTATACATTATTTAATTATACAACTTACCTATTGACAATGCAACTAAGTTGCATTTAGAATATATAAATGTCTATTTTAGCTTACATTATAATTTTTACTCTAATTGGTAGCGTAGTAGCTTTGGTAGGCGGGGTTATTTTATTGGTTCGGGAAAAATTTGCGATTAGAATCTCTCATTATTTAGCCTCTTTTGCGGCAGGAACTCTGCTAGGGGCTGCTTTTTTAGATCTTTTGCCTCATGCGCAAGAGCATGCGGAAGAATTGGGCGGGATGAACATTGCTCTTTGGGTGCTAATTGGTTTCCTGTTCTTTTTCCTGATCGAAAGATTTATTTTATGGTTTCATCATTATCACTCCCATCACCTGCATGGGCATACTATTGAAGTAAAAAAGAAAGCTAAATCGGTCGTGCCTCTGGTTGTTTTAGGGGACAGTTTTCATAATTTTTTAGACGGAGCAGTAATTGCGGCTACTTTTTTGGTCAGTATCCCTTTGGGAATAGTGACAACTTTAGCTGTAGCAGCTCATGAAATACCTCAAGAAATCGGGGATTTTGGAATATTGATTCATCAAGGTATAAAAAGAGGTAAGGTGTTGCTGATAAATTTTATAAGCGCTCTCATGGCGTTAATTGGAGCATTGATAACTTATGCCATCGGGCAATCGATTGAAATGTTTTTGCCAATACTGCTATCAATAGCGGCAGGATTTTTTATTTATATTGCTGCTTCAGATTTAATACCGGAAATTCACAATGAAGATAAGAAAATAGTGGCTCTTTTTGAAACAATACTGTTATTTTTAGGCGTTTTAATCATTTGGGCAGCTATAACATCTCTCCACTTGCTAGGTTTTTCTCATTAATAATATAATTACTCTCTATGAGTCAGCAAATAATTTTAGCTTGTGATGATGACGGCAAATTTTTAGAATATATTCCCAAAGAGAAGGGGCACAAAGGAGAAGGCAGAAGGCATTTGGCAATTTGTGTGCTTCTTTCTAATTCCAAAGGCCAGGTTCTTTTGCAAAAAAGAAAGCATAAAATCTTTGATAATATCCAGGATTTAACAGGCGCTACTCATCTATTGCATAAAGATGAAAAAGATGAAACATCGGAAGATGCAACCAGAAGATGTTTAAAAGAAGAGTGGGGCATAATAGAAAAAATGCCCCTCAAGAATCTGGGATTTTTTAATTATTTTGCCAAATATGAGGAATATTGTGAAAACGAGCACTGTTGCCTCATGGTCGGGGAATATGACGGGGAAATTAATTTAAATCCCGAAATGGGTTATGAATACAAATGGATGGACAAAGAGGAATTTTTAAAAGATATTGAACAAAATCCCCAAAACTATACTCCCTGGGCCAAAGAGGCTATCTTACATAAACTTCTTTAAAGTATTTTTTGAAAATATCCACGACTTCTTGTACTTGCTTCTTGGTTGGAATCGGACAATCCTCCAAAGGATTTTCTATTCCTAATTCTTTATATTTATAAAATCCATAGGTATGGAAAGGTAAAAGCTCCACTCTTTCAATGTTTTTATATTGAGTAAAATGTGTTCCCCATTTATGCAAAAACTCCTTTTGGTCGGTATATCCCGGTACTAAAACATAGCGTAGCCACATTGGAATGTTATTTTCTTCAAGGTATTTGGCAAACTGCAAAACCGGTGCATTTGAAGCGCTTGTTACTTTCTGGTGCCAGACCGGATCTATATGCTTTACATCCAAAAGTACCAAGTCTGTCGCTTCCAAAAGCTTTTTGGCGTCGGAATCCAAAATAGAGCCATTGGTATCCAGGGCTGTATGAAATCCTGCCTTTTTGGCCTTTTTAAACAAATCCAATAATTCCTCCCTTTGTAAAAGCGATTCTCCTCCGGAAATTGTCAGTCCACCTTTATCTTTAAAATAGGGTTTTTGCTTTTTTAAAAGTTCGATTATTTCTTCGGAGCTCATCTCGGTACCGCCTTTTAACGGACGGGTATCAGGATTGTGGCAATAAAGGCAGTAGAAATTACACCCTTGCATAAAAACCACCAGTCTGATGCCGGGTCCTTCATGGGTACCAAATGTTTCAATTGAATGAACCCTTAACATATATAGATCCTTCGGCTCACTTCGTTCGCTCAGGATGACCCCGATCTAATCGGGATCACATTGATTCAAAGAAAGTCCGGGCCAAAACTTCCTGCTGGTGCTCTCTTGATAATTTTACAAAATTGACTGCGTACCCTGAAACCCGGATAACCAAAGATGGATATTCTTCCGGGTGCTCCATCGCTTTAAGCAATGTTTCTTTATTTAAGACATTAACATTCAAGTGTTGAGCCTTATTGTGGAAATACCCGTCAAGTAACGCTACCAGGTTTTCTATTTGCTCATTGTTCGTTGCTCCCAAAGCCCGGGGCACTATAGAGAAGGTATTGGAAATTCCATCCAGGGCATTTAGATAATTAAGTTTTGCTACGGAATTAAGCGAAGCAATAGCTCCATGAGTATCGCGCCCGTGCATTGGATTGGCTCCCGGGGCAAAGGGTTCTCCTTTCTTTCTTCCGTCAGGAGTTGCGCCTGTTTTTTTGCCGTACATCACGTTTGAGGTAATGGTTAAAATTGACAAAGTAGGCGTGGCACCGCGATATATACGGTGTTTATTAAGTTCCTTATTGAAGCTATCCACCAGCTCTTTCGCGATCGAGTCTACCCGGTCATCGTCATTACCATATTTTGGAAAATCACCTTCAATAACAAAATCACGAGTGATTCCGTCCCCGTCTCTGATGGCTGTTGCCTTAGCGTATTTGATAGCAGACAGGGAATCCGCAACAACAGACAACCCGGCAATACCAAAGGCCATCAGTCTATCCAGATCCGTATCAAGTAAAGCCATTTGCGCCCGTTCAAAATAATACTTGTCATGCATGCAATGAATAATATTCATGGTATTTACATATACCTTTGCTACATAGCTAAGGGTTTTTTTGTATTCTTTCATAACTTTGTCAAAATTCAGAACACTTTCCGGTTGGGGATTAATCCCAGGTACCAAAGTCACGGCCGCGTTTTCGTCTTTACCTTGGTTTATAGCTAAGAGCAAAACTTTAGCAAGGTTAGCCCGGGCGCCGAAATATTGCATCTGCGATCCGTTTTTTTGCTGGGATACGCAGCAGCTTATTCCGTAATCATCAAAGTCGGCAATTTCCCTCATCAAGTCATCGTTTTCATACTGTATAGAAGAGGTATCTATGGATACTTTGGCGCAAAACTCCTTAAATTTTTGCGGAAGCTTTTCCGACCAAAGCACTGTGATATTCGGTTCGGGGGCGGCTCCAAGGTTATATAATGACTGTAGGAATCTGTAAGAAGTTTTGGTAACTTTGTGGCGGCCATCTATAAACATTCCTGCTAAGGATTCGGTTAGCCAGGTTGGGTCACCGGCATATATTTGATCGTATTCCTTCATCCTAAGTTGTCGGACTAGCCTTAATTTGATGATAAACTGGTCTATTAATTCTTGGGCTTCATCTTCTGTTAACAACCTTTCTGCAATGTCTTTTTCGATATAAATATCAAAAAATCCGCTGACAGAACCTAAACTCATGGCCGCCCCATCCTGTTCTTTTAAAGCCGCCAAGTAGCCAAAATATGTCCACTGGATTGCCTCTTTGCTGGAAGCTGCAGGTTTGCTTATATCAAAACCATAAGAGGCGGCCATTTCTTTGATCATTTCTAAAGCATGAATTTCTTCGCCAATTTCTTCGCGCTCACGGATCAAAATATCTGTCATAGGACCGGTTTTGCGGCTATGATCTTTTTTCTTTTCTTCGATAAGCCGGTCTATGCCGTAAAGAGCCACCCGGCGGTAATCCCCGATGATCCGGCCTCTGGCATAATTATCAGGCAGTCCGGTGATAACACCGGAAGAGCGGTATTTTCTGATTTCTTCGGTGTAAGCATCAAATATGGCTTCATTATGGCTTTTTAGATATTTTGTAAAAAGCTCTTTCACTTGCATGTCAAGTTTTTTACCATAATCTTCGCACGCCTGTTCAACCATCCTGATGCCTCCGTAAGGCTTTATAGCCCGTTTTAAAGGTTCGTCTGTTTGCAATCCGACAATAATCTCCAGATTCTTTTTTATATAACCGGGTTTATGGCTGGTAACAGTAGATATGGTTTTAGTATCAATATCCAAAACTCCGCCAGCCTCAAATTCTTTTTTCAGCAGGCCTTTGCATATTTTCCAAAGTTCCTGGGTTTTTTTGGAAGGACCCTTTAGAAACTGCGGCCCGTTGTCATAGGGGGTTAGATTGTGGTATAAAAAATCCCGGATATCAATTACTTTTTCCCATTCGCCTTTTTGGAAGGCTTTCTTCATAGCCTTATAATTTTAGCATATCAGAATACTCCTTGACAATGACCAATATATAGATTATTATCAATATAATGAAATTTAAACAGCGTTGTTGCAGGTGTTTTGCCGCTTTATCTACCAAAAACAGGGTGGAGATTGTAAAACTGCTGCAAGTAAACAAAAAAATGGCAGTTTTAGAAATTGCCAAGTACTTTAATCTGACTCAACCAACAGTCACCCACCATCTAAAATATCTTGAAAAATCCGGCATTTTGAAGTCCAAAAAAGAGGGGAGGAGGGTTTATTACCGCATTAGCCCCCCTTGCGGTAAGAATGAATGCGAAATCTTTTAAAAATTACTAATTTATCTGCATCTTGCGAAGGGAAAAAAATTATTTCCGGGATCAATTTAACCGTTAAGAAGGGTCAAACCGTTGTTTTAATGGGCCCGAACGGTTCAGGCAAGACGTCACTTTTGAAAACGATTTTGGGAGTAGGTAATTTTAAAATCATAACTGGTGAAATTTATTTTAATAACAAGAAAATTAACAATTTATCAATTACAGAAAGGGTTAGGTTGGGGATTGCCTTAATGTTTCAAAAACCTCCCAAAATAACAGGAGTTAGTCTCTTAAGTTTGTTAAAACTTTTAAATCATGATGAGGATAAAGTTAATAAGCAAATTAAAAATTTCCAGGCTGAAAAATTAACTGGACGTGACTTAAACAGCAATTTTTCCGGTGGGGAATTAAAAAGATCAGAACTGCTGCAACTATCTTTGCAAAAGGCCCGGCTTTATCTTTTGGATGAGCCTGATTCAGGGGTAGATTTGGAAAATATCAAATTAATCGGTAAACAAATTAATGAGCTAATGAAAGACAAACAAAGAAGCGCCATTATTATTACTCACAGCGGGCAAATTTTGGATTATGTCAAAGTAGATAAAGCATGTCGTATGGTAAACGGACAATTAAAAGATGTTAATTGATTTATCTGATGGTGATAAAACAAAAATGAGATCTGTGGGGATGAATTTTAAGCCTGAAAAAATGGGCGGTTCATTATTTATTCAAAATAAAGATCCTATTTTTCATATGATGAATAATTCCAGAATAGAGATTTTAGATATGAAAACAGCGCTAAATAAATACCACGGCCTTAAAAAATACTACTGGCAGTTGATTGATCCTAAACAGGATGAATATACCGAGCAAGTTTTTAAAGATTTTCATCAAGGATATTTTATTAGAGTAAAGTCCAGGCAAAAAGTTACAGTTCCGGTACAGGCTTGCCTTTTTATTGCACAGGAGAAACTTAGCCAAAATATCCATAACATCATAATTTGCGAAGAAGGATCGGAGTTAAATATCGTGACCGGCTGTTTGAGCGCAGATTATGTTCAGGAGGCTTTGCATGTTGGCATTACGGAAATGTATGTTAAAAAGGGCGCCAAACTAACATTTGCCATGATTCATCATTGGGGAGAAAAAATTAAAGTCAGGCCAAGAACTGTGACAAGAGTTGAGAAAAACGGGACTTTTTTATCCAATTATATTTGTATCAAGCCTGTAGCTGATTTACAAATGTCTCCCAATTGCTATTTAAATGGGGAAGGTAGCATAGCCAGATATAATTCATTCCTTTACAGTTACCCGAATTCCGCGATTGATGTAGGTACTAAAGTTTTTCTTGAAGGGAAAAAAGCCCGGGCAGAAGTAGTGGCAAAAGGAATTTGTAGTGGCGGAGAAATTACAGTAAGAGGGTATATGAAAGGGGCTGCTCCTGGGGTCAAATCACATTTGGATTGCAAGGGTTTGATTATAGCGAGAGGTGGCCGGATGCGGGCCATTCCCGAGCTTGATGCTTTTATGCCTGATTTGGATATGACTCATGAAGCAGCTATCGGCAAAATATCCCAGGAACAACTTGAATATTTAGAGGCAAGAGGTCTTTCTGAAAAAGAGTCTTTATCCTTAATTACCAAGGGTTTTTTGGATATCTCCTCAATGAATTTGCCGTTTGGCTTGGATCGCCAGTTGTTCGATTACCTTGAAGCATTATGAAGCCTTGCGCCTTCACCCGGAGTATTTACGATAATTTCTTTTACCTCTTCAAGTTCTTTTAGTTTGGCTTTGACTTTATCTACATTTTCCTGCTCACAGATCAGGTGAATATTTTGGCCGGTATTGATAGTGAAATATACAGGTAAGCCTTCTGACCGCCATACTCCTACCAGTTTCATGATTGTTAAAGTACCGGGGGTCCAGTAAATCAAAGGAGGGTATTGGGTAAGCATAATGGCGTGAAGTTCCATGGCTTCTGCTTCGATAAATTCCCCAAACTCTTTGAAGCCTCTTTCTTTTATTAATTTTTTAACCAATTTATTTTTTTCTTTCATCCGGCGAAGCCGGATTTCCATGAAAGGGGATGATTGGGTTGTTTGCATGCCAAAAGAAGTAGGAACTTCCTTTTTTCTTTCGGATACAACAGCTACTACATCTGCGATTTTAAAGTAACTAGCAGGAAAAATTTGTTTAGCATAAGAAGTTTCGGATGTGTCTCCATCCAGCCACTCCACAAAGCCGGAGGGGATTGACCTGCAGGCAGAACCTGAGCCTTGTCTGGCCAAAATAGATAACTGCCTTTGGGATAAATTTAGTCCTGCAGCTTTGACGGCTGCCAGCGTTAATGCCGCAAAGCCTGAAGCGGAAGAAGATAGGCCTGTGCCGGAAGGAAAATTATTTTCTGTAGCCACCCTGGCTTTTAAGCTAATATTTGCCAATCTCCTAATTCTATCCAGATGCTTGATAATTCTGCCTTTGTCATCTATGTTAATTTCATCTTTTTGAAAGTCCGGTGAGAATTCTACAGTGGTGGTAGTAAATAAATTACTTAAGCACATGGAGATTGAGCCGTTGGCAGGAAGCCGTAAAACTTCATCCTTACGGCCCCAGTATTTGGTAAAAGCAATATTAGATGGTGCAATGGCTGTAGCTTTCATAGTAATTTCAATTGTTGGAAACGTAAGATAGCCATGGGTGTAAGTTTAGGGATTAAGCTTTTGAGTTGAGATATTTTAACAAATTCTACTTTTTCTACCTCATCCTTACTGGGATAGAAAGGGCCGTCATATTGTGCTGTAAAAAAGCAATCCATTTCTGTTTCTTCTTTTATCTTTGCAATATGCTTACCGCCTTTTTTAAGGGGAATTCGAACTCCTAATTCTTCTAATAATTCTCTTTTTGCAGCTTGCAGATAAGTTTCTCCTTTGCCAACATGACCTGAAGCAGAAACTGTATAATATCCAGGATGCAAATCTTTATATTTGCTTCTTTTCTGCAGCAAAATTTCTCCTTTACTATTAAAAATGACAATACCAATTGCCCGATGGATTAATTTTTTATTATGGTGGCAGTCGAAACGGGTTCTGAAACCCACTATTCTATCTTTTCGGTCAACAACCACAAAAAGTTCGTCTTGTTTATCTTTCAACTTTAACTCCTTCCACATTAGCTTCAATGTCTATTATCTGTCCGCCGGCTTGGGTAATAGCATTAGATACAACATGTTTTTTATCCTTCGGAGCCAGAGCCATCATGCAGTCTCCGATTCCGCCTCCTGATAGTTTAGCTCCATATGCACCTGCCTCGCGGCTGGCATAAATCATGTCTGCCAGTTTTTTCCCTTCCACCCCAAGGTCAGAAAGATAACCTTCATTAAAATTCATGAGTTGGCCTAAAGTAGACCAATCTTTACTCAATAAAGCTCGTTTAGCTTGTTCTACCAACTTGCCGATATTATCATAAATACTTTCATAAACTAGCGGATATTTTTTGGCTTTTTCTAAAACTTCATTTACAAGAGTTATAGTATCTGCTTTTATTCCACTGTAGCCCACAATCAAGGGAATAGAGCTAACTTTAAGAGGTTTTATGATTTTCCCGCCGGTAACAAAATAGAGGGTTTTGCCGTAAACCGTTGCCGCTACATCAATGCCGGAGCCTTTCCCCTGAATATCCAGAACTGTTTTGTATGCCAAATCAAAAACGGCTTTGTTTTTTAGATTTACTTTTGTAATTTCCGATAAGGCTTTAATTACACAAACAGTAGCAGTTGAAGAAGAGCCAAAGCCAAGTTGGGAAGAAAATTCCGAGGTTGTTGTAACTTTTGTTCCGGCTTTGATAGGAAATTTATCAGTAAAATTCTTGATAGAAAATTCTACGAACTTGGCACTCTTGGGGATATCTCCTTTTCCCAGTTTATCCATAGGTTTTTTGTAATCTAAAACTTTTACATCAGGGGCATTGAGCTCAAAAATAGGTTCATCTATAAGTTCAACAGTAGCTTTCATTCTTTGGCCCATGGC
>JAHIUE010000030.1 GCA_018817205.1 Patescibacteria group bacterium | reverse complement strand
TGATTGCTTTTTCCAACAAAATGGATGTGGTGGGGGCGGATTTTGCCGCCACCATTAAATCCGCAAGAGACCGTTTGGGTGCAAATGCCATTGCCTACAATCTACCGATCGGTAAAGAAAACGATTTTAAAGGAGTAATAGATCTTTTGACGGAAAAAGCCTTAATTTGGGAAGGTGATGAAACAGGAGCAAAATTCACTGAAGCAGAGGTATCTGCCGATATGATTGGAGATGTTAAGGCGGCTCGCGAGAAGTTGGTAGAAGAGATTTCCGGTACGGATGATGTACTGATGGAAAAATACTTGGGCGGCGAGGCAATTTCTGTGGAAGAGCTCAAAACAGCTTTAAGAAAAGCAGTTATTGCAAGCAAGATCGTACCGGTCATGGCAGGATCTTCGCTTCGCAACAAAGGTGTTCAACCTATGCTTGATGCGGTGGTGGAATACTTACCCTCTCCTCAAGATATTGCTGAGGAAAGAAAAGCCGATCCGGCTGCACCACTGGCAGCTTTGGCTTTTAAGATTCAAGTTGATCCGCATGTTGGAAAACTGACTTATATCAGAATTTATTCGGGGACTCTCAAGAGCGGATCCTATGTTTATAACGCCACTAAACAAATTAAGGAACGGGTAGGCAGGCTTTTGCTTATGCATGCAAACGATCGCGAAGAGATTGACGAAGCTTTTGCAGGGGAAATAGTTGCGGCAGTAGGTTTGAAAGATACTATTACCGGGAATACACTTTGCGATGAGTCGTCTCCGATAATTTTGGAATCAATTACTTTCCCTGATCCTGTTATTTCTTTGGCGATTGAACCAAAAACAAAATCCGATCAGGAAAAACTGGGTTATGCCCTGCAGAGGCTGGCTGAAGAAGATCCTACTTTTCGGGTTAAATCAGATACTGAAACAGGTCAAACCATTATTGCCGGCATGGGGGAATTACAACTGGAGATATTGGTGGAACGGATGAAAAGAGAATTTAAGATGGAGGCAAACGTGGGACAACCCCAGGTTGCCTATAAAGAAACTATCACTAAAAATGCAGCCGGTGAGGGTAAATATATCCGTCAGACCGGAGGCCGCGGTCAATATGGTCATTGTTTGCTGCGGGTGGAACCCCTTCCCCGGGGTCAAGGCAGGGAGTTTGTTTCTGAAGTCGTGGGTGGGGCAATCCCGCGGGAATTTATTCCCCCGATTGAAAAAGGAGTTTTGGAAAAAGAAGATACCGGCATTTTGGCAGGTTATCCGTTAACAGATATTAAAGTGACTGTTTATGACGGGTCCTTTCATGATGTTGATTCATCTGAAATTGCCTTTAAGATTGCCGCATCTTTAGGTTTGTCTGAAGCTTGCAAGAAAGCAGGCATGATTTTACTTGAACCAATCATGAAGGTGGAGGTGACCACCCCGGAGGAATTTTTAGGGGAAATTATCGGTGATTTATCTTCAAAACGGGCGCAAATTTTATCTTCTGAAAGCCGCGGAAATGCCAGGGTGGTTATTGCTTTGGTGCCTTTGGCGGAAATGCACGGATATGCAACTGCGATAAGAAGTATGTCACAGGGGCGGGCAACATACTATATGGAGGCAGACCATTATGAACCGGTGCCAAATAATATTACCCAAAAAATCATTGAATCCTCCGGCTTCACCGGCCGGGTAGAGCACTGAAACGGCCTCTTGACAAAGCGTACGCAATTCCGTACAATATATTTATGATTACAGTTTCTGCTACAGATGCCAGAGAAAAATTATATGACCTTATCGAAGAAGTTGCCCGAAGCGGCAAAAGGATAGGTATTACCAATAAAGGTGAAACCAAAGTTGTTTTGGTAAGCCCTGAAGAATTGGATGCCTGGCAAGTTACAGCTGAAACTTTAGCTGATAAAGAGTTGATGAAAGCTATTAAAGAGGGAGATAGTGATTTTAGAGCAGGTAGATATTCTTCTTTGGAAGAGGTAGAAAAAGAGTTAGGATTGTTAGATAATAAAGGCGATGTACCAAGTAAACCTTTTAAATCAGGCAAAAAAAGATCTTAAAAAACTCGATCCCCGGTTTCAACAAAAAGTTATTTTAAGTTTGCGCTTACTTAAAAGCAAACCTTTCTTAGGAGAGAAAATGGCAGGGGAATTTAAGGGTTCATACAGGATTAAAATTCCACCAATTAGGATTGTTTATACCCCTGACCTACACAAAAAAATCATTTGGATTAGAGCAATCGCTCATAGGCAAGGAGTATATCATTGAATCCTCCGGCTTCACCGGCCGCGTTGAACATTAATTATGTTACGTAACTAATTACGTAATTAATTACGTAATTCAATAACCAAACTGCCGATATTTGACTAATGTTTAAATTTATCCTATAATGTCTTTTTATGGCAAGAATACACGAATTAGTACCACTACTTGAATTCGGTTCAATTGAATTGGGCAGAAAAGTGAAACGTGAAGTCCCCATTACAGATCCACCACAGCAAATTGTTTTAAGAAGAGGAGATTGTACTTTCATGGGTTTAGATCGGGTTTCTTGTACGCTAGCTGTTGTTAAAGATGAGGCTACTGTTGTTTTGGCAAATACCGATGGTGCTACATATTGGGAATTTAAAAGCGTAGCTGGATTAGCGATAAATCAAGATCCTTTATTAAAAGGTAAATTAAGATTTAGTCCAACAGTGTCAGTTTCTGTTATTGGTCATAATAATCAAAAATTACACCTCCCCCGCAATCTTTGACTATAGGGCGTTAAACCTGTATAATCTTCCATTATGTTGAAAGAAGCGATTGGTGTTATACCTACTAGTTCAATGAATATGGCGTTAGTGCATTTGGCTCTCCGAAACGGTTACCCAGTAGATTTAGGGTTTCATACTAAAGAATCCCGCCTACTTTTTGAGGAAGAACGAAAGATTAAAGAGTTACCCGGTATTGAATTTCCTGATACTCCTGGTTTAACCATAGCCTCTAATTTTTCTGAAGCTGTTAAGGATAAAAAAATAGTTTTTGTAACTCCCCGATCCTGGGATTTGAGAACTATCCTAGAAGAGGTGGCACCTTATATTAGATCAGATGCAATTTTGGTTTGCGGTACTAAAGGTTTTGATGAATATCATAAGAAATTTTACACGCCTTCTCAAGTAATAGAACAAATGATACCTAATTCTCGCAATAATTTAGCCATCATTTCAGGTCCGAATTTTGCCGGTCAGATTATTAATGGGGTTACCACAATAACTACGGTTGCAGCTCATAAAAAGCGCATCGCGCAAGAAGTTAGGGATATAGTTTGTAACTATAACAATAATGGCAACGGAAAAGATTTTCTGGTAGATATATATAAAGGCAATCCCCAGGATGTGGAAATTGTTGGGGCATTTAAGAATGTTGTAGGTTTTGTAATGGGTTTTGCTCTCACGCTGGATAAATTTGATACGAATACCGGAGCTGCTATTTTATTCGAAGGATTACAAGAGGTCTCTTTGTTATGCAAGAAAATGGGGCGTAGTTCCAGAGCCATAATGAGGCCTTGTGGGGTTGGGGATTATGGTTTGTTGATGAATAGTAGAGTAAGCCGTAATGTAACAGCCGGAGAGAATTTTGGCAGGGGAGAATGGGATTTAGAATATTTAATGGATCCCAAGCATACTATTGAAGGGGTTAGAACAGTTAAAGCTGTAGCATATCTTGCCGGAAAACGTATAAAATATATGCCACTTGCAGCCTATGCGTATCTTATTTTATATGGAGGAATGAATCCGCAGGAGGCGGTTAGGGATTTATTGGAAGGTAAAGCCCCGCCAATTTCACCTCTTGCATAAATTAGGAGTTTAGTGTATATTTTAGTTACCAGCAAAGTCAATCTTGACGAAGCTGGATTTATTTGGTTTAATTACACATATGGCAGAACAGAAAAAATTTGATAGAACAAAACCGCACGTTAATGTCGGTACC
>JAHIUE010000029.1 GCA_018817205.1 Patescibacteria group bacterium | reverse complement strand
TGAGTTTTCAATAATTAAATTTTCAAACATATGCCTGAAGTATTTGCTTTATCAATAATAATATTACTGTTTTCGGTCATAATCCACGAGGTCATGCACGGCTTTGTGGCTTTGAAATTCGGCGATCATACAGCCCAGCATGCCGGACGCCTAACTTTAAACCCGATCCCCCATATAGACCTTATCGGCACTATTTTACTCCCAGCCCTTTTAATCTTTACCGGTTCCCCTATTCTTTTTGGCTGGGCAAAACCCGTGCCTGTCAACCCTTTAAATTTTACCAACTTAAGGCGCGGCGAACTTTTTGTTTCTGCCGCAGGCATTTTGGCCAATTTCTCCTTAGCAATTATAGCGGCCATAATTTTCCATATCTTAAATGCCCTACCCCAAACCTTTCCTGTTCTACTGGGATCGGTATTGCGCTTTACGGTTTTAATCAATCTGGTTTTGGGAATATTTAATTTATTCCCCATCCCACCTCTCGACGGATCAAAAATACTTCTTTCTCAACTGCCATTGAATCTGGCAAGGGAATATCAAAAACTGGAGCGGTATGGATTTTTTATTCTTTTGATAATGCTGATGATTCCCTTTGGACAAAGCACTCTTCTTCATACAATCCTTGGATTCTTCGTAGGGTTCCTCTCCCGCATTCTGGGATTTTAACTGCCAAAGAAATTTTTAATTCGGGCTATAAAAGTAAGCGCAACAAAAATCAGTACTGCCGAAACGGCAAAGGGCGCGTGAAAGCCAAAGGTAGAAAACAACCATCCTCCAAATATGGGCCCGAAAATCCTGCCTGAGCTCTCAAAAGCCCCTGCTACTCCCATGGTTGTTCCCTGACCTTCATGGGTTTGCTTGGAAACAAGGGTTTGCAGAGTAGGCCTGATGACGGCAGATCCAAAGGTAAAACTCATCATCAGAAATGCCATCATCAAAGATACCGGGGAAAACGGCAGTAAAAATAGGCTTACCGCCATTAGTCCCAGTCCCAAAAAGATAGTTTTATGTTCCCCAAATTTTTGGGTAATCTTTTCCAACAAAAACCACTGCACCGAACCGGAGGTCAAACCCTGTAAAGAGAAGAATATCCCGATTAAAACAGCCGTTACCCCCAGCACTTCCGTGCCGAAAAGCGGTATTGCCACATGATTATTTGACAAAGCATAAGACCAAAGGAAAATGAGTACAAAAAGAGTGCCAAGCTCTCCCTTAAGTCCTTTATACATGGCCTTAACATTTAAAAAACCTTCTTTCAAAACCAATTTTTCCTCTTTAATTTTTAATGATTCTTTAAGTAGTAACTGAACAAAAACCAGGTTGAAGATTGTCAAGATGGCGGCCATAAAAAAAGGCAGCTGGTGACTTTGCGAAGATAAAATCCCCCCTATTGCCGGTCCGAACATAAAGCCGGTGGCAATAGAAGCTCCAAGGCGGCTCATTCCTTTAATCCGCCCGCTCTTGGTAGTAATGTCGGCAACATAAGCTGCAGCACAGGTAAATGCTCCGGCCGCAAAAACCCCTTGCAGGAACCGTGAAACAAAAAGGGCGGTCAGTGTATTGGCAATTGCAAAAGAAAAAAAGGCAACAGAAATACCCAAAAGCGATAGCTGCAAGATAGGCTTGCGGCCGAATCTGTCCGAAAGCCTGCCCCAAAGCGGGGCAAAGAAAAACTCGCCTATGGCGAATGAAGCCGCCAAAAACCCAATTACAGTTTCCGAAGCTTGGAATTCCCTGGCATAATACGGCAAAAGAGGAAAAACCATACCAAAACCGATGATGTTGATAAAAACCGTGAGGTAAATAAATATCAAAGCGGGATTATCCTTTTTTTCCATCCTCATAGTATATCTTACGCACCTCTCACTTGACAATTCATGTTTTAAGTAATACGATAAAATTATCCTAAAGGACATTTAGTAGATGGCCTGAAGGACTGCCCTACATAGCACGTTTAAAGCCAAAATATTTTTCTTCCCTGTTTTGTTTCTTTACGGGAATCCGGAGTTCACGTTCAGTTTACATGAACGTGACAGGATACCCACCTCGATATACGGAGGGAAAAATTTGGCTAACGACTATAGTAGGGAGGAATTATTTAGTTTTTTGGAAGATTTACCGCTTCGGTTCTTGTAAGCGGGTCTTCCAGTTATTTACAACCTCTTCTGTATAATTCTCAATTTATTTGTTAAAATTACAATTGTTATGCCGATGTAGCTCAGAAGTAGAGCAGTGCTTTTGTAAAGCAAAGGTCGGGATTGCAAAACTCCCCATCGGCTCCACAGAATTAGCAGTTCACTCCCCGATGTTAATCGGGGCTACGCGAAGCGAAGTTCTGTCAGGGGGCTCCCAATGCCGACATGGCTCAGTGGCAGAGCATTTCCATGGTAAGGAAAGGGTCGCGGGTTCGATTCCCGCTGTCGGCTCCATTGTGATATACTATCGCCTATGGCAAAAAAGGGTAATAGAAATTTATTTATATTCCAGTGTTCTTCCTGTAAAAACAGGAATTATACTGCATCAAAAAACACGGTAAATATAAAAGAAAAGCTTACTTTGAGTAAATTTTGTAAACACTGCAGGAAATCTACTCCGCACACGGAAGTTAAGCTTTAATCACCCATTTTCTGTTATTTTTGATATACTTAACTGGAGTATTTAGGGGCGTCGTTCAGTGGTAGGACCTGGCTCTCCAAAAGCCATGACGAGGGTTCGATTCCTTCCGCCCCTGCCACAACTAGCTCGTTAACCACAATTATGTAAACTAATCGTGGTTAACACTCGTAGTTGCGGTAAACCGCTTTATAAAATAAAAATATATACTCTAACTATCTCAAAGCTTGACGAGAATAGTTGTGGCCTGCCACAATTAAATTATGTATTACTGCTATATTTTAAGAAGCCTTAAGAATGGCAAGCTGTATATTGGTTCCACTCCAGACTTAAGAAATAGATTCAAATCTCATAACAACGGAGAAAATAAGGCTACTAAACCCAATATTCCATATGAAATAATTTTTTACTCTGGCTTTAAAATTAAGGAAGACGCAATAAATTGTGAAAAGTATTTTAAAACCAGTGCTGGTTGGAAAAGAATCCACAAAATGCTGGAGAATACATTATAATTTAAGTTCTTTAGAAATTTACCTTAATCCTGGCTGATTGGATATGCAGCTCTTTTCTATCCGTGCTTTTAACCTGCAACCGGTAAATTTTTGTACCTGCAGGTAATTTGAATGAAGATGTGGAAAAAAGAGTAAAATTGGACGAGGTAGTATCCACTTGAGATGATATAGCCGTATTGTCAGTTACATTATATAACCTGACTGAACCTGTACCGGAAGGTTCAGCCAATCTGAAGTTAACCTCTAAATTCATGCCTGAGTATCCCAAGTAATTATCCGGATTTAAAGACACTTCATATTCAGTTAAAATAAGCCAGTCTATGTCTGTCCAAGATCCGCCAGCCCCTAGCGGTATATAGACTGTGGACTTACCCGAAGAGGCTGCCGGAGCAGATGTGGCTTTTTCCAAGGCTGAAACCCGGGCCTTAAGCTCTGTAGCAGCTGCTTCTAAATCAGATAACCTTGAATCCGAGGGAGAAGTATTGACTGGGGAGATTTGGGATTTTAATGAATTGACAGAAGTCACCAACTTTACGACTAAATCCTCCAGAACCTTGACCCGATCTTCTAAAGTGGCATTAGGCAGAGTCTTAGGCACTTCCATTAGCTGCTGGTCCTGTTCACTTTCTTGAGGAGTAGCCAGCCCGGTTTTACTGGTCTGATACCGCCAATATCCTAAGCCTGCCAGGATCAAAATAGGCACTAAAATAAAGGGCAGAAGTCTTATCACAACTTAATAATACCACAAGGAAAAACCGAATAGCATATACTTATATATTAGTATGACTCAACAAAACTTTGAGGAAGTAGTAAAAATTATCGGCGATGACCCAAAGTACCGACATTTTATCGACAGGATAAAAAAAGATTTTGATAACAGTAAACTCAAAGGTATTCCGGTTGCCATGCATGCTTATTTTAAAAAAGAAGGGGAAGAGAATATTGGTTTTTGTATTTTATCGCTGTCGCCTCTTAAGATGAAGCAATGGGAAAAAACATTTAAGGAAGAAGGTTGGGTTGGGGAAGATTTTAAGATTGATATTTCGTCTTTTGAGCTTATGTATATGTATATTAAGCCTGGATTTAGAAGGAAAGGAAAAGCTACCCAAATTTTTAATAAAGTTATCAAACGCTCAAAAACTTTGGGCATTAAGTCTATTTATGCCTATGTAAGTGATACTAACAATGCTGCCCTGGAGTTTTACCGCAAGAGCGGAGCAAAGATTATCCACGATTTTTCCGATGAAGCTGAAAATATAAGCGCAGCTTTTATGGTATGGAAATTACTTTAGTGAAGCCAAAGTGGCTCTGGTTTTGATATCTTTAAGGGTCTTGGCGACGGATCCTGTTATTGCTATATGGTCGGCGAGAAGTTCGTCCCAGACCCCGTCGGCAATATTGGCCAAATCAGTGCTGGTGATACCCACACCTGCCGTTGTTAAAGAGTTAGCAGATACAATTGACTTGATAACAACCTGATAATCCCCCAAAACACTAGCATAGGGAGTTGTTTCATCGTCGGTAATAAGATTACCTGCCACTGTCAAAATATGATCAGCTTCATGGGGCCTGATTTTCCAGCCGTATCTTAACATGATATAGGGAGAGATAACCTGTCCGCCTCCGATGCCCTGCCCGCCAATGGCCAGCAGGGGAAATTTAAACTTATTCAGCAGTGTGTCTGTCAGCCAGTCTTCTTTGGCATCCGAATATAAATCAACCACCACATCAAAGGAAATTACCCCATCATTAAGGACAAACAATTTATTGTCGGTATCATAAGTCATTTTTTGAGCCATTTGCTATATTTTTTAACAGAAAAAAATCAATTAATCAACTGGTAAAAAGAAGGTCTAAAAATATCAAATGATTCCCAAATTATTTCAACTTGTCCCAAAAACTGACCTTTTTGGATTGCCCTTTTCTCTCCTGGACTTTAATTTTTAAATCGCTTTCTAAAAACTTTTTGGGTTCTTCTTCTTTTTTGTGTTCTTCTTCAGGTACGGCTGTTTTTGTTTCAGCCTCTTTTTTTCTTTCCTGCACCTTTTCTGATAGTTTGTTGGTTAAGAATTTTTTCTCTTCTTCCGCAGGCAATTCTTTAGCTTCTTCTGTTAAAATTTTGTTCCACTGAGTCTGGATACTGGAAATTCTTTTAACTGCCACCAAAGGTGAATTATCATCTACATCCCAAGTTTTTCCAAATTTATCCCAGCCCCCGAAGTCATCCTGTGACTCCATATGCTCTTTAACTTCATCCACAAACTGCATTATTCCCTCTTCTTCTTTCTTTGCTTTAACACCGCCCAGAGCCTCTGTTTGGAGCCTGAAGCAAATATACCTTATGTTTCTTCTAGTCAGTTTATCCATATTAAGCCGGGTTGGAATAGTTCCTCTCGTCATTGGCAGTAACAGTAATAGTTTGTCCGGATGAAGCAGTGATTGTGGCTGTAGCTATTGTCCATTCTGCTCCCGGAAGTCCTTGCGCAACAACAGTCACCGCCGCATCGGTGTTTGGAGTCCGTCCGCCTTGGGCATTGTTGGTATAGTCAAAATCCCAGTTAATACTGGCAGCTGTAATCTGTCCAGTAATATCCGTACTAGAATTATCCTGCACAATAATAGCGGAGGATGTGTCGAAATTCCCGCCGGGGTTGGTTGTAAAGTACATGGTGTATTTTGTATTTGCATCATCTTCGCTAACAAGGTTTGCCGAGAATTCAAGGGTTCCGGATGCCACAGTCGGGAATGGCCGCTCGGTAGAAGTAACCGGCACATACTCGGAATCTAAACCGCCGCCATCAACGGTAATATCTCTGTGGATAATATTGTTGGTTGAAGCAGAAGCAAATCCTCGAAGCAATACGCCTCCCTTGGGCTTTAGCGTATCGCCGACATATTCAGCCAGCGGCACAGCAATATTACCTTTTACCGTACCAAATCCTTGCTGATTGGATGAGGGAGTATCATCGGCGTTAATATCGCTTGTCTTCCGGAGCTGACGCATTGCCCAATCATAGATTTCACGGTCTGTCCCGCCATTTCCGGTGATTACGCGATTAAAGGCATAATAGACACCGTTAATTGATTCCTCCCCGTCATAAGCTTCCCAGTCGGTAACACCTGAATCATCTTGGACATCAGTTCCGCTTGATGTTCCACCTGCCGGAGTAAAAAACCATCTTTTCGGAGAACCGCTCGCTTCTTGGACAACTGCTCCTGCTGCGTAAAGTGTTGAATTAGCCCAAGTGGTAAATCCGCTACCCTTAAGATAGTTGATTTTCATTCCGGTGTAGGGAGTATTTGCATCAATGTTTGCGTCTGACTCGG
Organism: Patescibacteria group bacterium; assembly: GCA_018817205.1. Lineage (GTDB taxonomy): Bacteria > Patescibacteriota > Microgenomatia > Daviesbacterales > UBA10151 > UBA10151. The sequence continues at coordinate 4,292 of JAHIUE010000029.1, read as the reverse complement.
TTACTTTAAGGTCTGTTGAGTTGGAAAGAGGCAGACGGTAAAGGACAGGTTCAAGCGCGGAGATGCCCTGTTCGGAAAGCAGGTTGTATTCGGAGTACAGTTTTCCTTGAATACGCAGGAAAGCTTTTAGGTAGTCTGTGTAATCTACAGGACCTGTGGCATTATAAATCATAATCCCTTCGTTGACGTTTCCTGTTTTGTCAAAGTCCGCGGTTGTGCCATCAAAACCCGTTGTCTGTAGATAGTATCCCTGGTCACCCGTATCATCAAAGTTACCTAAGGAGATTAGTCCGGCATACTTATCGCCTGTTATTTCCGTCCAGCCTGCATCACGCACCAGTTGCCTGGTCTGTGCATCTTCCCAATCCCAGCCATTTTGGAATTGCCCATCGGTTTTAGTAAACATCTTGATGGGGAATTTAAACTTGTTTAAGGCGGCATCTGTTTTCCATTCTTCTTTCAAAAATGAATAGACGGCCTGCATGGTTACACCGGAGGTTGAACCCGGCGCATCGTCGTTAAGATTACCGGCAACAAGCAACTGAATGGTTTTTCCGGTAGTATCAATAACAACTTCTGTGGCTTGATTTAGTGAATCCGGATCAACAAGTTTAGCCATCTATTGTCTCCTTTTGCTTTAAAATTTTACTTTGAGACGAAGAAGGAAGAGGCGTAAAAATGAACCCTTTTAAGGGTAACTCAACTTGTAATAACTGCCCGGGGGCAGCATATGCATTTTTGGCAATCATTCTATGATATAACCACCATAACATAACTTTTTTTCTTTTGTAAAGGGGTCAAAATCTTAGGGGTTGAACCCCTAAAGTTAGGGATTTGCATAATAAGGATCATTATCAAGCTGGACTGTTAAAGTCGTAGTTCCAGTGCTAGGAAGGGTATAGTTATTCATGGTTTTTGACTGATAGCCCGTCACATTGTGAATATTGATATAAGTAACCGTGCCTCCACCTGTTGTATAGTCATAAGTTGTTGAACCGTCAACAATGTTGTCTTCCTCAAACAAGATTGTCGTGTCGGAATTTCTAACAATTGTTACTTCGCAATTCTCGGTAATTGCATCGCCATCTGCATCAACAATGTCTATCACAAGTGAGGCAGAACCGGCAAAGGTAACTGTAGAACCAGTGTAAGTTGTGGGGTTTGATGTACCCGCTTTCATTACCGTCAGAGAACTTCCAGAAGTATTATTGACATCATAAGTGTTTCCAGAGAATAACAGGTTTGTAAAGCTGTACTCGGCATCCCCCACCGTGTCTAACTCAATCCCTTTGGGACAACTGATAAAATTGGAATCTGTTACATAATGCGGGTCATCATTTATTAAAACTGCGGCATCAACGGCAGAATCTGCTGAAATGAAGTTACAGTATTTAACCACGCAGGTATCTGCCGCCACCTGACCGCACGCTTCAAAGTTACAGTTCAACACTTCGGCAGTAGCAGCGTTAGCGGGCAATGAAATGGTTGTTGCCCCCAAAAAACTTGTTCCATATAGTTTGAAATTATCTACATTTGCCCCCGAAGCATCTACTGAAAACTTGGATAACTGTGTAACAGACTGTGATCTTACCGTGCAACCGCTAATTCCCTGTGTTCCAGACTTGGCTCCTAAAATGAACTCAGTTGTGTAGTTGGTATCTCCGCTGTCAGTAACCAGAATCTTCATTAAACTGGAATTTATATGATTTAATGTCCCGTCCTTATTCGGTCTGTTTTCAAATACAACAGCCTGTGATTTTACCTGAAACCTGGTCAACGAGGTAGCAAGACCGACCTCCAAAGAACCTACAAGACAATAAACTCCCGCCTTTCTTGTAAGTATGCCGGTGCTATGAGCCGTTGAGGGAACATCGGTAACCGCAAAAACCTCCTGTAGCCCCACATAACCACGTATTCTTTCATCGGCATCGCCAGTTTCGGTCACCATACCCGTAGCATCGGTTACGGTAATCACTGTTGCGGTTACGGTTGATATTGTCTTATTTCCATTATTTCCACTATTGGCATATCCACTTGCCGTGAAATCCATACCCACCCTGAATCCGTCTGTTAAAAAACTTCCCGCAGACCTCGTATATGTTCCTGCTGAATTGGCACCACAAGTCATAACTCCCGTATCAATATCTCCAGAAACCACCAACCCATCGCACACAGAAAAATGGTCTATCCATATATTGTCAACGTTCTTGCCAGCAGCAGTCAGATTATGGCAAGTTCCTATCTGCGTAATCTGGGTCATATCTGACGGTTTTGTTCCATTATCAACGGGTTTTGACATATCAACAACGAAGTTATACCATCCGCCAGGGTAAGTATCCCTGCCGCCAACATACCAGTATCCAGTTTGCGTTCCGTTAGTCGCCCAGAACTGGATGCCGCCCAAAGCATAAGTATTAACCAATCCGCCAGATGTGATAAGAAGCCAGAACCGAACATGCTTATTTGAAAGATTAAGCTTGGTTGTCGGGGAACCAGTCGGGATAAAAGTCGTGATGTTGTTCCCCGCAGCCTTTAAGGTTCCGCAAAGCGAAGCATCTCCCTGTTTCTTGTCAACCGTATCAGGAGTGTCAACTCCAGACCACGCCCCTTGAGACGAAGTAAGGTCACAGGTGCTTATTAGTGCATAATTTTTTCCAGTAACTGATATTGGCATATTAGTCTAAACGATGTTTTACTTTTTTATTATCTTCCCAAGTATCTTCAAAGTAATACCCGCATTTCTTGAATTGTCTTGGTATGGGTGGCAATTCTGGAAACCATTTACATCTTTCTGGTCTATCTGGTGAATTAAATATCAAACAGGTTGCTTTCCCATTTTTTATTTTAAGGTACGGGCAAGGGGGGTCTTCAACTAGACAACAGGCTCCGCACCGGTTGCATTTCCCTTTTCTTTTATATCTAAGTTTAGTGATATCCGGTATTTTCATTATCATTTTTTTTGCGGTTTTTGTTGCCATGAGAGTATCTATAATTTAACAGATTTCAATGGACTTTTGTCAACAGGAAAAACACCCTAGAGGCATCTTAGAGGTTGAACCCCTAAGGCTTTGGTTTGAAATACTTTAAAAATTCTCCTGTGTATGTATAATCCCCTGCATGGGTGAGTTTAACTGTGGGATCTATCCATATTTTTCCTCCAAGACTTTGCCATCTCCTGCAGAAAGTAAAATCCTCTGAGAGATATTTTTTATCTTCAGGATCAATCATTGTGTCGAAAATACTATAATAGTAAGGTTTATACTTTGGGTCATTCTTGGAATTATCATTGTAACGGAGTTCGGGAAAGGCTTTAATAATTTTTTCTATCACTTCCCTTTTGATAAGAATAAAACCAGCACCGGCATCTAGGGCCTCTATTAAATTTCCATGCTGATTATATTTAGGTTTTTTTGGATCATTGCTATAAGATTTAAGATTCATCACAAATTCCGCTCCTGCCTGCTCAAGATCGCTCCTTGACTCTTTGGAAGCTTTAATAATTTTTTCCCAATTAAGCTGTTTTTTGGGATAAACGCCTGCTACCACGCCTTGATCGTGTTTTAACATCTTTACAATATCCTGGGGATCAAAACCTATATCTGAATCTATAAACATCAAATGGGTAGCAGATTTATTCTCCAAAAACATTGCCACCAGGGAATTTCTAGCTCTGGTAATTAGACTATCGTTTGTTACAAACCCCATGTTATTATGAGAAATTCCGTGCTGGTTTAAAACAGCGCCAAGCTTGAGAAAACTGACAAAGAATTGAAAAGTTACCAGCCCCCTATAGCAAGCGACAGCGAAAAAAAGATTTATTTTTGATATATCCAAAGTTGGTTTATTTGGGTTATAACTCATCTTGTTTAAAGATTAGGGGTTCAACCCCTAATCCACCTCTAATCTATAGCTAGATGCTTGATTTTTTCAAGCTCTTTTGCATAATCTTCCTGGTCTTTGTGAAACTTTTCAAAATCCTCCAAAGATTTAAAATAAGATAAAATTTCATCCTTGGAGCAGGCTAAATTGGTTTCCTGCTCCGAATAATCAGAATAAGAAGACCACGGATAATAGGTATTTATACCCGGGATAAGGTTTGAGGATACGGGATTCAGGTGAATATAGCGGAGTATATGAATAAGTAAGTTATCATTGGTTATTTGCGCCGCCTTAAATCTGCCTTGCATGAGTCCCCCTATTCTTTTATTTTTTTGGTTAAAAAAGAGAGTATAAGCATTGGTTAATTGCTTCATCAGTTTGGATATCCCGTCTTTTGTTTTTTGCTTTAAAAG
>JAHIUE010000028.1 GCA_018817205.1 Patescibacteria group bacterium | reverse complement strand
TCATACTCCTCTATTTTGCCAAATACTTCTTGTGTCGATAAAAACGTTACTTCCGGCAGTTTTTTTGAAACTATTATTTTAACTTGAGGTTCTGTTGCTAAAGTCACCAAGCCTGCCCCAACCCGATAGGCGGCGGCACAAACTAGATAAGCTGCTCCAGGAAATTGTTCTGAGCCAGCAGATACCAGAAGCTTACCAAATGTGCCCTTATTAGCCTCTTTTGGTCTTTTGGGTAATTTTCCGGCAACCCAATCTTTAGTTAATTCTTGCTTCATTAATTAGGATAATGACATCGTTTATACTTTTTCCCTGACCCGCAGTGACAGGGGTCGTTTCGGCCGATTTTTCCATGAGCTTTAGTAAGTTGTCCCTGATCTCCATAAATTTCCTGGGCAACCACTTGTCCGCCTCTTTCAATAGTTACCTTCGTTTCCCCATATACCTCTTTCGCTTCCTGCTGCACCCCCACTTCTATTTCCGGATGCTTTTCTTCTACCACCACCGGCTGCTCTACTACCGGAGCTTGCCCTTGTACCGCCACTTTGTAAATCCTGTGGACAATTCCGTAATCTATCTCCACCATCAGTTTCTCAAACAAATCAAACCCTTCCCTTTTGTATTCAATTAATGGATCCCTTTGAGCATATCCCCGTAGCCCTATGCCGGAACGAAGGTCATCCATAGTATCAAGGTGTTCAATCCATAAAGTATCTATAGTATTAAGATAAACAAATACTTCCATTTGTCTTGCTGTCTCATCACCCACCTGTTTTTCGCGTTCTTGGTAAAAATGCTTTGCCAGATCTGTCAAAAAAGAAATTATTTCATCGGCATTTGAAGACGCAGCCGTTTTTTTCTCTATCTCTTTTTGACTGGTCTCATCAAGCGGAATAATTGCAGAAAATTCTTCGATAATTTTTTGGGAATTTATTCCTTCTTCTGAATGAATAATTACAATATTGCTAATTTCCCCTGCTATCTTTTCCAGCACCTCATCTTTTAAGGATGTGTCTTTTTTCTCTGCTGTCTCTAGAACTTTTTTGCGGATTTCATAAATAATTTTCCTTTGTTGGTTCATCACATCATCATATTCAACGGTGTGTTTTCTCATATCAAAATTGTGACCTTCAACTTTTTTCTGGGCGCCTTCAATTGCTTTGGAAATCAAACCGTGTTCAATCGGCACATCTTCCGGCATTTTCAAAAAGTTCATCACTTTGGAAACTTGCTCACCTCCAAAAATCCTCATCAAATCGTCTTCTAAAGAGACAAAAAATCTGCTCTCTCCCGAATCCCCTTGGCGGCCGGACCTACCCCGCAGTTGATTATCTATTCTTCTTGATTCATGACGTTCAGTTCCGATAACATATAGTCCATCCAGTTTATCTACCTCTTCCCCTAAAATAATATCCACACCTCGACCTGCCATGTTGGTGGCTACGGTTACTGCTCCTTTTTTTCCGGCATGGGCGATAATTTCCGCTTCTTTTTCGTGGTTCTTAGCATTTAATAAGGCATGAGAAATACTTTTTCTTTTGAGTAGTTCAGACAAGAATTCATTTTTATCAATAGCAGTAGTCCCAATCAGAACCGGCTGGCCTTTTTTATGCAAGTCTTCTACCAAATTTGCCACAGCAGTATACTTGGCGCTTTGGGTTTTATAAATCATATCGGGATGATCTGCTCTCACCATCAACTTATTAGTAGGAATTACTACTACTTCCAGTTTATAAATCTTGTTAAACTCTTCCGCCTCTGTGGCGGCAGTCCCTGTCATACCGGCCAATTTCTCATACATCCTGAAGTAATTTTGGAAAGAAATAGTAGCCAGTGTCTGGGATTCTTGTTGGATCGGAACTTCTTCTTTTGCCTCAATCGCCTGATGTAATCCTTCCGAATATCTTCTTCCCAACATCAATCTACCGGTAAATTCGTCGACAATAATCACCTCACCATCTTTAATAACATAATCTTTATCCTTTTGAAATAAAGTTTTTGCTTTTAAGGCTTCTTCCAGATGATGAAGTGTGGAGAAATCTTTTTCATACAAGTTGTCTACTCCCAGCATCTTTTCAATCTTCAAAATGCCGTTTTCTGTCAGATGTGCGGTTCTCAGTTTTTCATCAACAGCATAGTCGGAGGGCGAAAGAGAATCAACTGTTTTGGCAAACTCGTAATATCTTTCCGTGGCTTCCTGGGCAGGCTGAGAAATAATAAGCGGGGTTCTTGCCTCATCAATTAGAATTGAATCTACTTCATCAACTACTGCAAAAAAATGCCCTCGTTGCGCTTGATCGGAAAGCCTGAACGCCATATTATCCCGCAAGTAGTCAAAACCAAATTCATTATTGGTCCCATAAGTAATGTCTGCCTCATAAGCTTCTCTTCTTTCTACCGGCCGCAGACGTTGAAGACGTTTATCGTCGTGGGTAGTATTTTTAAATTTCGGATCATATATGTATGCCGCATCGTGGATAATTGTGGCGCAAGTTGCACCCAAGGCGTAATATATTGGTCCCATCCAACCGCAATCCCGCATCGCCAGATAATCATTAACCGTTATCAAATGCACTCCTTTGCCGGAAATCGCATTCAGAAATAGGGCCGGAGTTGCAGATAAAGTTTTCCCTTCCCCTGTTTTTTGCTCGGCGATCTTACCTTGATGCAAAATTATAGCTGCCATTAACTGTACATCAAAATGGCGCTGCTTGATCGTCCTAACGGAAGCCTCCCGAACTCGCGCAAATACTTCCGGTAAGAGCTCGTCCAAGCTCTTACCCTGTTCATACTCCAGTTTAAATTTAGCAAAACCGCCTCTTAACTCTTTATCAGTTAATTTTGAAATCTTTTTTTCTAAACTCCCGATCGCATCAACGACAGGCTTTAGCTTTTTGATTTCCCGCTCATTTGAATCCAGAAGTTTTCCAAAAAAACCTAACATAGCTTATATCATATTATATTCCATCATTGACAATAAGTCACAGCTTTTATATAGTGACTGTATCTAAATAAACTGCCTATGGACGATCCAAGAAATACTAACAATCCCCTTAACAACCCAACACCTGCAACGCCTTTCGGGGCACCTCCCCCACCACCTCCGCCGCCTCAACCAACGCCGAGCTGGCCACCTCTACCTCCAACTCCACCAACTCCCGCTGAACCACCAATGCCGGAACCAACCCCGCCAGCGGCGGAGCCAGTCCCTGCTCCGACCCAATCGGAGCCTGCCTGGACTCCTCCTGTTCAACCTACGCCTCAACCGGAGCCGACTCTTCCTCAATCCGAACCAACCCCCATGCCAGCACCCGAGCCAACTCCCACATTCACCCCACCCCAAACAGACCAGCCCCAACCAACATCCGAACCATCTGCTCAACCCAGCTGGACGGCCTCTTCCGAAACCCCTCCCGGATCTGCCGAATCTGTTCCAACAGACTTGTCTCATTTAATATCAAATAACCCCGGACAAGAACCATCTGCTCAACCCAGTGCCGAAACATTGGTCGTACCACCAGTTAATAACTCCCAGGGAGAACCACCATATCAAAGTACCACCCACAAAGGCATTCCCCGTTGGCTGATTGGCTTGGGAGTTGGACTGTTAGTTTTGGTGGGAGGGACTTCAGCTTATTTTATATTGGGCATTGGTCAACCTAAAACAACCACCAGTGTTCCGGCGCAAGTCGCGCCGCAAACAACCGAAGTCAACCCTCCTCCGCCGCTTCCTATACCTACTGCTCAACCTGCTACCGGTTCTGCCAACTTTGGAGAACTCGAAGGAAGTGGGGTAGAAACACCAAATGCTACCTCTGCTGCAGACTTAATCCGCCAGAGACAAGAACAGGGGATGTAAGTTTATTTAGGCTTAATTTCAGAAAAGCCGGTATATTTATGTAAAACCTCGGGGATTTTTACAGAACCATCTTCGGTTTGAAAATTTTCCAAAAGGGCAATCAAAATTCTGGGGGAGGCGATAGCTGTATTATTTAAAGCATGGCAGTATTTCACATCTCCATCTTTATCGCGGTATTTTATCTTCAGTCTTCTGGTCTGGAAATCCAAACAGATCGAATTTGAATGAGTCTCACCATACCCGTCTCTGCCAGGCATCCAGGTTTCTATATCATAAGTTAAGCTAGCTTTTTTAACCATATCTTCCGAAGATAAACAAACCACTTGATAGGGGAGACCCAATTCTTCTAAAATTTCCTCGGAATTATCTTGAATTTCTTCAAAAAATCCCAAAGACTCCTGTTCATCTGCCTCGCATAAAATAACCTGTTCAACTTTATAAAACTCATGTACCCTATACAACCCCTTAGTATCTTTTCCGTATGATCCTACTTCCGTTCTAAAACAAGCTGATAACCCGACATACTTTTTCGGTAAATCTTTTAACTCAAAAGTTTCATCTGCATGCATTGCCATTAAGGGAATTTCCGCTGTCCCCACCAGAAAATCTTCCTCACCTACTTTGTAGGTATCTTCTTCCCCCCAGGGGAATTGCCCGCCGCCAATAAGAGCAAACCTTCTGTTTATTACCGGTGGCACAACCGGACTAAAACCTTTTTGCGCCAGATGGTCAAAAGCAAACTGCAAAACAGCCCAGTGCAATTTTGCCCCTTCATTTTTTAAATAATATCCCCTAAAACCCCCAACTTTTACTCCCCTGTCGAAATCAATAATATTAAGTCGTTTCCCCAGTTCGAGATGATCTTTTGGTTGAAAAGAAAATTTCAACGGCTCCCCCACCTTCCTTATAATCTTGTTTTTACTTGCATCCCCTATCGGCACCTCGTCTAAAATGACATTAGGCACCTGAAGCATTAAATCGTTATACTGCTTCTCAATTTCTGAAAATTTCTTCTCTAACTCCTGCAGTTCACCCTTTACCCTTACCCCTTCCCCCTTATCCCTGGCTCTAGCTGCTTCATTTCTATTGGCCCGCAAAGCATCTACTTTTTGGACCAGATCCCTTCTTTGACCATCCAGCTCCAAAAGCTTATCCAAATCAACATTAACTTTTCTTGCTTGAACGGATTTTTTTACTTTTTCTAAATTTTCTCTAATAAAATTAATGTCTAGCATATTATTTTTTTTGCCAATCGCGGGCAGGTTCCACTTCCCCTGAGAGTATCAAATCAACTGCTTTTTTATGCCAGTCAAATTTGGTGATATGATACACCTGCTTAAAATATTTTAACGCATCCTGAGCCCCCGGTACACCCTTGGCTTGAGCCAAAGCATCCAAATTATCTGCCGCCTTAACCAGTCTTGCCTCCAAAGTTTCCTTTTTATTATATTCTTCAACCAAAGATATTATTTCTTCTTTGGAGTCCAAACCTTCCACCAAAGCCTTTACTCCCTCTTCTTCAATATGCTTAAATACTCCTCCTGCCATACCTTTGACAAAAGTGCCTACATCCCCCACAATTGTTTCTCCGACATCATGCATTAATCCCATTTTTAATGCTTTTTCAGGGTCTATCTTTACCCCTTCTTTTTGTAATCTTTTAGCTAAAAAGTAAGCAAGTAAAGAAGTAGAAAAAGAATGAGCAGCTACGGAATCCGCTTCATTTCTCTTAAACCCCATGGCAATAAATCCCTGGCGGGGCAATTCCTTTGCCCACTGCAGTGTCAAAAAAACTTTTAATATCTTTTTTAAATTAATTATATTCATTTCTTTTTTCTTTCCGGTTTTAGTGTTGGAAATAATATCACATCTGCAATGCTTTGATTGTTTGTAAAAAGCATCACCATTCTATCAATCCCCAGTCCCAATCCTCCCATTGGCGGCATTCCATATTCCATTGCCTCAAGATAACCCTTATCCATGGGGTGGGCTTCTTCGTCTCCTGATTTTGCAGCTCTTTTTTGTTCCTCAAAATATTCTTTTTGTACTTGCGGATTATTTAATTCGCTGTATGCATTTCCAATTTCAAATCCGGCAATATATGGCTCAAACCTTTCAATCAAATCCGGCTGATCTTCTTTTGGTTTACAAAGAGATGTAGTTTCCTTTGGAAAATCATAAATGAAAGTTGGCTGGATAAGATATGGTTCAACCAGCTCAAACAACGTAGCAATAGCTACTCCCCTGCTAAAACCTGCTGCTACGCCTGTCAATGTTGGTTTATTCTCAGAGACAAGGTTGTGATTTTTCAGTAAAGCTTTAATTTCTTCATCTTTCAATTTATCAACATCTATTCCAATATAAGTTTTTATAGCTTGCTTCATTGTCATTTTCTTCCAAGGGGCTTTCAGATTAATTCTATGTTCGCCAAAAATTATTTTGGTTGTACCCAAAACTCTTAGAGTAACTGTTTCGTAAAGGTCTTCAGTAAGTTTCATAATGTCGTTATAATCCGCATAAGCTAAATAACATTCCATCATGGTAAATTCCGGGTTATGGTTGCGGTCAATACCTTCATTGCGGAAATCCTTATCAATTTCATAAACCTTCTCAAAACCGCCAACTATCAACTTTTTCAAATACAGCTCATCTGATATTTTTAGGAAGAAGTCGTAACCCAAAGTATTATGGCGGGTTTTAAAAGGTCTGGCATTGGCTCCTCCGTAAATCTCCTGTAAAGTCGGAGTTTCAACCTCCAAAAAACCTCTTTGATCAAGAAACTCCCTGACAGCAGAAATTATTTTTGTCCTTTTAATAAATACCTCACGAATTCCTTGGTTCATTAAAAGATCCAGATATCTTTTTCTATATCTTTCTTCTACATCTTTTAATCCATACCAGTTTGAAGGTAAAGGGCGCAGGCTTTTGGATAAAAGTGCAAAATCAGATACATCAACAGTAATTTCTCCTGCATGAGTCCTCATAACCTCACCGTAGCCTTCAATAAAATCACCCAGATCTAAATTTTGCAAAAAATCATATTTTTCACCCTTAAGAGAATCCTGCCTAAACAGAAGTTGAATTTTGCCTGTTGCATCTTCCAAGTCTGCAAAGGCTATTTTGCCCATGGTGCGAAAAGACCTTATTCTGCCTGCAACTGCAACTTTTTTACCCATCATTTTCCGGGCAATGGAAATAGTGTGTTTCCTGTTTGATGTGGCAGGATAAGGGTTAATCCCCAACTTTTGGATGTTTTTTAATTTCTTAAGTCTTTCTTTTTGTAGATCTTGCAATGCCATGGCT